>NZ_JBHUSG010000048.1:0-78285 GCF_042673745.1 Kitasatospora sp. NPDC057015
CGGTGAACAAGGACCCGGAGGCGCCGATCTTCGAGCTGGTGGACTACGGCGTGGTCGGCGACCTCTTCGCCGTCCTGCCCCAGCTCACCGCCGAGACGGCCGGTCGCAAGGGCTGAGAGCGCCGCGCCGCGCGCCCCGTACGCAAGGCCACGGGTCCGCTCCCGGGAGAACGTCTCCCGGGAGCGGACCCGTGGCCTTGCGGTCTGCTCCGGCGGCTCGAGTGCCGCGGGCGCCGGTGCCGCCGGCGGGCGCCCGGCAGCGGGGCTTCACCGCGGCGCGGGCCGATCGTGCGGGCTGATCGTGCGGTAGGACAGTCCGGCGCGGGCCGCACGGCCCGGTCAGCGGACGGGCTCGGGGATCAGGGGAGCAGCCGGTCGAGGGCCGCCTTGCCCTCGGTGGCGAGCTTCTGCTCGGCCCAGGCGAGGTTCTTGGGGGTGAGGTCGCGGCCGGACGCCAGGACGATGTCCTCGGCCGTGACGGGGCCTTCGGAGCCCACGTGCAGCAGGGCGTCGGGGGTGATGCGGTCGGACGGCGGAATCGAGTCGGGCTGAGTGTTCATACTGGCTCCTTGGTGCTTCTCGGGACCGGCGGCCGACCGGCGTTCGCGGCCGGCCTCGCCGGTACTGTTCTGCTCCTCGTCGGTACCGGCCGCCCGTACGGGGCGGCGGGCCCCTCGTCCGCCCGCGGGGTGATCGGGCGCAACCCCTCCGGCTCAGCTTCGCGGGGTCCCCTCCATGGTCCATCCTCCGCCCGTCGCGGGCGCCGCGGCGGGCGGGCGTGTCGTCGCGGCCGGTGGGCCGGGGGCACCGGCCGCGCTGCCGGTCCGGTAGGTGCCGCCGTGCGTTCCGCGCGCTCCGGGACGGGGAGGACGCCGTCCCGGCCGGGGCCCGGCGGCTACTCCCTGCGGGTGGTGTCGCCGCCCTGGAGCCGGCTTTCGGAGTCGGTTCGCGGAGCCGGTTCCCGGTCCGGGCCACCGGTCCGGACCTCGGCCGGGCCGCCCCGCCGGGGAGAGCGGTCGTCTCAGGGGAACTCGCCGTCGGCCGGGATGATGTGCACGGCGGCCTCCTCGGCGGAGGCGGCGGCGCCGTCGATGCCGACGTCCTCGGCGAAGGTGCTGGGAATGCGCCCGGTCGGGGCGGTGAGCCGGCCGGCACGGGCCGCTCCGACCTCGCCGTCCAGCGGCTCACCGTCGGTGTCCGACACGTCGCCGATCCCGTCCCCGACGTCGGCGGCGAAGTCGAGCGCGGGGTCCGGGAGCTCCTCGGTCAGCCGCTGGGCGAGGCTTTCCCCCACACGCTGTTCCTCGGCCGTCGTGCCGACGCGCTCGACCGCGAGTGAGCGTTCCGGTGGCGACCAGCCCTCGTCGTACGGGTCGGCCTCCCGCCCGGTGAGGGTGTCCTGGGCGTCCAGGATGCCGCTGTCGTCGACGATCTCGCCGCCGCCGTCGGGCTGGTAGACGTCGTCGCCCCTCGCGCTGTCCGTCGCTGCCATGGCGTGAGTCCCTTCGTGTGAACCCCTGAACCCCCTGTGCGCTCCTGTGCGTCCGGACGGTCCTGGCCCCGGGGCCCCGGCCCACCCGCCGTGGTGACGAGACGCGGGCACCGCTGTGCCCGCCGTCCGGGGCGGCGCCGGCGCCGCAGCGCCCATGTTCAAGGTTAGGCCGTGTCGGGCCGGGTGGGTGTTCGGCGGGTCCGCGGCGGTGGTGTGCGGGCCGCTGCGCCGTCCGATCGTCACGGAGAGTGAGGGCTCTCCCGGGTGCGGCCGGCCGCCCCGTGCGCCGGCGGTCGGCCCGTCATCCGCCCGCCCGGGGGAGGACTGCTGACGGGCCGGGGCGTCCGCCCGGGGCCGGGGTGGGAGCGGGCCGCCCGGGGCCGGCGGTTCGGGGTGCCCGGCCGGGTCGGCGGTCGCCGCGACGGCGCTTTCCCGTCAATTCCGGGCTCCGGCGGGCGGTCGGCCGTGGGGGCGGGCGTACGGGCGTGCGGGTGTGGTGAGGCGCGACGCCAGGGGCGCCGTGCGCTCCCCGGGGCGCGGGGCGCGGGAATTCGGCCGCGAGTTCGGTCGGCATGGTTGACCTTGTTGAAGTGCCCATGGCAGGTTCTTCCCGGCGTGGGAGTCCGCAACCGGTCGGACGCTCCGTCATCCCCCACAAGGAGAGCCATGTTCAAGAGACTTGTCGCCGCATTCGGCGCGGCCACGGTCCTCGCGGGCGTACTGACCATCGCCGCCACCCCGGCGCAGGCGGCCGTCCAGGCGAGCGACCTCACGGCCACCATCGCGCTGAGCAACTGCTCCGCGTCGCTGGTGCGTTACCCCTCCTCGGTCGACACCGACCGGGCCCTGATGCTCACCAACGGGCACTGCCTGCCGACCATGCCGTCCGCCGGCCAGGTCATCCAGAACACCACGGCGAGCCGCAGCGGCACGCTGCTCAGCCCCTCGGGCACCTCGCTCGGCACCGTCCAGGCGGACAAGGTGCTCTACGCGACCATGACGGGCACCGACGTCGCGCTCTACCAGCTCACGGACACCTACGCGTCCATCACCACCAAGTACGCCACCACGGCGCTGACGATCAGTGACACCCACCCGGTCGACGGCTCCGCGATGTACATACCCTCGTCGTACTGGAAGCAGGTGTGGAACTGCTCGGTCAACGGCTTCGTCCCCACCCTGCGCGAGGACCAGTGGACCTGGCACGACTCGATCCGCTACAGCTCCGGCTGCAACACCACCCACGGCACCTCCGGTTCGCCGATCGTCGACACCGCCACCAAGCGGGTCGTCGGCATCAACAACACCGGTAACGACGACGGCGCGGTCTGCACGCTGAACAACCCCTGCGAGGTGGCGGCCGACGGCACCACCACGGTGACCAAGGGCCAGAGCTACGGCGAGGAGACCTACTGGTTCACCACCTGCCTCGGCACCGGCCGCGCCATCGACCTCAGCGTCAGCGGCTGCCTGCTCACCAAGCCGGTCGGGGCCGCGCCCACGGTGACCAACCCGGGCAACCAGTCCAGCACGGTGAACTCCTCCGCCAACCTGCAGATCCAGGCCACCGGTGGAACCGCCCCGCTGACCTTCACCGCGACCGGCCTGCCCACCGGCCTCTCGATCGGCTCCTCCGGCCTGATCACCGGCACCGCCACCGCGGCCGGCACCTACAACGTCACCGTGACCGCGAAGGACGCCGCGAACAAGACCGGCTCCACCGCCTTCACCTGGACGGTCAGCAGCACCGGCGGCACCTGCACCCCGACCCAGCTGCTCGGCAACGCCGGCTTCGAGACCGGCACCGCGGCGCCCTGGACCACCACCAGCGGTGTGGTCGACAACAGCTCCGGCCAGGCCACCCACGGCGGTAGCTGGAAGGCGTGGCTGAACGGCTACGGCTCCGCCCACACCGACAGCCTCGCGCAGACCGTCACCATTCCGGCCGGTTGCAAGGCGACCCTGAGCTACTGGCTGCACATCGACACCGCCGAGACCGGCAGCACCGTGTACGACAAGCTGACCGTGACCGCCAACGGCACCACGATCGCCTCGTACTCGAACGTGAACGCGAACACCGGCTACGCCCAGAAGACCGTCGACCTGTCGGCCTACGCCGGGCAGTCGGTCGCGCTGAAGTTCAACGGCGTGGAGGACTCCTCCCTGCAGACGAGCTTCGTGATCGACGACACGGCCGTCCAGACCAGCTGACGCCGGGCCCGGCCGGCCGCGGACGACCGTCCCCGGCCGGCCGGGCACTGCTCGGTGCCGTACGCCCGGCGAAGTGCCGTACGGCTTCGGCCCGTACTGTGCGTACCGCCCTGCCCGTACTGCCCGTACTGCCCGTACTGCGCGTACCGCCCTGCCCGTACTATCCGGTGGACGGCGCCGTTGCCGGGCCCAGCAGGATCCGCAGTCCGGTGCCGGTGCCGGTGGCAACGCCGGTGCCGGTGAAGGGGCCTGAGCCGCCGTCCGGGCCGGGAGCGCCGCCGCCCTCGTGGGCGGGGCTCAGCCGGCCGTCCGGTGCGACGGTGAACAGCACGTCGTGGCCGGGCGGGACTTCGGCGGTGACGGGCCGCGCCGAGATCCCGCCGCCGTTCCGGAAGCGCCCGGCGATGGCCCGGCCGGTCAGGCCCGCGGCGAACAGCGGCGCGGTGTCCGGGTCGACCAGGGCGCCGTGCTCCAGCGGCTCGGCGGGGACCAGCCGGTGGACCGCCCGGCCCTCGTCCTCCTGGAGCAGGGCGGACACCAGGGCGTTGAAGTCGTCGTCGGCGGTGAGCAGGTAGACGGCGGTGACACTTTCGCGTTCCGCTCCCTCGCCGCTCGCGCTGGCCAGCAGGTCGCCCCCCGCGAGGTCCAGGCCCGCCGCCCTGATCCGGTCACGCTCCGAGGCCCGGCCGGCCCACACCAGCGCGTCCAGGCCGGCCGACCGCAGGACCCGGCCGAGTTCCAGCACCCAGAGGTCCCCACCGACCAGCAGCGGCCGCGAGCGTGCCGGCCTGACCACGCCCAGCCGTCGGGCCATCGGCGCGGCCGTCAGCCCGTACAGGGTGACGGTGGCGACGATGACGAGGAAGGTCGCGGGCAGGATCCGTGCCGCGCCGCCGATCCCGGCCGCGGCGAGTTCGGCCGAGAAGGTGGCCGCGGTGGAGGCCGCGACGATGCCGCGCGGTGCCATCCAGCCCAGGAAGGCCCGTTCGCCGTGGGAGAGGTCCGTGCCCAGGGTCGAGAGGGCGGCCACCAGCGGGCGGACGAGGACGACCAGGACGGCGACCAGGCCGACGGCCGGCAGCAGGATCGGCCGCAGCGACGACCAGGTGACGGTCGCCGAGATCGAGATGAACAGGACGCCGACGGCCAACGAGACGAGGGTCTCGAAGAACGGCCGTCGGATGGAGAGTTCGAAGGCGGGGAGGGTGGCGACGGCGACGCCCATCGCGATGGCCGCGATCAGCCCGGTGTCCTCGCGGAACGCGTCGCACCCGGCGGCGACGCCGATCACCGTGGCCAGCTGGACGGTCGTCCCGAGGAGTTCGCCGAGCCGCATCCGCACCAGGAGCCACCAGAGCAGCGCGATGCCGACCGCGCCGCCGAGCAGGCCGACGCCGACGCTGGCCAGGAACTGCAGCGCACCGATCCCGAGGCCGTGCTTGTGGTCGCTGATCAGCGCGTGGAAGACCAGCGCGCCCGCGATCCCGCCGACGGCGTCGATGAGCGAGCCCTCCCAGAGCAGGATCCGCTGGAGCCGCTCGTTGGGGCGTACGAAGTTCAGCACCGGCCCGACGACGGTGGGCCCGGAGACGATCAGGATGGTGCCGAGCATCGCGGCCGCCTGGCCCGAGATGCCGAGCAGGGGGGCCGCCGCGAAGGCCGCGATCGGTGCGGTCAGCAGGGCTCCCATCCAGACCAGTCGATGCACCACCCGCCGCGTGTGGCCCCCCAGTTGGCGCAGATCCAGGCCGAGGCCGGCGTCGTAGAGGATCACCGCCACGGCGAGCGAGACCAGCGGGGAGAAGGCCGCCCCGAGGATCTGGTCCGGATGCACGGTGTCGGTGATCGCGCCGGCCGCGAAGCCCAGCGGCAGCAGCACGATGATCGCGGGGATCCGCAGCCGGGCGGCGAGCACCTGCCCGCCCACGGCCAGCACCACGATCAGACCCACGCCGATGAGGATCTGCTGGGAGGTCATCCGTGACCGGTCCTTCCGTTGCTGCCGGCCCGGGGCCGGTGGGGACCATGGCGGTCGGGGTCGGGGTCGGTCGCAGTGGTCGGGGGAGAGCGGGCCGTCCGCGCGGAGGTGCCACCGCGAGGGGAGCCGACGGGCGCGCCCGTGTGCCGTGCCGGGATGATGCGGGGGAGCCGCGGCCGAGGCCGGGGCGACGGACCACTCGGGCCGGCGGCGAGGGCACCCGACGCCGGCCGCCCCGTAGGGGGACGGCCGGCTGGGTGGTGCTTCAGGAGTTGAGCACGCGGGCCTTCTCCGCGGCGAACTCCTCGTCGGTCAGCAGCCCCTGGGCCTTGAGGTCGGCCAGGGCGGTGAGCTTGCCGATCCGGTCCTCCCCGGCCGCGGGGGCGGCCTGGGCCTGCTGGCCGGCCGTCACCTGCGCCGCCGCCTGGGCGGCCGCCTGGTCCACCATCGCCTGCTGCTGGGCCGCCGCGGCCTGCTCCTGCTGGGCGGAGCGTTCGGCCGCGCCGCGCTGCATCCGCCCGGACACGGTGGTGGCGGTGCCCGCCACCACGGCGGTGCGGGCCACCGTGCCGAGCAGGCCGGGCCTTCCCATCCGTCGACGCATCGTGATCAGTCCTCCTCGTCGAGTGCGGTGATGGCCCTGAGCACCTCGTCGCGCGGGATGCGCTCCAGCAGGAGCACCTCGCCGTGCGAGGCGCGCAGCGCCGCCGCGAGCCGGGCGGCCCAGGTGTTCTCCCAGACCACCACCAGTGCCGAGGTCTCCGGCGGGAGTCCGGCGGCGGCCGCTGCCAGATCCTCCTCGCTCAGCAGGTCGAACTCGTCCGAGGTGGCCCGGGCGAAGGCCGCGGCCACCTCGGAGTCGGTGACCTCCACCACCGCGACCGCGCCGTCGCGGTCCTTGCGGATGAAGGTGAGGTCGAGGATGCGGACCGTTCCGCTGTCCTGGAGGTCCAGCAGGGCCGGGGCGACCTCCCCGTTGAATCGATTGCCGTCGAAGGAGACCACCGCGACGTCCACCGGGCCGACCGTGTCGGCTGTGAGACCCCTGGGCACTTCGTCACCCGCTCTCTGAACCGTCTCGCTGAACCGTTTCTCGTGGTGAATACGAACATATCGGACAAATACTCTCGGGGTGGCGGTCCGCCCGCGTCGCGTGTCACCGGCGCGGGCGAGAAGGGGTCGTCAGCTCTATTGACGCTGTGTCTAATAGCTTCTAGCTTCTGGACGGGGCCCGCTGCTCGGTCGCCCCCACGGTCGGTCGCCCACCCAGGAGTCGAGGAGCCGCTCATGACAGCCACCACCCGCCGGGCGAAGACCGGGCCGGACGCGCCCGACCACGCCCCGGCCCGCGAACGCACCGCCCGGCGCCTGCTCGCCTCCTCCGCCAAGCTCTCCTTCGACCCGCTGACGGACGTCGACTGGGCCGCCGCCCCGGAACCCGGCCGCTTCTACGGCCCGCCGCACCGCCTCTCGCTCTACGGCACCCCCCAGTGGGAGCGGATGACGGAGGAGCAGCGGATCGAGCTGAGCAAGCACGAGGTCGCCAGCATCGCCAGCGTGGGGATCTGGTTCGAGGAGATCCTCATGCAGATGCTGCTGCGGCACGCCTTCGACCGCGATCCGACCACCGCCCACGTCCAGTACGCCCTCACCGAGATCGGCGACGAGTGCCGGCACTCGGTGATGTTCGCCCGGATGATCTCGTGGATGGGCGTGCCGGCGTACGGCCCCGGCCGGGTGGCGCACGAACTGGGGCGGATCTTCAAGGCCGTCTCGACCCACAGCCAGACCTTCGGCGGCACCATGTACGTCGAGGAGATCCTGGACGCCTTCCAGCGGGAGGCGATGGCCGACGAGACGCTCCAGCCGCTGACCCGCCAGGTCTCCAGGATCCACGTGATCGAGGAGTCCCGGCACATCAGCTACGCCCGGGAGGAGCTGCAGCGGGAGCGCCTCGGCCCGGTGCGGCGACGCTGGGAGCAGCTCCTCATCGGGGTGATCGTCTACTTCTCCACCACCAGCCTGATCAACCCCCGGCTCTACGCCGCCGTCGGGGTTGACCCGGCGGAGGGTCGCCGGGCCGCCCGCCGCAACCCGTTCTGGCACACCACCAAGCGGGAGATGGCCGCCAAGACCCTGGAGGTGCTCGACCGGGCCGGGCTGGTCGGCCGGGCCAACCGCTGGCTGCTGCGGGCGGCCGGCGTGGTGTAGCCGGGCCGCCCGCAGCAGCCAGCTCGCGCCCTCGCCCGCCCGCAGCAGCCGCCCGCCGTTTCGCCCCGCCCGCTGTCGCGCCCCGCCGGCCCGTGCGATCAGACGCGGACCCAGTGCCGGCTGTCCGCGCCCGTACAGACGCCCAGCTCCAGCGGGGCGCCGTCGCCGGTGCTCGCGCCGGCGACGGCCAGGCACAGCCCCGACCGCGCGCCGACGAAGCTGCCGTCGCCGTTCCGGACCCACCGCTGGCCCGGGCCGCCGTCGCACTCCCCGAGGACGATCCGGGTGCCGGGGGTGGTGCCGTGGCCGGCGGTGTCCAGGCACCGGCCGGCGATCCCGAGGCTGCCGTCGGGAGCGATGGTGACCCGCTGGGCGCTGCCGCCGCGGCAGGTCCGCTGCGCCACCGCGCCGGCGGCAGCGGCGGTGCCCGCGTCGACGCACCTGTCCGAGCCGACCCCGACCAGGCTGGAGGTGGGCCCCGCACCGCTGCCGGTCACGGTGAGGTCGTCGAACTGCGCGGGGTGGTAGCCGGCGGTGCCGAGGCCCGCGAGACCGACGGCGTACGTGGCGTCGGTGACGCTGCCGAGCACGGCGCCGTCCAGTGCCGCGGTGATGGTGCTGCCCCGGAACCCGAGGGCGACGGTGTGCCAGGTCGAGTGTCCGAGGGGGCCGGCCGTCCCGCTGAGGAGGGTGGTCGTCGAGGCCTCGTCGTCGGGGCTGTTGCGCAGGATCGACCAGGCGCCGGTGTCCGAGATCCGCAGGTAGTAGCCGGCCTGGTGGCCGGGGGCGCCCTTGGACTGGCGGGTGGCGCGGCCCAGCAGCTCCACGCCCCCGCCGGGCTGCGGGAGCAGGGCGTCCAGGCTGACGGTGTAGTCGCCCCAGTCGGGGTCGCCCAGCAGCGCGAACGGCTCGCAGTCGACCCGGGACCACTCGATCGGCCGGGTCGGCGCCGCCTGCCGCAGGCAGGTGCCGGTGCGCCCGCCGGTGCACGGCGCGGCCTCGAAGGAGCCCTGCATGTCGGCGAGGTAGCGGGCCTGCCGGCCGGCGGCCAGGAGCTCGAAGTCGTCGCGGTACGGGAGCGGGAGGCCGTGCCGGGCGGGGACGGGGCCCGCTCCGCCCGGCACGCCGGCGCCGAGCGGGTCGGGGGGCTCGGTGGTGGTGAGGGTGTAGGCGTGGCCGGGCTGGAGGGTCAGCGAGAAGGCGCCGGCGGCGGGGGAGACGTCGGGCAGCCGGGTCATCCAGCGCGCGGGGTCGGTCGAGTCGAGGGCGCTGTCCCAGACGTGCACGGTGGTGGCGGGCAGACCGCGTACCCGGAAGTCGACCGGCTGCGCCGCGGTGGCCGTGGTGGTCTCGATCACCGTGGTCCAGTCGGCCCCGTCGGGGGACTTCAGCGAGACGTGGCTGCCGTTGGCGCGGTCGCCGCCGAGGTAGCCGCTGCCGGTGTCGAGGTACTGCCACCCGGCCCGGGTGAACCGGGTGGTGTGGGCGGTGGCCCACAGGTTCCGCCCCGCGGTGTAGTTGCCCGACCAGGGCTGGTTGGCCAGCAGGAGCCCGTCGGTGGAGAAGGGCAGGCTCTGGGGGACGGCGGCGACCAGGGGCCAGTTGATGTAGGAGGTCATCCGGGCGTCCAGGTAGGCGCGGTTCGTCCCGCGCACCAGGGCGACGCCGTCCTGGTGGTCGTGCGATCCGCTCTCGCTCGCCCAGATCCGCTTCCCGCTGCGCAGGGCGTTGTCGTTCGGCGGCCGGCAGTCCGTCTGGGCGGTCAGGTAGCCGCAGGGGTAGTGGATGCCGATGACGTCGACCGCCTCGGCGAAGGCCGGGTCGGCGGCCATCCGGTCGGCCACCGTCCAGTTGTTGCCGCCGTCGTCGGCCCCGACGATCCGGGTCGGCAGTCCGCGGGCGGCGAGGGCGGCGTGGAACTCCCGGTACCAGGCCTTGTCGACGTCCTCGTGCTCGTTCCAGCCGCCGATGTAGTCGATGGTCAGCCCGTGGTCGGACCGGGCGTGCTCGATCCACCGGAGGTAGTAGTCGATCATTTCGGTCGACCAGAAGGACCCGATCCAGCCGGGGGCGCCCCAGGCGAGGGCGTAGAGCCTGATGTCGGGGTTCCGGGCCTTGGCCTGCTCCATCAGCCACCACTCGTAGCCGCGGTCGTAGTCGACGTCGGTGGCCGTGTGCTCGGCGCTGGGTTCGGCGCCGTCGGTGGAGTTGGTGTCCCCGCCGACCTCGACCTTCAGGACCTGCAGGCTGGCGCCGCGGCCCGGGGTGAAGAGCAGGTCGAGGATCTCGCTGCGCTGCGGCTCCGGGTAGTCGTACAGCAGCCGGCTGTTGCCGCCGCCGCCGCTGGCCGCTCCGATGCCGTCGAGGATCCGGCCTTCGGAGGCCCCGTCGACGGTCACCGTCCGGGTGGCCGCCGGGGCGGTCACGGCCGCCGGCCGGGTCGGGGCGGGAGCGGGAGCGGCCGTGACGGCCCCCGCCCCGGCCGGCGTGAGGGCGGCGGCGAGGGCCGCGGCGAGGGCGCGGGCCGCGAGGCGGCGGACCCGGCCGCGCGGGCGGACCCGGTGGCCGGGTGCGGGTGGGTCGGCCGGCAAGGCGGGCTCCTGGGGTGCTCCGGAGGGGTGACGGGCGATCACGGTCGGGTGCGGACCGGCCGGTCGGGGGAATCGTCGGCGGCGCCGGTGCGGGGGAGGGCGGCGCCCGGCCGGTGGTACGGGTCCGTCATACCGGTTCGCCCGCGTCCGGGGCGGTGGCGCGCCGCGGGCACTGGCCCTACCGGGTGAGCCCTATCGGGTGAGGGCGCCCTACCGGGTGAGAGCCGGCATGGAACGGCCCCCGTTCCGGGAACGTGTCCCCGAAACCCTGGAGGCCGCAATTGCAGACCGTACGCACCTCGGAGCGGATCACCGAAGCGGTGACCGCCTATCTCGAACCCGCCCTGCGCGAGGCGACCGCCAAGCTCAGCCAGCCGGTCAGGCGGATGGCCGAGTACCACTTCGGCTGGATCGACGCGGACGGGAGGCCCTCGGTCCCGGTGGGCTTCCGGCGCCGCCCGGCGCTCGTGGCGCTGCTGTGCGCGGGGAGCACCAGGGAGGCCTGGGACGCCGTCCGCAACGCCGCGCTCGCGGGCACCCTGATGTCCGCGGGGGGCACCGTGCACGACGACATCGGGGACCAGGAGATGCTCCGCAAGGGGCGCCCGACGCTCTGGACGGTCTTCGGCGTGCCCGCCGCCGTCCAGGTCGGGGTCGCCATGCACTGCCTGGCCTTCGAGCTGCTGGCGGCGGAGGGCACCCCGGCCGCCGCCGAGCTGAGCCGTCAGGCGGCCTTCGCGATCCGCGAGTGCTGCTCCGGCCAGATCCGCGACCTGGCCTCGGAGGGCAGTTCGCAGGCCGACCTGCAGGGCGCGCTCGACCTGCTGGAGAGCACCATCGCGCTGCCCACCGCCGGGGTGGCCATGGTCGGCTCGCTGGTGCGCGGGGCGCCGGCCGAGGAGGTCGCGGCGGCGAAGCTGTTCGGCTACCACGCCGGTATGGCGATGGCCTTCTTCGACGACTGGGAGGGGGTCTGGAGCAGCTCCCGCGACCTGCTGGAGGATCCGCTGGCCGACCTCCGCCGGCGCAAGGCGCGGGCCTTCGTGGCGGTGGCCCTGCAGTCGGCCGGGCCGGCCCGTGACCGGTTGGCGGCGTTCTACGACGGCACCTCCGAGCCGAGCCTGGCCGAGCTCGAACAGGTGGCCGCGCTGATCGAGGAGTGCGGGGGCCGTGGCTGGCTGGAGGAGCGGATCAGGGAGCACGTCGGGCTGGCGGTCCGGTTGCTGCCCGCGGCGGTGCCCGACCCGGTCGCGCAGGCCGAGCTCGCGGCCTTCCTGCGCGTGATCGGCGACGAGCTGCCGTAGCGCGTGGCCCGTGGTCGCTCCCGTACCCGTGGCCCGCGAGCCGGCCCTGCGGTGCGCCGGGTGCCCGGCTCACCCGTGCGGCCGCGGCCGGCCGGCGGGCCACCCGGTGGTGCCCTCGGGCGCCGCGTGGGCGGCGAGGTTCCCGGTGGGACGCCACTGCGAGGGGGTGCGGCGCACGGTCAGGGCGGCGATGTCGTCCCGCCGGGCGCCCGCGGTGAAGCGGTCGATGTCGGCACGCAGGGCGGCGAGCAGCTCGGCGGGCGGCAGCGGGGCCAGGGCCGGCAGCCGTGCGTCGAGCGGGTAGAAGCGGCCGTCGGGGTCGCGGGCCTCGGTGACGCCGTCGGTGTACAGCAGCAGGGTGGTCCGTTCGGGGAGGTCGAACCAGCCGACGGTACGGGGGTCGTCGGCGAGCGCGGCCAGGCCGAGCGGCACCGCCGTGTCGGGGATCGGGACCGGCCGGCTGCCGTCCACGTCCAGCAGGTACGGCTGGAGGTGGCCGCAGTTGACCACCTGGACGCCCTCCTCGTCGTCGATGCCCAGGGCCAGCGCGGTGACGAACCGCGAGGGCTCGTCGTTCTCCTCGACGTAGGCGTTGTGGCGCACCACCGCGTCCTCCAGGGCGTCGACCACGGCGGTGAGGGTCGGTTCGCGGAACGCGGCCTCCCGGAACGCGCCGAGGACGGCGAAGCCGGTGCCGATGGCGGCCAGCCCCTTGCCCTGGACGTCGCCGATCAGCACCCGGGTGCCGTACGGCGAGCTGACGACCTCGTAGATGTCGCCGCCCACCATCCGGTCCTCCTCGACCGGTGCGTACAGGCCCTCCAGCATCACCTGCCGGGTGACGACCGGGAGCGGGCGCAGGATCTGCCGCTGGAGGGTGACCAGCGTGGACCGGAGGCGGTCGAGTTCGTGCTGGCGGGCGGTCCGCCAGGAGCAGGCGGTGACGGCCAGGACCTGGAAGGCGAGCGCGGCGATCGAGGCGGCGACCGCTTCGGCGCGGTGGGCGGGGGGCTCGTAGGCGAAGGAGGCCCAGAGGCCGGCCATCGCCCAGGCGGAGGCGATCACCGTCTGCCGGACGGAGCCCAGCCCGGCCGCGAACGCGGGCAGCACGATCAGCAGGGGTGACAGCCGGGAGGCGGTGTGGGTGGTGACGGCGAGCACCACGTCCAGCAGGGTGACCAGGGCGATTCCCAGCCAGAACACGTGGGCGGGGAGCGCGTAGGAACCGGACGTCGCCGGCCCCGGGGTGCCTGCTCGGGTCATCTGTCCTCTCCTGGCTCCGCCTCGGCCTGCCGGACATGGCAGGGTTTCGCACAGAACGCGTACTCCCTCCCCTCCATTGGCGCGTGGGGCGTCGTTCACCGCCACCCGGCCCGCCGTCCGGCCGGTCGCCCGGGCCGCCGCTTCCGTCGGCGCGGAACCGGCCGGCGTTTCGGCTGATCCGCGGCCCCGGACGGGCGTCGCCCGGCCGCCCCGTCCGCCGGGCGGGCCCGGGGCAGTGCGCTGACGGGGCGTCAGAATCGTATACAAAGTGTGGGACCGGTGAAAGCGGACCGCGCCGTTCGTTCAGCTGGTCCGTGTCCGGCGTTCACCCCGTTGCACCTGGGAGGTCCCGCTGAGCCGACACCGTCCTCTTTCAGCCAGGGAGTGCGGCGGAAGGGCGAACACCGGCATGAAACATCCCAGATTTCTGATCGTCAGCAGACCGTCCCGCCTGGATCGTTCGGCGAGCGGAACGGTCTGGCGGCTGCTCGGTGCCAACAACCGGCACCTCGGGCAGAGCGAGGAGACGTTCCGGGACGCCGCCGCCTGCCGCGCCGCCATCGAGGAGTGCCAGCACCGGCTGGACGAGGGCAGGGCGACCCTGTGCTCGCAGGGCAACGGCGGGCTCTGGCTCTGGAAGCTGGAGCTGGACGGCCGCACGGTCGCCTGCTCGGCGCGGGGCTACCGGCGCCAGCGCGAGTGCCAGTACAACCTGGCCCGCTTCCTCGCCGGGGCCCGCACCGCGGCGGCGGCGGCCCGCACCGAGGCGGCGGCCGGCTCCGGGCCCGCCCCGGCCGGCTCCGCGACCGCCCGACCGGGTGTCCTGACCGGCGGTGCCGGGTGAGCACGGACCAGCTGCTGCCCGGCTCGGACACCCCCCGCAAGCCGGCCGCCAACCCCGGCGCGGCGGACCGCGTCTTCCTGCTCTGGGCCCGCTTCAGCGGTGCCTTCGTCCTCCTGGTGATGCTCGGCGTCGGCGGCTACCTGGCGGTTCGGGCGACCCGCGCGCTGCGCGTCGCCGGGCTGTCCTTCCTGACCACCGAGAGCTGGAACCCGGACGGCGGACACGGTCAGTTCGGCATCGCCGCGGTGCTGGTCGGCACCGTGCTGATCGGCGGCATCGCGGTGGTGCTGGCGGTGCCGCTGGCCCTCGGCAGCGCCCTCTACATCAGCGAGTACGCACCCCGGAAGCTGCGCCGGACGCTGATCGGCATGGTCGACCTGATGGCCGCCGTCCCCAGCGTGGTCTACGGGGTCTGGGGCTTCGTCCTGCTGCAGTACCAGCTGACCGGCGTCGCCCGCTGGGTCTCCACCTACTTCGGCTGGATCCCGCTCTTCAAGGTCAACGGGGTCGACGTGGACGACCCGCTGACCCCGCCCCTGGTGTACACCGCGTCCAGCGTGATGGCGGGCACCGTGGTGGCGTTCATGATCACGCCGATCATGTGCTCCATCATGCGCGAGGTCTTCGACCAGGCACCGGCCGGCGAGCGCGAGGGCGCCTACGCCCTGGGCAGCACCCGCTGGGGCATGATCCGCTCGGTGGTGCTGCCGTTCGGCCGCGGCGGCATCATCGGCGGCACCATGCTGGGCCTCGGCCGGGCGCTCGGCGAGACCATCACGGTCTACCTGATCCTCTCGATGACCTTCGAGATCCAGCCGCACATCCTGCAGACCGGCGGCAGCGCCGTCGCCCCGATGATCGCGCTGCGCTACGGCGACTCCACCCCGTTCTCCATCTCCGCCCTGATGGCCGCGGGCCTGGCGCTCTTCCTGCTGACCCTGGTGGTCAACTTCGCCGCGGCCGCCGTGGTCGCCCGCAGCCGCTCGGGAGCCAGCTCATGACCACCGCCCCGCCCCGCACCACCGTGGTGCGCACGCCCGCACCGGCGGCCCCCCAGACGCGCCGCCGCCCCGGCCGGCGCCGGGCCTCCGACCACTACGCCTTCTGGGGCAGCCTGGCCGGCGCCGTGGCGCTCTCCGCCCTGCTCTTCCAGCGGCTGGCGCCGTTCAGCGGCGGCATCGGCTTCGTGGTCTGCACCTGGCTGGCCTTCCTCGGCCTCTACGCCCTGCTCGTCTCCCGGGACGAGAGCGGGCTGGCCGTCCGGGACAAGCTCGCCTCCGCCGTGGTGCACAGCATCGCCGCCCTGCTGCTCGCCGTCCTGGTGTGGACGGTCGGCTACGTGTTCATGCACGGCTTCGACGCCCTGCGGCACACCAACTTCTACACCCAGGACCTCTCCGAGGCCGGGCCCGCCGACCCGCTCGACAAGGGCGGCGCCCTGCACGCGCTGATCGGCACGCTCACCCAGATCGCCATCTCGCTGGCGATCACCATCCCGCTCGGGGTCAGCTGCGCGGTCTTCCTCAGCGAGGTCCCGGGCCGGTTCAGCCGGCTGGTGCGCACCCTGGTCGAGGCGATGACCGCGCTGCCCTCCATCCTGGCCGGGCTGTTCGTCTACGCGGTGGTGCTCAGCCTTGACGCGCACCGCTCCGGACTCGCCGCGGGCGTGGCCCTGTCGGTGATGATGCTGCCCATCCTGATCAGGGCCGCCGACGTGGTGCTGCGCCTCGTCCCCGCCTCGCTCAAGGAGGCCTCGTACGCGCTGGGCGCCGGCCGGTGGCGGACGGTCTGGACGGTCACCCTGCCGAGCGCCCGCTCCGGACTGGCCACCGCCGTCATCCTCGGGGCCGCCCGCGGGATCGGCGAGACCTCGCCGGTGCTGCTCTGCTCGGGCTACACCAAGAACCTCAACCTCAACCCGCTGGACGGCCCGCAGGCCAGCCTGCCGCTGATGGCCTTCACGCTGGTCAAGTTCCCCTCCCAGTTCCAGGTCACCCGCGCGTTCGGCGCGGCGGCCGTCCTGCTCGCCCTGGTGCTGCTGCTCTTCCTGGTCGCCCGCACCCTCGGCGGGCGCGGCCCCGGTGAACTGACGAAACGTCAGATCCGCCGCAGGGCGAGGCAGTCCGCCGACGACCTGGGCCGGATGGCCGCGATCCCCACTGCCCGAAAGGCGCCCGTGCTCACCCGTACCGTCACCCTCCTGGCCGCGCTCGCGGTGTTCAGCACCTCCCTGCTGCTCGGCTCGGCCCCCCGGGCGGCGGCGGCCGACTACCGGCGGATCAGCGGCGCCGGCTCCACCTGGAGCAGCAACGCCGTCGACTCCTGGGTCAGCAACGTCCGCCAGTACGGCATGACGATCGACTTCGACGCGCAGGGCTCCAGCTACGGGCGCAACCAGTTCAAGAACGGCGCCACCGACTTCGCGGTCTCCGAGATCCCCTACGGGCTCACCGACGGGGGCCAGTTCGACGCCCCGCCGCCGTGGCCGATGGCCTACCTGCCGATCGTCGCGGGCGGCACCGCCTTCATGTACAACCTCAAGATCAACGGCAAGCGGGTCACCAACCTGCGCCTCTCCGGCGACGTCATCGCGAAGATCTTCACCGGCCAGATCACCCGCTGGAACGACCCCGCGGTGGCGGCCGACAACCCCGGCCTGAAGATGCCCGACGTCGCCGTCCGCCCCGTCGTCCGCTCGGACGGCTCCGGCACCACGGCCCAGCTCACCACCTGGCTGAGCAAGCGCCAGCAGTCGACCTGGGACGCCTACTGCGTCAAGTCCCCGCGTCACGCCCCCTGCGGGATGACCTCCTTCTTCCCGCTGCTCGGCGGCTCCACCTGGCAGGCGCTGGGCACCTCGGTGGCCGTGGCGAACGCCGTCGCCACCGACTCCAACGTCGGCGCCATCACCTACGTCGAGTACTCCTACGCGCTGAACAGCGGGTTCCCGGTCGTCAAGATGCTCAACCCGGCCGGCTACTACGTCGAACCCAAGGGGCAGAACGTCTCGGTGGCGCTGGAGAAGGCCCAGATCAACGCCGACCTCACGCAGAACCTCGACGCCGTCTACGACAACAACCTGCCGAACTCCTACCCGCTCTCCAGCTACAGCTACATGGCCGTGCACGCCTCCGAGGTGGGCACCTTCACCGCCGAGAAGGGCAGGACGCTCGCCGCGTTCGGCTACTACTTCCTCTGCGAGGGCCAGAAACAGGCCGACCAGCTCGGCTACTCCCCGCTCACCAGGCAGCTCGTACAGTCCGCCTTCGAGCAGTTCGCCAAGGTGCCCGGCAGCGAGGCCCGCGCCTTCGACGCCGCCAAGTGCAGCAACCCCACTTTCGGACCGGGCAACACCAACCCGTACGCGGCCGGCGCGCCCAAGCCCCAGGACTGCGACAAGAAGGGCTCCGGCGGCCAGTGCGGCACCGGGACCGGCGGCGCCGCGCAGACTCCGACCCAGACCAACACCGGTACCGGTGGCACCGGCGCCGGCGGCACCACGGGCGGTGACGGCGGTGACGGCGGCTCCGACGGCTCCGACGGCTCCGGCTCGGGCTCGGGCTCCGGGGGCGGCGGCGGTTCGGCCGCCACGGGCGGCGGCGCCGCGGCCACGGGTGGCTCCGCCGCGGGCGGAACCGCCGCCGGTGGCACGGCCGGTGGCGCGGCGGGCGGTACCGGCGGCGCGGCCGGCGGCGGAGACCCGGCACTGAGCGGTGGCGCCGGCGGCGGGGACCCGGCGCTGGGCGGCGGTGGCGGCAGCACCGGCGGCTCGGGCGGATCCGGTGGCCAGCAGGTCAGCGCCGACTCGATGGCCATCGCCGCGGACGCCGGCAGCGGCCTGCGGTACTCGCTGATGGTGATCGCCGTACTGCTGCTCGGCGCCGTCATCGTCCTGCCGCCGCTGGTCGCCGGTCGCGCGGCCCGGGCCACGAAGGAGCGGGCATGACCAGGGCCACCGGCCTGCGCAGGGTGCTGCGCACCACGGGCCTGCTCACCCTGCTGCTGGCCACCGCGGCCGGGGCGGCGCTGTCCGCCACCCCCGCCGGCGCCCCCGGCAAGGTCCCCGTCGCGGCCACCGGCGCACCGGACATCCCGGTGGACGCGATGACCGCCGCGCCCGTCCCGATCGACCCCCCGGCGACCTCCAGCGCCCCGGGCGCAGCCACCGCCGCTCCGGCCGGGTCCGCCGTCCCGGCGCCGACGCCGCAGCCGGCCGCGCGCACGGCGCCGCTGACGGCCACCTCCTCCTCCGCCTTCGCGGCCCAGGAGGTGGGCGGCGCACCGACGGCCGTCGGTGACCCGCTGCCGGTCGTGGTGCACGGCACCGGCGAGTTCGCCGACCTGGAGGTGACGGTCAGTCAGACCACCCACCTCGTGAACCAGGTGATCGGCCTGACCTGGAAGGGCGGCCGGGCCACCACGCCGAGCCCGATGTCCTTCGGCCAGAACTACCTGGAGGTCATGCAGTGCTGGGGCGACCAGGCCGCCGGACCGGACCGCGAGCAGTGCCAGTACGGCGCCTCCAAGGGTGACGGCCGCGGTGGCGCGTACGTGCCCAGCCGGCAGCTCAACTACGGCCGCACGCTGACCGATCCGGCCGAGACGATCCGCCCGGCCGGCGAGAACCAGAACGTCTACGCGCCGTTCCGCCCGGTCAGCGGCGCAGCGGCAGAGACCAACGGCAGCAGCCAGTACTTCGACTCGCAGTCCACCAACGAGGTGCCGTTCGCGCCGACCCGCGCCGACGGCACCGGACAGCTCTACTTCGAGATCCAGACCGGTATGGAGGCCCCGGGCCTCGGCTGCGGCCAGACCCCGGCCGGCCAGCCCGGGCCCTTCACCGAGGGCCGCGCCTGCTGGCTGGTGATCGTGCCGCGCGGTGACCGCGAGGTCGACGGGCAGCCGCCGACCGGCGACTCCGCCAAACTCCAGTCCTCCCCGCTCAGCGCCACCAACTGGGCCAAGCGCATGGTCGTCCCGCTGCACTTCGAGCCGGTCGGCCTGTCCTGCCCGATCGGCAGCACCGAACGCCCCACCAGCGGCAGCGAGATGGCCGCCGAGGCGGTCTGGCGCTGGCAGCCCGTGCTCTGCCGCCAGGCCGGCGGGATCTTCAGCTTCACCAGGACCACCGACTCGCTGGCCCGCGGCCGGCTCCTGCAGGGCGACCCCGGCCTGGTCTACATGGGCTTCCCGCTCCCGCAGGACGCCCAGACGCCCGGCCGGACCCCGGTCTACGCACCGCTCGGCGTCTCCGGGCTCGCCATCTCCTTCGTGGTCGAGAGCCAGTCCTACTCGCTCACCCCCGCCGACATCCGGCAGAAGGACGGCCAGCGCATCCAGGAGATGAACCTGACGCCGAGGCTGGTGGCCAAGCTGCTCACCCAGAGCTACCGGTACGCCGTCAACCCGGGCGATCCGGACGTACCCGCCGGCAACCCGCTCGACCTCACCTCCGATCCGGAGTTCCTCGCCCTGAACCCGCAGTTCAAGAACCTGTACTTCCCGTCCAGGATCCCCGACCTGCTGCTGCCGACCGGCGACAGCGACGCCGCCGCGCTGGTCTGGGCCTGGCTGTTCTCCGACCCGGAGGCCCTGGCCTTCCTGCAGGGCACGGTCAGCCCGGGGTGGGGCGACTCGGTCAACCCGGCCTTCGTGCGGGACGGTCTCATCATGCCGGTGGCCAACTACCCCAAGCCGGACAGCTACTGCCAGAGCTTCCCGGACGACCCGACCAACCGCCCGGCCTGGTGCAACCTCGACTCGCACCCGTACGCCAACACCATGCTGGAGGCGGCCCGTTCGGCGGCCCGCGGGGACACCCTGTCCAAGTCCGTCTGGGACTCCACCACCACCCCCGGCTCGCTCAAGAAGGGCGCGCCGCAGGCCCAGGGCCTGCGCGGGGTGCTGGCGCTCACCACCACCGCCCAGGCGGCCAGGTACGGCCTGAGCACCGCCCGACTGCGCAACGGCAAGGGCGAGTTCGTCGCACCGGACAACACCTCGATGCTGACGATGCTCGACCAGGGCCTGGTGCCCACCACCAGCGGCATGCCCATCGTGTCGCCGGCGGCCCCGGTCACCGGCGGCTACCCGCTGACCTCGATCACCTACGCGGCGACGGTGCCCTCGGCCCTCGACACCGCGAGCGGGGCCTCCTACGCCTCGCTGCTGCGCTACGCGATGGGCGACGGACAGACGCCGGGCGTCGCGGCCGGGCAGCTGGCCGAGGGGTACGTGCCGCTGCCGGAGGACGTCCGGTTCGCCACCCGGAAGGTCGCCGACGCCATCGAGGCCAGGGCGGGCAAGCCCGAGCCCACGCCGACGCCCACCGCGACCGCCGGGCCCTCCCCGAGCACCGGGCCGACGACGGCGCCGACCCCGACCCCGACCGGCGGCGGCCTGGCGGCCGGTGTCACCGGCCAGACGGTGGTGGAGTCGGTCTCGGACGAGACCGAACCGGCGCCGTCGGGCGACCGGGCGGTCACCGCCGGCCCGGCCCGGTCCGCCGGTGCGGGGGCGGGCGCCGCAGCCGCCTCCCCGTCGCCCACCCCGAGCCCGGCCGGCCCGGCGAGCCCGTCCCCGGCGCACACCCCGGTCGTCCTGGCGCCGGCCACTCCCGCCGCGGCCTTGGCCAAGACGGCGAAGACCGAGGTCGGGAACGTCCGCTTCCTGCTGCTCGGCGCCCTCATCGCCGGAGTGCTGGCGGGCGCGGCCGGGTTGCTCGTGCCGCGTCTGCTGCGCAGGCGCCGACCCTGACGGACGGCGGCCCCGCCAGGCCGCCCGAACCGCCACCGGGCCGCCCGCGCCGGCCGCGCCACCGCCGCCGGGCCGTCCGGGCCCCCAACGACCAACCGCATCCCGCGGCCGACCGCACCCACCGGCCGATCGCGGCCACCGATCCACCGATCCACCGTTCCGCCGGATCCACCGCTTCACCCGGATCCACCCTCAACGCATGTGCGCCACACGGCCGATGACTCCTTCGGCCGTGCCCGAGAGCTGTCTCCACACAGGGAAGAGCACCAAGATGAGCCTCACCAAGAGCCACCTCGCCAAGTGCGTGACCGTCGCCGCCGGCCTCGGCCTGGTGGTGGCCGGCACCGGCTCCGCCCAGGCGGACCCGTCCGGCCCGCCGGTCTACCGTCCGCTCGCCGGCGTCGGCTCGGACACCACCCAGGGCGTCATGAACGCGCTCGCGGGCGACATCACCGTCGGCGGCCAGAAGGTGGTCGGCTCCTACAACGCGATCGGCTCGGCCACCATCGCCACCAAGGAGTCCGCCGACTGCCAGGCCGTGGCCCGCCCGAACGGCTCCGGCGCCGGCCGCTCCGCCCTGCTCAACGAGCTCAACAAGGGCAAGGGCTGCCTCGACTTCGCCCGCTCCTCCAGCCTGAACCTGGCCGCCAGCACCCCCGGCCTGACCTACGTCCCGTTCGCGGTGGACGGCGTCACCTACGCCGTCAGCGCGGGCAGCTCGCTGCCGCTCGACCTCACCACCGCCGACCTGCACGCCATCTACAGCTGCGACCCCGGCTACGTCGGCACCGCGCCGAACTGGGCGATCCGCCCGCTGCTCCCGCAGGCCGGCTCGGGCACCCGCTCGTTCTGGCTGTCGGTCGTCGGCATCACCGAGGCCGACGTGGTCGCGAACAAGTACCCCTGCGTGAGCGACACCAAGGGCGGCAAGAAGATCGAGGAGCACGACGGCCGCGTGCTGGACACCGCGTCGCTGGTGCCGTTCTCGATCGCCCAGTACATCGCCCAGAGCTCCAACACCATCGCGGACATCCGCGGCACCGCCCAGCTCGGCAACATCAACGGCGTGCCGTCGGTGCTGCTGAACACCGGCGCCCCGGCCACCCGTGACGTCTACAACGTCATCCCGACCAGCAAGGTCGCCACCTCCCCGTGGAGCGACGTCTTCGTCGGCGGCACCTCGCAGATCTGCCAGCGCTCCTCGCTGATCAAGCAGTACGGCTTCGGCGTGAACAGCAACTGCGGTGACACCTCGCGCACCACGGGCTGATCCGGCCGCACGCACGCCCGCCGGCCGGCTCCCCGCTCCCCTCGCCGGCCCGGTGCTCCGCTCCACCGCCTGACCCGCTCCGCCGCGTGACCTGCCCCACCGCCCGACCCGCTCCAACTCCTCTCGCCCGCACAGCCTTTCACCTGGAAGCGAGCAACACCGTGAGCATCCGCATAACGCGCTCCGTAGCACTCGGCGCGGCCACCCTGCTGGCCGCGGGCAGCATCAGCATGATCGGTTCCGTCGCGTACGCCGCCGACGAGAGCCCGACCATCGGCACCCTGGCCCTGAACCCGGCCACCGGCGCGGACGACGAGCTGATCAGCGTCGTCAGCTCCGCCTCCTGCCCGGGCGGCACCAACCTGCAGACCCTGGTCTTCGGCCAGGGCTTCCCGGCCGAGGGCTACGGCGTCACGCCGAACCAGGCGCAGTCGGTCTTCCCGCCCGACGCGCAGGGCCACCTGACCATCCCGCTCAGCGACACCATGCGCAGCTTCGCGCAGAAGAACGGCTTCTCCACCCTCTCCGGCAAGTACGAGTTCCGGCTGCGCTGCCGCGCCAAGATCGGCACCACTTACTTCGGCGACTTCGTCGGCGCGGTCTGGTTCACCAGCCCCACCAGCTACACCTCCACCGACCCGAACACGCCGGTCGCGGTGGCCACCAGCACCGCGCTGAGCGTCACCCCGACCGGCTCGGCCACGGCCGGCAGCGACGTCACGCTGACCGCCAACGTCACCCCGGCCGCCTCGGGCACCGTGCAGTTCCTGGACGGTGCCACCCCCGTCGGCACGCCGGTCGCCGTGTCCGGTGGCCAGGCGAGCCTGATCACCGCGGCGCTGACCGAGGGCGCCCACACCCTGTCGGCCGTCTTCACCTCGACGAACGCGGGCTTCCTCGGCTCGACGTCGCCGGCGGTGGCCTACACGATCAGCCCGCGCGGCGCCGCGGCCACCCACACCGCGCTGGCGGTCACCCCGGCGAGCTCCGCCGCCCAGGGCACCCCGGTGCAGCTCAGCGCCACCGTCACCCCTGGTGTCGCGGGCACCGTGCAGTTCAAGGACGGCGGCGCCGTGCTCGACACCAAGCCGGTCGTCGCGGGTGCGGCCCAGCTGAGCGTGAACGGCCTGCTGGAGGGCGACCACTCCTTCACGGCCGCCTTCACCCCGGCCGACCCGGCCGCGTACGCCGCCTCCGCCTCGGACGCGGTGGCGTTCACCGTGACCCCCGTGGTCACCCCGCCGAACCCGGGCGGCCCGACCCCGCCGGCGCCGGTCGGCGAGACCATCACCACCACGGTCGCGCCCGGCGCCCTGGTGATCAGCGTGGCCGGCGGCAACGTCACCCTGCCGCCGCTCACCCTGAACAGCTCCAGCACGCTGTTCAGCACCAACGGCGCGATCCAGACCGTCACCGTCACGGACACCCGTGCGGGTGCCCCGGGCTGGTCGGTCACCGGCCAGGTCGCGCAGTTCGCCTCCGGCACGAACACGATCAACGCGCAGAACCTCGGCTGGGCCCCGAACCTGCTCTCCAAGGGCGACGGCCTGAAGGTCACCCTCGGCGGCCAGGTCAGCCCGGCGAACGGGGTCGGGGCGAACGACAGCGGCGCGCTGGGCCTGCGGTCCGCCCGGACGCTGGCCGTCGCGACCGGTCTCGGCACCGCCAAGGTCGGCGCCGACCTGACCCTGCTCGCCCCGACCTCCACCCAGGCCGGGACGTACCAGGGCGTGCTGACCCTGACCGCGATCTGACGCCCGCTCTTCACCGGGAACCCGTCAGGCCGTAACCCGGTGGCCGGGCCGACCAGGCGAAATGTAGCCAGCCTGGTCGGTCCGGCCGCCGCGCCCCAACCCTCCCTCCCGTAACCGAGGATGACGCCACGATGCAGCACCGATGGCTCCTGGTACCCGCTCTGCTCGCCCTGCTGGCGACCGGCGGCCCCGCGTTCGCCGACGATCCGGTACCGGCCCCCGCCCCGGCGCCGGCCGCCGCGCCGCCCGCCGCGCAGACCTTCGGGATCCAGCCCGCCGGCGAGACCGAGCCGGACGCCCGGGGTACCTTCACCTACGGCGTCACCCCCGGCGCCATCCTCAAGGACCACGTCGCGGTCTGGAACTACAGCGACCAGCCGCTCACCCTGCAGGTCTACCCGGCCGACGCCTTCAACACCGACACCGGCGGCTACGACGTACTGCCCGAGGGCACCCCCTCGACGCAGGCCGGCAGCTGGCTGCGGACCGGCGCCACCACCCTCGACCTGCCGGCCCGCAGCCGGCAGATCGTCCCCTTCACCCTGGCCGTTCCGGGCACCGCCTCGCCGGGCGACCACCCGGCCGGGATCGTCGCCTCGATGCGGACGGAGAGCAAGGACGCCAAGGGGAACGCGGTCACGGTCGACCAGCGGGTCGGCGCCCGGGTCAACATCCGGGTCTCCGGCGACCTGCGGGCCGAGCTCAAGGTGGAGGACGCCCACGCGGTGTACCACCCCAGCGCCAACCCGCTCTCCAGCGGGCACACCACCATCAGCTACGCGGTCCGCAACACCGGCAACGTGCGGCTCGGCGGCAAGCAGGCCGTCCGGGTGGCCAACGTGTTCGGCACCATCGCCACCGGCAACGCACCCGCGGACCTCCAGGAACTGCTGCCCGGCAACGTCGTGCACCACCAGCTGGACGTGGCCGGGGCGTACCCCACGCTGTGGTCCACGGCCGGGATCACCGTCGATCCGCTGCCGATCGCCGGTGACAAGGATCCGGCGCTGTCCAGCAGCGTCGACAAGCGCCGGTTCGCCAGCATCCCGTGGGCGCTGCTGGTCGTCCTGGTACCGCTGGCCCTGCTGGGCAGTTGGTGGTGGCGGTCCGCCCGGCGGCGCCGTCCGCCGGCCTCGCCGGCCGCCCCCGCGGCACCCGGCGCGCCGCTCACCCCGGTCGACCCGGCCGCTCCCGCGCCCGCTGCTCCCGTTCCCCCGGCTCCCGCTGCGTCGGCCGCTCCCGCGGCGCCCGTCCCGGTGACCGCCGGGGCGCCGGCGGCTGTCGGGACCGAGTCGGCCGGGTCGGGCGGGCCGGTGGAGCCCGGCGCTCCGGTCCGGCCGGACGGTCGGTCCGAGCCGGCGACTTCCGGTGCGGCGGCGTCCGGTTCCGGGGCGTCCGGTCCGGGTGTCGTGCTGGCCGGCGTCCTGCTGCTGCTCACCGCCCTGACGACGCTGCAACTCCCGCTGGCCCCTGCGGCGTCCGCCGCCGAGCCGGTGGGCACGCTGTCCTTCGACTACGCGACCGGGCGGGACGACGACGCCCTCGACCTGCTGAGCTCCGGCCAGTGCCCCGACCCGGCGGCCGACTACCTGACCGTCCGGATCACCGGCGCCGGCTTCCCCGCGGAGGGCGCCCCGCTCACCGGGACGGTGGCCGCCTCGGTCTACCGGACGGCCGCCAACGGCGGATACGTGCTGCCGCTCAGCAACACCCTGCGGGTGGTCGCCACCCGCAGCGGCTCCGGGCAGCTGAGCGGCGCCTACACCATCACCGCCAGCTGCCGGGGCAAGGTCAACCCGACCTCCCGGCGGGACTTCACCGGGGTGCTGACCTTCACCACCCCCACCACCTGGCAGGCCGTCTCGGTGGCGGCCGAGGGGCTGATCCACGACTCCGGGGCCGCCGAGCCCGTGCCGCTCGCGGCGCCGGAGGCCGCCCGGCCGGCCGCGGCCGTCGCCCCCCGGCCGGCCGGGACCCCGTGGTTCTCGCTGCTGGCCGTCGCCGCCGGAGCCCTGCTGCTCGGCCGGATCGCCCTGCCGTACGCCCGCCGGTGGCGCAGCCGCCGCCCAGCCCCGGAGGCCGCCGAATGACCGCAACCGAACTCGTCCCGGCGCCGGCCGCCGCGCCGCCGGCCACCCCGGCGCCCGTCCCGCCGCCGTCCGGACCGCCGTCCGTCACCGGGCAGCCCGTGCGGGGCCGCATCTGGCCGGACGGCCCGCAGGCGATCGGCGCCGGGCTGGCCATCGTGGCGGCGCTGCTGTTCGGCCTGCTGCTCGACCTCGGCCCGCTCGGCGGGCTGCGCCACCTGCGCGACCACGAGACCGGGTACGCCGAGCTGCGGGAGACGCTGGCGATGGGCACCGCACCGGTCGGCCAGCTCGACCGGGACGGCAAGCCCGTCCGGCTGGGTACGCCGGTCGCCCTGCTGGAGATTCCCCAGCTGGGCCTGCGCGAGGTGGTCCGGGAGGGCACCACCGGGGGAGTGCTGGCCGCCGGCCCGGGCCACCGCCGGGACACCCCCATGCCCGGACAGGCCGGTACGAGCGTGCTGCTCGGCCGCCAGGCCGGGTTCGGCGGTCCGTTCGGCGTGCTGGGCAACCTCCGTGACGGCGAGACCTTCACCGTGACCACCGGCCAGGGGACGCACACCTTCCGGGTGATCGACCTGCGGCGCGCGGGCGATCCGGTGCCGCCGGTGCTCAAGTCCGGCGCGGGCCGGATCGTCCTGGTCACCGGCGACGGCGCGAAGTACGCCCCGTCCGACCTGCTGCTGGTCGACGCCGATCTGGTGACCGAGGTCAAGCCGTCCGGCGCCCGCCCGCTGACGCCCGGCGCGCTGCCCGCCGCCGAGCGGGCCATGGGGACGGAGGACGCGGCCTGGATCCCGCTGGTGCTCTGGGGCGAGGGGCTGCTGCTCGCCGCCGTGGCGCTGGCCATGGCGTGGACGCGCTGGGGCCGGCGCCAGGCCTGGATCGTCGGTGTGCCGGTGCTGGCCGCGCTCGCCCTCGCGGTCGCCGACCAGGTCGCCCGGTTGCTGCCGAACCTCGTCTGAGCCCCTCCCGGCGGTGGGGCCGCCCGGGTGGCCCGCCCTGCCCGACCGTTCCGCTCCGCCTCGCCCGATCGACCGTCACCACCACGAAAGGGGCCGCTCCGTGACCAGTCTCGACACCACGGCCGTCCTGCCCGCCGTCCGGCCCAGTGCGGCCGGCACCCTCGACGCCCGCGCGGTCTCGGCCTGGTTCGGCGACCGCAAGGTCCTGGAACAGGTCTCGCTGCTGATGCCGGCCGGGCGGGTCACCGCGCTGATCGGGCCGTCCGGCTGCGGCAAGTCGACCTTCCTGCGGATCCTCAACCGGATGCACGAGCTGGTCCCCGGCGCCACGCTGGCGGGCGAGGTGCTGCTGGACGGCGCGGACGTCTACGCCCCCGAGCGTCGGCTCACCGCCGCCCGGCGCGACATCGGCATGGTCTTCCAGAAGCCGAACCCGTTCCCCGCGATGAGCATCTACGACAACGTGGTGGCGGGTCTGAAGCTCACCGGGATCCGGGCGAGCCGCCCGGAGAAGGACTACCTCGTCGAGGAGTGCCTCACCAAGGCGGGCCTGTGGCGCGAGGTCCAGGACCGGCTCCGGCAGCCGGGCGGCGCGCTCTCCGGCGGCCAGCAGCAGCGCCTGTGCATCGCCCGTTCGCTCGCCGTCCGCCCGAAGGTCCTGCTGATGGACGAGCCCTGCTCGGCCCTCGACCCGACCTCGACCCGCAGGATCGAGCAGACCATCCGCGAGCTGGTGCACGAAGTGACCATCGTCATCGTCACCCACAACATGCAGCAGGCGCAGCGCGTCTCCGACCAGTGCGCGTTCTTCCTCGCCGAGCAGGGCACCCCGGGCGGCATCGTCGAGCACGGCCCGACCGAGGCGATGTTCACCGCGCCGGTCGACCCGCGCACCGCGGACTACGTCAACGGCCGCTTCGGCTGACCGGTCGTCCGGGCTCCTCCCGGCCCCGGGCGGTCCGTCCGGGCTCCTCCCGGCCCCGGCCGGTCGTCCGGGCTCCTTCCGGCCTCGGCCGTCCCGCGGAGGCGACGCCGGGACGGCCGGGCCGGGGTACCCCGGAAACGGGCCGGAGCCGTTCAGCGGTGGTGGGCGGCCCGGCCGGCGCCGGGTTTCATCGGCGACCACCCGGGCGACCCGACCCACCAGGCCTTCAGCGGACCATGGGAAAGCCCCCGCTACGAGTTCCGGATCGCGTCCACCAGGCCGGCGACGAGGCTCGCCCGCTCCGCCATGGCCTCGATCACCAGGTACTCGTGGTCGGCATGGGCACCGCCGCCGACCGCTCCCAGGCCGTCGAGGGTCCGCACCCCCAGAGCGCCCGTGAAGTTGCCGTCGCTTCCGCCACCGACCGCCCTGCCTTCGAGGCCGGGAAGCAGCCGCTTCGCCACCGCGAAGAGCGGGGCGGAAGCCGATTCCGGCAGTGGGGGCCGGCCGATGGCCCCCCTGACCGAGATCTTCGCCCCGTCGAGGTGCGGAGTCAGGGCCGCGAACGCGGATTCGACGCGCTCCTTCTCCTCCGCCGTCTCGACCCGGACGTCGACGACGATGGTGGCTTCGGCGGGCACGACGTTGTCCAGGGTGCCCGCCGAGGCGACGGTCGGGGTGACGGTCGTGCCGATGTCGGGTCGCCCGAGCGCCGCGATGTCCAGCACCTGGTGCGAGGCCTCGATCAGGGCGTTCACTCCGACTTCGGGCTCGAGGCCCGCGTGCGACGCCCGGCCCGTGACAGTGACCTCGAACGTGCCGCAGCCCTTGCGGGCCGTCTTGAGGGCCCCGCCTTCGGCCGCGCCCTCGAAGACGAGCACGGCGCCGCAGGCGCGGGCCCGTTCCTCGACGAGGGCCCGCGAGGAGCGGGAGCCGACCTCCTCGTCGGAGGTCACCAGGATCTCGACGCCCGACCGGTCGCCGAGCAGTGCCACGCCGTGAATCGCCTGTACGAGCCCGCCCAGCATGTCGAAGACACCGGGGCCGGTGGCGCGCCCGTCCCGGACGGTGAACGGGCGGCGTTCGAGGGTTCCGAGCGGGAACACCGTGTCGTGGTGCCCGAGGATCAGCACCTCGGGGTCGCCACCGCCGGACCAGCGGACGTGCGGCCCGGCTTCGCTCTCGACGAGGACGGCCCGCCCGCCCAGGCGGTTCTCGATGACGCCGGCGACGGCTTCGGCCGACGCCGTCAGGGCGTCGACGTCGCGTGACGGGGACTCGACTTCGACGAGTGTTCGAAGGTCCTCGATCATCGCGTCGACACTCACCGGGCCGTACCTGCTCATCGTCGTGATCACGCTGCCACGGTAGCGAGTACGTCGTACCGAAAGGGAGGGCCCCTGTCCGGTGGCCTGCGGGCGGCAGGCCGGGAGCGCGAGGTGTCGCACCTCGCGGGCGGACTGGAATCTCCCCCTGCGGGAACTTCTACCGTCCGTCCAGCAGGTATGAGAAACGCTGACGATGAGGTCCGTCATGACGACGTTCGTGCTGGTTCCCGGTCTCTGGATGGGCGGCTGGGCCTGGGAGGCGGTGGCCGCCGAGCTGAGCGCCCGCGGCCACCGGGCGGTTCCGGTGACGCTACCGGGCCTGGGTGAGCGGGCGGGGGAGGACAGCGGGAGGACCGGGCTCGCGGAGCACACCGCGGAGGTGGCGGCCCTGCTCGACGCGGAGGGTCCGGGGGTGGTGCTGGTGGCGCACAGTTACGGAATCTTCCCCTCGATCTCCGCCGCCGACCGGCGGCCCGGCCGGGTCGCGCGCCTGGTGCTGGTGGACACCGGGACTCCGGAGAACGGCGAGTCGCTGCTTTCGAGCTTCGTGGGCGCGGCCGTCCCCGCGGCCGACGACAGCGGCCTGCTGCCGGTGCCGAGCGAGGTCGCCGGCGTTCCCGAGGCGGAGCTGGAGCGGTACCACCGGCTGGCCACCCCGCATCCCGCCGCGACCGTCACCGACCCCGTCGAGCTGACCGGCGCCTGGAGCGTGCTGCCCACCACCGGCGTGTTCTGCCTGGAGAACGGCCTCAGCCTGGACGTGGCCCGGGCCCTGCACGCCTCAGGTGAGCCCCGGTTCGCCAGGCTCGCCGAGCCGGGGGTCACCTTCTTCGAGATGGCGACCGGCCACTTCCCGATGCTCTCCGCCCCGGTCGAGCTGGCCGAGGTCCTGGTCCGGGCGGCGGCGGGCGAGGGGGTCGGCCTGTACGGCTAGGCCGTGTCCGGCGGATCTTGCCGGGCGCACGACGCCGGATCATCCCAGCTGGACGCACGCCCGAATCGTCCAAGTACGTCCAGTACGAGGCCGACTCGGACGCACGCCCAGCCGGGCGCCCGACCCCGCGCGCTGATCCGCCAAGATCCGCCGGAGACGGCCTAGGCCGCGTCCGGCAGGATCCGCCGGAGACGTCCCGGCCGCTCGCGCCGCCCCGGCAGGGCCCCTCCACCGCAGGGGCCCGGCCGGGGCGCGGCCGTCCCCGGCAGGTTGCATGGACTTTTCGTCCAAGTTGGACGTAGAGTCCAGACATGGGAGACGTGGAGACGGGACAGGACCCTCGGGTGCGGACGTGGGCGCCGGTGTGCCAGGCCGTCGGGCTGCTGCTCGGGCCGTACGCCGAGGTGGTCCTGCACGATCCGGACACCGACCGCGTGCTCGGGATCTGGAACCCGATGACCGCGCGCAAGCGGGGCGACCCGTCGCTCCTGGGCGAGCTGGACGCGCTGGACCCGTCCGCGCAGGACGTCTACGGCCCCTACGAGAAGGTGCTGGCGGACGGGCGGCGGCTGTCCTCGGTCAGCGCCGTCCTGCGCGACGAGCACGGCGCGCCGTCGGCGGTGCTCTGCATCAACCTCGACCGCACGCCGCTGGAGGAGGCGGCCGCCGTGCTCTCCGGTTTCGCGGCCCCCACCGTGCAGCGGCCCGAACCGCTCTTCGAGCAGGACTGGACCGAACGCGTCCAGCACGTCGTCGGTGGCTACGTCCGCGAGTCGGGGCGCCCGGTCGAGCGGCTCGGCCGCGAGGACCGCCTCGCCGTGATCGGGCGGCTGGACGAGGCGGGGGTGTTCGCGGTGCGCCGCGCGGCGCCGGTCGTCGCCGGCGCCCTGAAGGCCTCCCGCTCCACCGTCTACGCCCTGCTGGCCGAACACCGAGACCGTAGGACCGCCCCATGACCCGCCTGCCGGACTTCCGCCTGGAAACCCACTTCTCCCGTTGGGAGTTCACCGCCCGTCACCATCTCACCGCCTCCGACGCGCAGACGATGACGATGGCCGAACTGCTCGCGCTCGCCGACACCGACGACCGCGACGCCTTCGAGAACCTGTCCCTCGGCTACACCGAGACCTTCGGGGACCCGGCGCTGCGCGAGGTGATCGCCTCGACCTACGAGCACGCGGACGCGGAGGACGTGATCTGCTTCGCCGGGGCCGAGGAGGCGCTCTACCTCGCGATGAACGTCCTGCTCGGGCCCGGCGACCACGCGGTGGTGCTGACCCCCAACTACCAGGCGGCCGAGACCGTGCCGCTGGCCCTCTGCGAGGTCACCGGCGTGGCGCTGGACCCGGAGCGGGATTGGGCGCTCGACCTGGACGAGGTGGTGGCCGCGATCCGGCCGAACACCCGGGTGGTGTCCGTCAACTTCCCCAACAACCCCACCGGCAAGGTCATCGGCGCCGCCGAGTTCACCGAGCTGGCCCGCCTGTGCGACCGGCGCGGGATCCACCTCTTCAGCGACGAGGTCTACCGGGGCCTGGAGCGCGATCCGGCCCGCACGCTGCCGCACGCCGCCGACCTCTCGGAGCGGGCGCTCTCGCTGGACGTGACCTCCAAGTCGCTCGGACTGCCGGGCCTGCGGATCGGCTGGATCACCTGCCGGGACCGCGAACTGCGTTCCCGCCTGGAGCGGGCGAAGCACTACACCACCATCTGCAACGCCGCCCCCAGCGAGGTGTTGGCCCGGATCGCCCTGAAGGCCCGCGGCGCCATCCTGGCCCGCAACCGGGCGCTGATCGCCGCCAACCTGCCGCTCTTCGACCGCTTCTTCGACGAGTTCGCGGACCTCTTCGAATGGCGGGCCCCGGACGGCGGTTGTGTCGCCTACCCCCGCTACCTGGGGCCGGAGGGCATCGAGGAGTTCTGCACCCGCCTGGTGGCGGAGGCCGGGGTCCTGCTGCTCCCGGCCGGGATCTTCCGGTCCGACCTCACGCCCACCCCCGCCGACCGCTTCCGGATCGGCGTGGGCCGCGCCGACCCGGAGGCCGGACTGGACGCCTTCGCCGACTGGTTGCGCGCGCGCCGCTGATCCGCTGGCCGAACCGACGCTGATCCGCCCGCCGGACCGATGCCGCTCCGCGCGCCGAACCGACGCCGGTCCGTCCGGTGGGCGCGGTCTCGGGGGTTCCGGGCGCTCCCGGTCCGGACGGCTCGCGGCTCGGCCGGTTCAGTCGCCGGCTGCCGGCGGCGTCCCGTCCGGATGCTCGCGCCCGGGGGTGCTCAGCTCGCTCGTGACCGCGGTCAACAGCGGTACCAGGAAGCGGCGTTCGAGCTGACCGGGGGGCAGCTCGCCGGGTTCCACGTAGCTCTGGGCGAGTCCGCCCTCGCGGATCGCGATGAGGAGCCGGGCGAGCTCGTCGGCGTCCACGGTGAGCTCCCGGCCGGCCCGCGCGAGGTGCTCGGTCAGGCAGCGGGCGATCTCCGCGCGCAACCGGGCGTCGTGCCGCGCCAGAGCCCAGGCGGCCTGCGGGTCGCGGATGGCGTGCAGGGTGAACTCGGTGGTGACGAGGTACCAGTCGCGCTCGGCCGGCTCGACGTCGGACAGCACGTCCACCAGGCCCTGGAGGGTGAGGTCCTCGGCGGCGATCGAGTCGGCCAGGGTGGTGATCCGGGCGACGATCCGTTCGCTGTGCTCGTCGAACAGCGCGAGGAAGAGCTCCTCCTTGCTGCTGAAGTTCGAGTAGAACGCGCCGCGGGTGTAGCCGGCACGCTCGCAGATCGTCTCGATCGGGGCCGCGTGGAACCCGTACTCGGCGAAGGTCTCCAGTGCGGCCCGCAGCAGCGCGGCGCGGGTGCGGGGGCGGCGCTTGGTCACTCCCCTGGGCATCGGGTCTCCCTCCTGTGCGGCGGCCGTTCTGCACGGCGGCTGCTTCGTACGGCGGCCGTTCCGTGCCGCGGCCGTGGGCCGGCGTCCCGATCACCCTACCGTTCGGGCGGTGCCGGTGGATGCGTCGGTGTATCCGATGCATTGGCGTATCCGATACGGCGATGTATCTTTCGGGACGTCTGCATCGTCGCCGACCCCTGGAGCCGTCATGAGCACCACGCTGCCCGCCGATCTGGCCGCCGCCGTCGGACCCGTCCCGGAGGGCGTCACCCTGCCCTTGCCACCGACCTTCGACTCGGTCGAGGCGGAGCGCCGGTACCGCAAGGAACAGCTGGCGGCCGGGTTCCGCCTGTTCGGCAGGTTCGGGTTCTCCGAGGGCGTCGCCGGCCACATCACGGTGCGGGACCCGGAGAACGACGGATGGTTCTGGGTCAACCCGTTCGGGATGAGCTTCCAGCAGATCAAGGCCTCCGACCTGATCCTCGTCGACCACGAGGGCACGCTGCTGCACGGCAGCCGTCCGGTGAACCGGGCCGCCTTCGTCATCCACTCCCAGGTGCACGCCGCCCGCCCGGACGCGATCGCCGCCGCACACTCCCACTCGCTGTACGGCAAGGCCTTCTCCAGCCTGGGCATCCCGCTCGACCCGATCACCCAGGACGCCTGCGCGTTCTTCGAGGACCACGGCCTCTACAGCGACTACCGCGGGGTGGTCAACGAGGCCGAGGAGGGCCGGCGGATCGGCGCGGCCCTCGGCACCGGCAAGGCGGTCATCCTGCAGAACCACGGCCTGCTGACCGTCGGCCAGTCGGTGGCGGAGGCCGTCTGGTGGTTCATCACCATGGAGCGCTCCTGCCAGGCGCAGCTGCTGGCGATGGCCGCCGGCACGCCCCGGCTGATCGACCGGGAGACCGCGCTGCTCACCCGCGGCCAGATCGGCTCGCACCTGGCGGGCTGGTTCCAGGCCCGCCCGCTCTGGGATCAGATCACGGCCTCCGACCCCGACCTCTTCGACTGAGACCCCCGGGTGGACGGCGCGCGGAGGACGGCGTGCGGCGTGCCCCCGACGTCTCCGGCACCCGCACGCCCCCCCCGCACGCCCCCCGGGGCGCCGACCCGCCGACCCGCCGCGCCCCGGCCACCCCACCGCCACCACGTCCGGAGGAACCCCCGTGCCCACTACCCCCGACCCGCGGCGCCCGCGGATCGCCGTGCTCGGAGCCGGCAGCATCGGCTGCCACCTGGGCGGCATGCTCGCCGCGGTCGCCGACGTCACGCTGATCGGACGACCCGCCGCGATGGCCGAGATCGAGCGCCTGGGGCTGACGCTGACCGGCCCCGGCCAGGCCCGCCGGGAGATCCGCGACCTGGCGGTCGCCACCGACGCGGGCGCGGCGGCCGGCGCCGACTGGGTCCTCGTGACGGTCAAGAGCAACGACACGGCCGCCGCCGCCCGCGAACTCGCCGACCACCTCGCCCCGCAGACGGTCGTGGCCAGCTTCCAGAACGGGCTGCACAACCCCGCCCTGCTGCGTGCCGGCCTCCCCGGGCACCGGGTGCTGGCCGGCATGGTCCCGTACAACGTGGTGCGCACCGGTCCGGCGGCCTTCCACCAGGGCAGCGGCGGGCAGGTGATGCTGGAGAACGGCCCGGCGGCCGGCGGCAGCGGGCCCGGTGCCGCGCTGGCGGGCGCGGCCCGGGCGGCCGGGCTCGACCTGGTGCTGCGTCGGGACATGCCCGGGGTGCAGGCGGCCAAGCTGCTGATGAACCTCAACAACGCCGTCAACGCCCTGTCCGGACTGCCGCTGCGCGATCAGCTCGGACGGCGCGACTACCGCGCCTGTCTGGCGCTCTGCCAGCGCGAGGGGGTCGCGGCCCTCCGCGCGGCGGGCGTGCGGCCCGCCCGGATCGGCGCGGTGCCGCCGGCCTGGATGCCGGGTGTGCTCGGTCTGCCCGACGGGCTGTTCCGGCGGCTGGCCGGGGCCGCGCTGCGGATCGACGCGCAGGCCCGCTCCTCGATGTGGGAGGACCTGGAGCGCGGTCGCCGCACCGAGATCGACACCCTGCAGGGCGAGATCGTCGCGCTGGCCGGGCGGTACGGCCTGCCGGCCCCGGCGAACGCCCGGCTGATCGAGCTGGTGCGGGACGCCGAGGCGGCGGCCCCGGGGACGGCCCGCCGCTGGGGCGGCCCGGAGCTGCTGGCCGAGCTCGGCCGGGCGGCGGGGTAGCGCGGCGGGCCGGCCCGACGCGGCGTCAGGGGTGTCGGCCGCGCAGGGTGGCGAGCAGCAGGTTGGGGTCCTGCCGGGTGAAGAAGGCGGCGCCGGTCACGTACACCGTGCCGCCGCGCACCGCCACCGAGGTGGGATTGGAGAGGCCGTCCGGCTGCGTGAGCACGACGCTGCGGGTGCCGTCGGCGGCCACGTACACCACCTCGTTGGCCACGTTGCGGGCGGCGAGCAGCGTATCGCCATGGGGGCCGGTGAAGCCGAAGTCGTCGATGCCGTCGATCCCGGTGACCCGGGTCTCGACCGGTCCGGCGGCGCCGTCGGGGCGGACCGGGATGCGCAGGACCGTACCGCGGTCGGTGTTGGAGACCCAGACGGCCCCGTCGTGCAGTCGCACGCCGTTGGCCCCGAGGAAGGCGGTCGGCCGCAGCTCGGCGGCGGTGGCCCACGCGGTGGCCGGCCCGCGGTGCAGCGACACCCGCCAGATCGTGCCGGACGTCGACTCGGCGGCGTAGAGCACGCCGCGGCGCTCGTCGAGGGCCAGGCCGTTGGGCAGACCGTCGGGCGGCAGGGCGGCCAACTGCTCCGGCGGGCCGCCGGGGGAGATCCGCCAGACGCCGCTGAGGGCATCCCCGGTCGCGTAGTTGACGTAGAGGGTGCCGTCGTGGCCCCGGGCGATCCCGCTGACGGCCGCGAAGCCGACGACCGGGGTGGGCGCGGCGGGTGGCAGCGTGGCGATGATCCGGGGCGCCGAGCCGTCGAGGGCGACCCGGGCGACCTGACGGGCGGCGGCCAGGGTCACGTCGGCGGAGCCGTCCGGTTCGAGGACGAGGTTCTCCGGTGTCTGTCCGGTCGCGATGTCGAAGTGGGCGACGACGCGCGGGTTCGACAGGGGCGGGGCGACCGAGACGGCGGGTGACGATCCGAGCAGGACGAGGGCGGCCGCCACGGCGGCGGTCGCGGCGACGGGGGTGAGGCGGGCGGGGGTGCGGAGGCTGGGGGTGAGGCGGGCGGCGCGGGGCAAGGTCTCTCCTCTGCGGGCGGTGCCCGGTGCCCGGTGCGGGGCCGCCGGGAGCCGGGCTGGGACGGGCCGGCCCTGGGCCGGGTCCGGGCTGGGCTCCCAGCACAGCACGGCGGCCCCCGGGTCACCCGCCGGCGGCGGGTGGACGCCTACGGCATCCGGGGCGTGACGCCGTGTCCGCCGGTCCGTCACCCGCGCGGATCGCCCGGTGGGCCGACACCGGAGCGGCCCAACGCGCCCGCGGGCTCCCGGGACGCGCTGTCGGCCGCCGCGCCGCCGCTACCGGGAGGACCGGCCGACGTCGCGGCTCAGCTCCAGGGCGAGCACCTGGTCCACGCGCACGAAGGTCTCGAACACGGCCCCGGGCGGCAGGTCGGTGCGGGCAGCCAGCCCGTCCAGCAGGCGCAGCGCCGGCGCCGCGTCCAGGTCGTCCGCGAACCCGTCGAAGGCGTCCTGCACCGCGTCGGCGATCGGCGGCCGGGAGGGCGTCCGGGCGCACTCGGCCACCAGCCGGCGCCACCGGTCGAGCGTGGCCTGCGCCCCGGCGAGGACGTCGGCGGTCAGTTCCACGGGCAGGTGGTGCTGGGTGCCGAGCAGGGCGAGCCGGACGGCGAGGGGTTCGAGCCCGTCCGGTGTCAGGCCGGCGAGCGGGCCGGACGGTGCCGAGCCCTCCGGAAGGAAGGCGGCGGTGGCCCGGGCGACGTCGACGAGCGGGGGCGGGTCGGCGGGCCCCGACGGTCCGGCCGGGGCGGGGGCAGGCGCCGCCGCGGCTGCCACCGCCTGATCCGACCTCACCTCCAGGTCCGCCGGCCCGTCCCCGTCGTCGGTCTGGGGGCGGATCCCCAGCAGGTCGGCGTCCTGCCGGAGCAGCTTGACCTCCGGCGGCGCCGCGGACGGATGGCCGAGGGAGGTGATGACCTGCGGGCCGCGGAGCTCCGAGGTCCGCTGCAGCAGGTCGGTGACCAGGAGGGCGCGCAGGTCGGAGAGCGCGAACGGGCTGCCGGGGCGGCCGACCCGGGTGCGCACCCGGAGCAGTCCGGATCGGCGCTGGCGGATCTCGGTGCTGCGGCCGGTGCGGGCGTCGGTGATACGCATGGAGTCCTCCGGGACCGGCCGGGGAGAGGGCGGTGGCCTGCGGGTACGGCGGCCGGCCGGTCCATTCTCCGTCCGACGGTGCCCCGCCGTCCGGCAGGTCGGTGATCCGGCGCGTGTCAAGGGTGCGCCCGCGCCCCCGGTGTGGCGGACGCAGCCGGCCGGCGGGCGCCGCAGCGGCGTGAGCCCCGCCCCCGGGAAGGTCCGGCGGCGGGGCTCACGGGTGGTGCGGGGTGGTTCAGGCGCGGCGACCGCGGCGGCGGGCGGCCACCACGACGGTGGCGCCGACGGCGAGCAGGCCGGTGGCGATGCCGACGGTCAGGCCGGTGCCGTCGGAGCCGGTCTCGGCGAGCGGGGCGCTCGATGCGGCGGCGGAGGCCTTGGCGGGGGCGGGCTTCGTCGCGGCGGCGCTCGCGGCGGCCGAGGGGCTTGCGGCGGGGGCGGCGGCGAGGTCCAGGCACGCGGGGGCGCCGTTGACCGGGGTGGCGGCGAAGCCGGCCATGGTCCAGAAGTGGTTGGGGCCGGCGCCGGGGTAGAAGCCGAAGCCGATGCTGGTCGAGGACGTGGAGGTGTAGCCCTTGCCGAGGGCGATCCGGGCGTTGAAGGTGCGGTTGTCCACGGGGCCGGTGCCCCACTTGGTCAGGTCGACGTCGCCCTCGTCCATGGCGACGGCCTCCAGGCCGACCCGGTGCCAGCTGCCGTCGGCCGGGTTCTGCACGTCGATCTCGGCGTCGCAGGCGGTCGGCTGCTTCACCCCGTCGCCGGTGTAGAGGAAGAAGGAGGCCTTGGTCAGGTGCCAGTCGAACCCGTTGGCGGTCTTGATGGTCACCTGGAAGGGGTGCGCCTTGCCGTCCGCGGGAATCGCCTTCGGCAGGCCGCTCAGGGCTACGTCGAGTCCGGTCAGGGGTACGTTGCCCCCGGAGGCCTGGACGGTCCAGTCCTTCGCCTGGCCGGTCCGGTCGAGCCCGGCGGCCAGGTGGCCCTGCAGCGAAAGGTCGGTGACCAGTGCCCGGTGCGAGGTCTGGAGCAGTTTGATCCGGATCTTGAAGGTGTGGGTGGCGTGCGGGGCGACCTTGACGGTGGCTCCGGTGAGGTCGGCGGCGAGTCCCTCGTGACCGTTGGTCGAACCGCCCAGATCCATCGCCACCAGGGGCGCCGCGTGCCAGGAGTCCGGGGTGGACCCGTCCGCGAACTCGACCTTGAGGTCGTCGGCGCCGATCTCCTGCTGGGCACCGAACTCCAGGACGAGGTGCTGGGAGTCGTACTCGGCGGCGGCCTTGTTGGTGACGGTGATCGAGCCCTCCGACCACCCGCCGCCGGCCTGCAGGGCGGTGAAGGCACTGAAGGCGAGCGTGCGGTCCGGGTCCTCCGCCTGCGCCGGCACGGCGAGTGCCAGCGGCGAGGAGACCAGGGCGGCGGCCATCAGGGCATGGCTAATCTTCAAAATGGTGCCTCATGGCTCGAATGGCGGCATCTGCTGCCGCGGCAGCGCAGGTGAAAATACCCCGCGCGCGAGCACATTACCTTGTGATGATCTCTTCATGGCAAGCCCATTCTGTCGCAGAAGAATGCTGCCAAATCGCCCGAAATCTGACGGACCTGCCTATTGCGCCACCAGTAGGCCCTTGCCATTCGGGGTAGTCGGTCGCCGGCCATCCGACTGGATGGTACACGGTGCACGGCTGATGAACAGCCACGATGCCCGGAGGATCGCTGCCCCGGGCCCCGTCATCTCGTCAGTATTCGACCCCGAAGAGTCATTTGCCCCCACCCGGCTCGCGGAGGGAGAGGGGCGTCGGTGTTCTGTCGGGTAAAGCCCGGAAGGAGATGACAGGAAATGTTCCCTGTCCGAACCGGGGCTGCTCGGATGCGCACTAGAATCCGTGCATGCTCTTGTGGATCAACGGCCCCTTCGGCGGTGGCAAGACGCAGACCGCGCACGAGATCCGACGGCGGCTCGCCGGAAGCGTCGTCTGTGACCCCGAGCACGTCGGTTTCGGCCTTCACCGGATGACGCCCCCGCCACTGCGCGGGGACTTCCAGAACCTTCCCGCCTGGCGGCAGGGTGTCTACGAGGTGCTGGACCGTGCTCTCGTCGAGCACGACGGCGTGGTGATCTCGCCGATGACGGTCGTGGAGCCGGCGTACTTCCGCGAGACCGTCGGCCGGCTGCGGGAGCGCGGCCATGACGTCCGGCACTTCGCCCTGTTGGCCGAGCGCGGGACCGTGGTGCAACGGCTGCGCGAGCGTGGTTTCGGGCATGCCGTCCGGTTCGTCGCGGGGAAGGACGCCCCGCTGCGTCGGGAGAGCTTCGCCCTGTCGAAGCTCGACCTGTGTCTGGAGCGCCTGCGCGAGGCGGAGTTCGCCGAGCACCTCTGGACCGATGGCCTCACGATCCCGCAGGTCGCCGATCACATCGCCGCCTCCTGCGGGCTGACGCTCACTCCGAACACCGACGGCGCCCTACGAGGGCGCATCCGCCGGGCCTGGACCGGGGCCAGGCACATCCGGTTCGACTGAGCCCGGCGAGGCTGCGGGAACGCGGCCGGCCGTGGTGGTCGCTCGGGCGGTGGGCGGAGTCACCCGCCGGGGAGGGTGACTCCGCCCACCCCGTCTCAGCGGGTGACCTGCCAGGAGAGCGAGTCGGTCAGGGACTCGCGCAGCTCGGGGTCGAGGACGGCCGGCGTCGGGTCGGTGGCCACCGCGGTGAGGAGGTGGCGCGCGCCCCGGGGCCCGGTCAGCCCGAGGTCGGCGACCTGGACGCCGGTCCGTCCGCTCAGTGCCCTGACCTCCCGGCCGTCGACGAACCAGCGCAGCCGGGTGGCGGGGGTGGCCGGCTCGACGGCGACCCGGCCGTCCCGGCCGAGGACGGTGCCGGCCGGGGTGTCGCTGGAGATCACCGAGGCGTACCGGTAGAAGCCGCCGATCATGGCCTCACGGCCGGGGAGGTTGAACTCACGGCCCAGCGACCGCATGATCGAGTTCTCGGTCGGCCGGTACAGCCCGAGCGGGTGGTAGCCGCCGCCCTCGAAGGCGCCGACCGTCCCGCCGTCGGGCGAGGTCCGGCCCAGCCAGCGGTACCACTTGGTGTGGGTGCGGCGCAGCCGGTCGGCGGTGAGTCCGGTGAGGTTGGCCTCCGGCGGCTCGTCCCCCTGGTAGGCGCCGCCGTCCTCGTAGAAGTACTCGTCCGCGAGCTTCCCGAGGGAGTGGCCGGTCTCGTGCACCGCGATCTGGCCGGACCTGGCGTTGCCGCCCGCCACCGTCGCTATGCCCGAGTAGCCGAGCGGCGAGACCACGTCGTTGTACCCCGCGCCGCCGTACTTGGCGCTGTTGGCGACGACCAGGACGAGGTCCGCCTGCGGGGCCAGGGCGGCGTACCGGTCGACGGCGTCGGTGTCGACGCAGAGCAGGCGCTCGACGTCCTCGCACCAGAAGTAGGCGCCGAGGGCGGTGGTGCGGACGGTGGTGCGATCGGGGTCGCCCGTGACGCCGGACTCGGCGGAGACGGCGTCCACCGCCCAGACGTTGAAGAGGGAGCGGTACGTCGCGTAGGGCTCGACGGCGGTGATCTCCTGCCACTTCGCGGCGGCGTCGGCCCGGAACCGGTCCTGTTCGGCGGCGGTGTAGCCGTCGCCGATCACCACGACGTCGAGTTTGGCCCCGGTGCCGCCGTTGTGGACGATCGGGGTCACGGTGCCGTCGCCGGCCGCCTCGCCGCGCGCGGCGCTCCCGTCCGCCCGGGCGCCCGCCTCCGCGCGGGGGGTCGCCGCGAACGGGGAGGCGGCCGGGACGAGGGCCCGTCCGATGCCGCCCGCCTCGTCGAAGGCCTCGACCCGGTGGACGCGCGGACTTCCGGCGGTGGTGGCGGGCCCTGGCGCGGGTGGGGGGGCGGGCACGGCCCGGGCGGTCGGACCGCCGGCGCCGACGGGTGCGGCCGCGGCGCCGGGGGCGCCGGCCGGGCCGAGGACCGCCAGGGCGGTGAGGCCGGCCAAGGCCATGGCGGTGAGTCGGGCTCTGGGCACTGGAGCGACCTCCTGGCTGGTGGTTAACTTGACACTTAATCAGACTTAAGCGCTGGGTTAATGTAGGGCACTCGTACGCGTCGGGCAACGGTGCGGGGAGAATGCGAGCGCGACGGACGGAAGGGGACGGCGATGACCGAGGGGGCCGAAACGGCCGTGACCGGCGGGCACGGGGCGGTGGTCGACGGGCAGGGGACGGTGGCCGCCACCGGGGCCGACGCGGCGGACATCGGCGAGCGGGTCCAACGGCTAAGACGGGAACGCGGACTGACCCAGCGCAAGCTCGCCGAACCCGCCTACACCGCCGCCTACGTCTCCACCCTGGAGGCCGGCCGGGTTCGCCCCTCCGAGGCCGCCCTGCGACACCTCGCCGAACGCCTCGGCGTCACCTTCGACGAACTCGCCACCGGCCGCCCCGCCCACCTGGCCACCGAACTGCGGCTCGCCCTGGCCGAGGCGCACGGTGCCCTCGCGGCCGGCGACACCGCCGTCGCGGCCGAACGCTTCGCCGACTGCCTCGGCCGCGCCGACCGGTACGGGCTGCCCGCCCTGCGGCCGGCCGCCCTGCTCGGCCTCGGTGACTGCGCGCTGGAGAGCGGGGAACTCGACCGGGCCCGCGAGTACTTCGAGGAGGCCGAGCGGCTCCAGGCCGGCGAGCCGCTGCCGCGCCGCGCCGCGGCCGTCCGCGGCCGGGCCGTCGCCCACCTCCTCGCGGGCGAACTCCGCTACGCCTGCTACCTGCTGGAGAGCACGATCGACCAGCTGAACGCGAGCGGCCTGCACGACCCGGACGCCCTGCTGCTGCTCTACTCCGCGGCCATCGGGCCCTACATGGACATGGGCGCCCACGCCCGCGCCGCCCAGGCCGCCGAACTCGCCCTCGCCCTCGCCCCCGGTGCGACCGATCCCGCCCTGGTCGCCGGCATGCACCGCAGCGTCGCCCGGACCCTGATCGCCGAGGGCCGCACGGCCGAGGCGGACGCCTCCCTGGCCAAGGCCCAGGAGCTCTACCAGCGGCTGCGGTTGAGCACCGACCTCGCCAAGTGCCACTGGATGCGGGGGTACGTGCACGCGCAGGCCGGCGAGCTTGACCGGGCCGAGAGCGAGCTGCGCACCGCCCGCTCGATGCTGGCCTCCCGCAACGCCGTGCTCTTCACCGACCAGGTCGAGGTGGAGCTCGCGGACGTGCTGCGCCGCCGCGGTCGCCCCGCCGAGGCCGGCGCCCTGCTGGGCAGCCTGCTGGACCGGATCGGCCCGGAGCGCGGCGCCGTCCACGCCGCCGGCGCGCACCGGCTGCTCGGGCTGATCGCCGAGGACGGGGGCGACACCGAGCTCGCGGAGGAGCACTACGTCAGCGCCCTGTCGCTCCTGGAGCGGGCCGGAGCGGCCGGCGACCTCGCCGACCTCTGCCGGCTGCTGGGCGACCTGCTGCGCCGGGCCGGCCGGGTCGAGGCCGCCCTCGACGTGTACCGCACCGGGCTGGGGCACCGCGCCGCCCCGGGCACCACCACCCTCGGGCCCGCGCCGGCGGCGCCGCCGCTCGGCTGAGGCGCCGGCCGACCACGGGGCCACCCAGGCCCACTGGGGCTTGCATGCGCAATGTCGGTGTGAGACGGAAGCTGGCAGATGCGAGGTGAGGGGAGGTTAGCCCCGCTGGTGGATCGTCCAGCCGGACGCCTGATCACTGGTGGGGGACACCACTCGTCCCCACCCCCGCCCGTTGCTTCAATCGCTCTGACGAGCTGCTGAGGACGGTGGAACAACGTGGATCTGAACACGGTGCTGGAGGTGCGCGACGCCCGCCGCCGCGACGCGTGGCAGGCCGGCGACGCCTGGCTGGGCGGCGGCACCTATCTCTTCTCCGAGCCGCAGCCCCACCTCAGGCGGCTCATCGACCTGAGCCGGACCGGCTGGGACCCGCTGCGGATCACCGCCACGGGAGCCCTGGAGATCGCCGCGACCTGCACCATCGCCCAGCTCTCCCGGTACCCGAAACCCGCGCACTGGGCCGCCGGGCCGCTCTTCGAGCAGTGCTGCCGGGCCTTCCTCGCCTCGTGGAAGATCTGGAACATGGCCACCTTCGGCGGCAACGTCTGCAATTCGCTGCCCGCCGGTCCGATGATCTCCCTGGCCGCCGCCCTCGACGGCGTCTGCCTCCTGCGGTCCCAGGCCGGCGCCCTGCGCGAGGTGCCGGTCGCCGAGTTCGTGACCGGGGCCGGGCGCAACGTCCTGCAGCGGGGCGAGCTGCTGCGCTCGGTGACGATCCCGGCCCGGGCGCTGGAGAGCCGGACGGCGTTCCGGCAGGCGTCGCTGTACGGTCTGGGCCGCTCCGGCGCCCTGGTGATCGGCGCCCTCGACCCGGTCGACGGTGGGCTGACCCTCACGGTCACGGCCTCCACCGTCCGTCCGATCCGGCTCCGGTTCCCGCTGGCGCCCAACGCGGCCGCCGTGCGCGAGGCGGTCGAGTACGCGATCGGGCCGGGCGAGTACTTCGACGACATCCACGGGCTCCCGGCCTGGCGGCGGCACATGACCTTCCGGTACGCGGAGGAGATCCGCCGGGAGCTGATCGAGGAGGCCGGACGCTGACCCCGGCCGCCGGTCCGCCCGTCCCCACTCCTGGAGAGGTCCCGGACACGCGATCGACGGGTACCCGCCGAACGCGCCTCATCGCGTGTTCACCGCCCGGGGTAGGGAGGAGGGACGACGACCGGGAGGGCGGCTGTGATGGGTGAGCGGGTGCGGGACGAGTCCGGGGGCGGGTCGGCGATCGACCGCCGGAGTCTGTTGCAGGCGGGCGCGCTGGCCGGTGCGGCCACGCTGGCCTCGGTGGTGGCGGCCACCGAGGCCTCGGCCCGACCGGAGGACGGGTCGGGGCCGGTGCCGCCGGGCGGCGAGACGACCACCGTGCTGACCGGCCACCTGGACACCGGCGCCGCCGACTTCGTCCTCCTCCCCGTCGACGTCCCGGCCGGCGTACGGGAGATCGCTGTCTCGTACTCCTACGACCGGCCGGCCGTCCCGGCCGGGACCCCGGGCAACTCCTGTGACATCGGCATCTTCGACGAGCGCGGGACGGAGCTCGGCGGCAAGGGGTTCCGCGGCTGGTCCGGCGGGTTCCGGACGTCCTTCGCGATCAGCCGCTCCGAGGCCACTCCCGGCTACCTGCCGGGCCCGGTGCGGCCGGGCCGCTGGCACGTGGTGCTCGGTCCGTACCAGGTGGCGCCGCAGGGTCTGGACTACCGGGTCGAGGTGACCCTGCGATTCGGCCGGCCCGGACCGGAGTTCACGCCGTCCTACCCGGCCGAGCGGGCCCGCGGCCGGGGCCGGGCCTGGTACCGCGGCGACTGCCACCTGCACACGGTGCACTCCGACGGCCGGCGGCTGCCGGGCGAGGTGGCGACCGGCGCGCGCGAGGCGGGGCTCGACTTCATCGTCTCCACCGACCACAACACCTCGTCCTCGCACGGGGTGTGGGGCCCGCTGGCCGGACCGGACCTGCTGATCGTCACCGGTGAGGAGGTCACCACCCGCAACGGGCACTGGCTGGCGCTCGGCCTGCCCGCCGGGCGTTTCGTCGACTGGCGCTACCGGTCCCGCGACGAGGAGTTCCCGCGTCTCGCGCGCCAGGTCCGGCGGGACGGCGGCCTGGTGGTGCCGGCGCACCCGTACTGCCCCTACGTGGGCTGCCAGTGGAAGTTCGGCTTCCAGGACGCGGACGCGGTGGAGGTCTGGAACGGTCCGTGGACGTACGACGACGAGTCCGCCGTGGACAGTTGGGACGCGGGCCTGGCCGTGGCGCTCCGGCAGGGCCGGTCGTGGCTGCCGGCCATCGGCAACAGCGACGCGCACAGCGTGCCGCAGGTGATCGGCTCGCCGCACAACGTGGTGCTGGCGGAGGACCTGACCCGGGACGACGTCCTCGACGCGATCGCGGCGGGCCGGACGTGGATCGCCGAATCCGCCGCCGTCCAGCTGGAGTTCACCGTCACCGGGCACGGCCGGCAGGCGGGGATCGGCGAGCGGTTGACCGTGCCGGCGGACGCGCCGGTGGACGTCCGTCTCACGGTCTCCGGCGTGCCGGGCGGCACCGTCCGGTTCCTCACCGACGAAGGGCAGTTGCACCAGGAGTCCCTTCCCGCGGGTGGGGCGGGCACGGTGGTCTGGCGCACCACGGCCTCGCTCGCCGGCTACGTCCGCGCGGAGGTCCGCCACCCCAGGGCCGACGGCGGCCCCGGCAAGGGGAACAGCATGGGCCCGGAGCTGCCCTGGGGAGCGATGGCGGCGCTCACCAACCCGGTCTTCCTCTCGGCGGAGCCCGCCGGCCGCTGAGCGGGCGGCCCCCCGGGGCGGCGAACTCGACCGGCGGCCCCGGGGCCGGATATTTGGACTAGACCACTGGATTGCGGGAGGCCGCTGCCCTATCGTTCGAGGTGATCCGAAGCCGCCGGTCCGGGGTGGCCCGCGAGTGGCTGACCCCCGTGCGCCCTTGCGCGCCACAGCCGTTGGTCCGGTCTTCGGACCGGAGCCGCCGGCTCTGACGGGACCACCGCTGCCCCGACCGGCCCGACCGCCCCGAGATGGAGCACGCCACCATGAGCGCCTGGCCGCAGCTGCGCGAGTCCCGAACGATCCGCGCCGGGCGGGCCCCGGGAACGGTGGTCCGCTGCGGGCTGGTCGACACCATGCTGGCCGACCTCTCGGTGTCCGTCGTGTACTTCTTCGAGCGACGGCTGGACGAGGAGCTCCTCACGGCCGGGCTCGCCCGCGCCCTGGAGCGGCTGCCCGTCTTCGCCGGCCGGCTGCGGACGGTCGACGGGCGGCTGGAGATCGTCTGCGACGACTCGGGCGTGCCGGTGGACAGTTACGACGTGGACGAGACCCTCGCCGAGGCGATGGGCCGGGTGACGATGCCCAGTGCGCGGCTCGCCGATCCGGTCGAGGCCGCGGCGGGCCGGGCCGGCGGACTGCCGCTGTTCACCGTCCGGGTGAGCCGACTGGCCGACGGCGGCACCGCGTTGGGCTGCTCCTGGCACCACGCCGTCGGTGACGTGCAGACCTTCACGCTGCTGATGCGCGCCTGGTCGGCGGCCGTCGAGGGAGCCGAACTGCCCCCGGCCGAGCTGGTGGAGGACCAGGACGCCTTCCTGCGCGGGGTGCTCCCGGCCGAGGACTGCGGCCGTCCGGGGTTCCGGCTGCCCGAGCCCGCGGAGGCCGAGCAGTTGGGGCGGGAGGTGGCGGGCGCACTCCGGTCGAACCGCACCGTCCAGGTGTACTTCGGCCCGGCGGAGGTGGACCGGATGCGCCAGGAGTTCGGTGCGCGGGCCGGGCGCAGGCTCTCCACCGGTGACGTGCTCTGCGCCCATGTGGTCTCGTCGGTCCGTGAGTTGGACGGGGACGAGGAGGTCAGGTGGCTGACCGTGCCGGTCAACGTCCGGCGTCCGCTCGGACTCTCCGCCGACCTGGTGGGCAACCTGCTGAGCGAGATCCACCTGCCGTGGGCGCCGAAGGAGGGCCCGCCCGCGCTCGCGGCGGCGCTCAGGGCGGCGGTGGAGGACTTCACCGGCGAGCACCTCAACCTCCGTGCCAACCTGGGGTTCCTGGAGTCGATCGGCCGTGAGCGCTTCGCCGACTGCGTGCCGCTCGGGTTCGACCCCGGGCGGCGCAGGTTCACCTTCTCCAACTGGAGCGGGTTCGGCGCGTACGGCATCGCCTTCGGGGGGCAGCGGCCGGTGTTCTTCAGTCCGGCCGCCAACCTCCCGCTGCCCTGGGTCTCCTGGCTGGTGGAGGGCTTCGAGGGCAGCGGGTACCTCTTCACCGTCGTGCTGCCCGCCAAGCTGGCCGGGCGCCTGCGCGGGGCGGAGGGCCGTGCCGTGCTGCACCGGTTCCGCGATCCGGCCGACGTGCTCCCCGCGGCGGCCGGGTCCGTCCCGAAGGTGGTCTGAGCGGCGTCGAGTCCGCTCGGTGCGCCGCCGATCGCGAACCTGCTCGGCAACGCGGACGGAGGGGCATCGGCTCGCTTCGAAGCAGGCGGCGGACCTGCGAGAGCAAGTCGGGCCTGCCCGATCACCGTGCCCCTCCGCCCGGGGACTCCGAGGTCCCCGACAGGCTCGGTCCCGGACGACGGGACCGACCCGTCAACCCGCGTAGGTCTCGAACTCGGCGACCTTCGGCGTTCCGGTCGAGCTGGTGATCTCAAAGGTGATCTTGCTCAGCGAGGTACGGGGGACGGCGATGGCGCCCGCTCCGCTGCCGGAGGTCAGGACGGCGCCGGTGTCACCGTTGAGGACGCGCCAGGATCCGATGCTGCCCGCCGAGCCCGCCGCCTCCCGGATGGTGACGCCGCCCACGGCGGTGGGGGAGGACCACTTGACCGAGACGGAACCGGTGGAGCCCGCCGGGGACCAGAAGGTGGTCAGGTTGCCGTCCTTCACGTTGCCGTAGCTCGTCCCGGCGGCCTTGCTGGAGCCGTCGGCACCGGCGCCGATGCTGAGGTTGGTTCCGCTGGGCTGGGTCGGGGTGGATGTGGGCGTGGTGGTGGGACTGGTGGTGGGACTGGCGGTGGGGGTGGTCGGGGTCGGTGACGGCGTCTGCGGCGTGCAGCTGCCGTTCGACACCTTCAGCCCCTTGTCGGCCCCTGCCGTCCGGGTCACGATGTCCGGCACGCAGGAGGCCGCGTCGAGGCTGAAGGAGTAGGGGACGCCGACCGTGGCGGTGGACTTCACGTCGGGCCCGGCGGGGTTGTTGTCGGTGCCGGGGCTGGACCAGGTCACGTTGTCGAAGATGTTGCCGGCGACCTGCCAGTAGCCGGCCGCGCTGGTGTAGAAGGTGCCCAGGACGTCCTTGGAGTCCTTGAAGTAGTTGTTGTCCACCTTGGCGTGGGCCCCGGCCCGGGAGTTGATCCCGGACTCGTTGAGCTTCACGTAGTAGTTGTTGTAGATGTGCGCGGTGCCGCCGCGCAGCAGGGGCGCGCGGGAGTCGATGTTCTCGTACAGGTTGTGGTGGAAGGTGATGAAGCTGTTCGAGAGCTCGGTCTCGCTGGACCCGATGAGGCCGCCGCGGCCGGAGTTGCGCAGGGTGCTGTAGGACAGCGTCACGTACTGGGTGTTGTCCTTCATGTCGAAGAGGCCGTCGAACCCCGCCGACTCCCCGCCCGAGGCCTCCAGGCTGGCGTGGTCGACCCAGACGTTGCGGACGTCGGTCTCCATGCCGATGGCGTCACCACCGTTGGAGATGGGCGAGCCCGACTTCTTGACGTTCCTGACGGTCACGTTCCGGATGATGATGTTGCTGGACTGGCGGATGTGGATGCCCAGTTGGTCGAAGACGGCGCCGCTGCCGACGCCGACGATCGTGACGTTGCTGATCTGCTTGAGCTCGATGACGCCCGCGGCGGTGTTGCAGCCGGCGCCCGACACCTTGTCGGTGTTGCCGTGGTTGATGGTGCCCTCGACCTCGATGGTGATCGGGGTGCTGGCGCTGGCCCGTCCGCACAGGGCCGCATGGATCGCGGTCCCCGTCGTCGCACGCACGGTCTGCCCGCCCGCACCGCCGGTGGTCCCACCGTTCTGGGACGCGTAGCCGGTGGCGCTGCCGGTCACTGCCGCCGATGCCGAGGGAATCGCCACGACCACACCGGTCGCGGCCGCCAGGGCCGTCGTGGCGAGTGTCGCGTAGAGTCGCAGGGCGACTGTTCGTCTCATGTCCATCTCCCAAGTCGGTCTCGAACTACGGGTGTTGCTGCTCAGTACGGTCGAACGACGGCCCTGCCGACGGACCGTCGGGAACGCCGCCCTGTCGCCGGGGCGGTCCCGCAGAGGTCCGGTGACGAGTGCCCTCCCCGACGCGACCGGTTCGGCGTCGGCCGACGGCCTGCGTGATGCCCCGCACCGGCATCGGCCCATGCGGAAGTCGCGGTCGATGCCGTGACGGCCGCATCAACCGGAACGTGGCTTGCGAAGGGGAAGCGTTGCTGTCCGCGAGGTTAGGGCCGCGTCTGACGGACTGACAAGGTTCTGGTCACATATGAAATTCGTGCCGCTCCGACTCGGGTGACATCGCCTTACGGCCAGAATGGCATTCTGGAGAAGTACTTCCTGTGTTTGGGCATCTCGGCAGCAAGTCCTGCTGTTTCAGGTGCGTTTGACGGTCTATTAACGTCAGGCGCTCGGCTGAAGAAGTTCATGATAGCGAGAAATGTTCGAGTATGTGAACAGAAACGGGCTCGCCGACGCCCGTGCGGGTGGGATTGTGCGGCCCGACGACCGGGTGGGTGGGGGCTGTCTCCGCAGCGGCCGGGCACGGCGAGTGTGGGGGGACGGTGGCGTCCTCGAGGTCGAACGCCATGCGGCGCCGAACCGTGCGGCGGGCCGAGATCGACCCGAAAAGCCCGGTGGGGCCGGCATCCCCGGATGGGGCGGCCGGCCCCACCGGGGGCGTACGGAGGTGCCTGGTCAGCCCGCGAAGGCCGCCTCGATCGCCGTCCACAGGGCCACCCGGGCCCGCAGCGCGGTGCGGACGGTCTCCGCGCAGGCCTCCCACTTGGCCGTGTCGTCGCCGCAGAGGTCGATCAGCATCTGCATGGCCATCGGGGTGTGCTGCTCGCCGTCCACCTCGATGTGGCGGGCGAGGTAGTCCTTGAACACGGTGAGCACGCCGTCCGGGTCGTCGATCTTGATGACCTGGGCGAACATGTCCGGGATGAGGTCCTCGCGGCCGAAGGCGAACGCCGCCGCGCGACAGTGCACCGGCGCGTTCTCGATGATCTCCCAGGTGGTGGAGGTGAAGTCGACGGCCGCCTGCGGCACGCCGGCCTCCTTCAGCGCCGCCGGGACGGGCGTGCCGGCGCGGAGCAGGTCGAGGAAGGACTCGACGGGGGCCGGGTCGGCGCCGGCCTGCCGCATGCCGTCGAGGTAGAGCTCGAAGTGGCTGATGAAGCCCTCGCCCAGCTCGTCGCTCTCCTCGACCAGCACGATCTCGTTGATCAGCCGGCGGCTGGCGGTCGGTCCGGACGGCACCCACGGGACGTCGATGCTGGTGAGTTCGCGCTGGAGGCTCTTCAGCAGCGACATGAAGTCCCAGACCGCGAAGACGTGGCGGTCGAGGAAGACGCGGACCCGCTCGATGCTGTCGAGCCCGCCGTAGACGGTGTGCTCGACGACCTCGCGGCGCAGCGGCTCGATCGCCTGCTGGAGGCCGGACAGGCCGGGGTGCGAACGGTCCCAGTGGTAGCGGTTGGTGGACATCTGAAGGCTCCTCGGGGCAGGCCTGCCGTCGGCGCAGGCGGGTGTGGGGGGCGGGGCCGGTGTACTGCGGAGCGCCGATTCTGGCAGGACCAGTGCGTCAGCGCCACGGATTCTTCACAACTGACCTGATGGCATGCAGGAGTTGCTCCCGACCGGGCTGCAGGGCACGGTCGAGCCCGGGGGCGAAGGGCAGCACCGCGCCGTCCGGCCGGGTGATCCGTCGCGGCGGGGCGAGCAGGCGCATCTCCTCGGCGGCGGTGGCGAGCACCTCGCCGCCGATGCCGCAGCTGCGGTTGGAGTCGTCGACCACCACCAGCCGGCCGGTGCGCTCCAGCGAGGCGGCGAGCGCCGGCCAGTCGAAGGGGTACAGGGTGCGGGGGTCGAAGACCTCGACCGAGATCTCCCCGGCGAGTTCCTCGGCCACCGCCAGGGCGTCGTGCACCAGGTGGCCGACGGCGACCACGGTGACGTCGGTGCCCGCGCGGTGGATCCGGGCCGAGCCCAACGGGACGGGCGCCAGCTCCCAGGTGACGTTCTCGCGGACGCCGAGAGCGGCGGCCGGGGCGAAGACCACCACCGGGTCCGGGTCGCGGATCGCCGAGAGCAGCAGGCCGTACGCGTCCGTGGGGGTGGCCGGGACGAGGGTCTTCACCCCGGAGTGGGCGAACAGGCTGTACGGATGGTCCGAGTGCTGCCCGGCCCAGCCGTCCCGGGAGCCGGAGCCGGGGACCAGACAGGTCAGCGGCACGCTCGCCTGGCCACCCGTCATCAGGGAGAACTTGTGGGCCTGGTTCACCAGTTGCTCGAACACCAGGAAGAGCAGCGCGGGGATCTGGAACTCGATCACCGGCCGCCGGCCGGCCAGTGCGGCGCCCACCGCCATGCCGGTGAAGGCCTGTTCGGACAGCGGGGTGTCCACCACCCGGTCGGCGCCGAACCGGTCCAGCAGGCCGAGCGTCGGTCCGGCCAGTCCGGCGCCGATGTCCTCGCCGAGCAGGAACACCGCGGGGTCGTCGGCGAGCGCGTCGCCGAGCGCCCGGTTGAGCGCCTTGGTGTAGGAGAGCTTGCTCACGCGACCACTCCCGCGCGCGGCCGGTACCCGTCGGCGTACAGGTGGTCCAGGGCGCCGGCCGGGTCGGGGTGCACCGAGGCCAGCGCGAACTCCTCGGCCTCGGCGAGCTCCCGCTCCACCTCGGCGTCGAGCTGCTCGGTGCGGCCGGCCCCCAGCGTCGCCGCTGCCCGCGGCAGCGGGTCGCGGGCGCGCCAGTCCTCGATCTCCTCGGCGGTGCGGTAGCGCAGTTTCATCCGGCGCTCCATGGTGTGGTGCCCCTCGAAGCGGTAGGTCCGGCACTCCAGGAAGGTCGGCCCCTCGCCCGCGCGGGCCCGGTGCACGGCGAGATCGCTCGCCGCCCGTACGGCCTCGGTGTCCATGCCGTCCACCTCGACGGCCGGGATCCCGAAGGCGGCCGCGCGGCCGACGGCGCTGCCGGCCACCGCGGTGGCGGCCGGCAGGGTGGTGGCGTAGCCGTTGTTCTCGCAGACGAACAGGACCGGCAGTCGCCACATCGCGGCCAGGTTGAGCGACTCCAGCAGTACGCCCTGGTTCAGCGCGCCGTCGCCGAAGAAGCAGACCGCCACCCCGTCCTCGCCCGCCTGGCGGGCGGCCCAGGCGGCGCCGACGGCGATGGGCGCGCCCGCGCCGACGATCCCGTTGGCGCCCAGGATGCCGAGCGAGAGGTCGGCGGCGTGCATCGAGCCGCCCCGGCCGAGGTTCAAGCCGCCGACGCGGCCGGTCAGTTCGGCCAGCAGTCGGCGCGGGTCGGCGCCCTTGGCGAGGACGTGGCCGTGGCCGCGGTGGGTGCTGGTGATCCGGTCCTGCGGGCCGAGCGCCGCGCAGACGCCGACCGCGACGGCCTCCTGCCCGATGTACGGGTGGATGCCACCGGTGATCGCGCCGGACCGGACCAGGCGCAGGGCCAGTTCCTCGAAGCCGCGGATCAGCCGCAGCATCCGGTACCTGCCCTCGGGGCTCTCCAGGCCGACGACGTGACTGACCGTCACAGAGCGCCCTGCCAGATCGGCGGGCAGATGTCCGGGTCGGCGTAGTCGGGGCGCCCGTCGGCGGTGCGGCGGACCACCACGTCGTGGTTGTAGACCACGGTGCCGCCGTCCGGGCGGGTGTGCCGGCGGTACTCGTTGGCGCCGTCCTGGAGGTGCAGCGAGACGGCCCGGCGCGGGTCGGCGGCGAGGTTGGCGCCGCTGCCGTGGTAGGTGCGGCAGTGGTGGAAGCTGACGTGCCCGCGGGGGATCAGCATCGGGACCTTCGTGACCTGCTGCCCGTTGAACCGGGCGTTCTCCAGCAGCAGTTCCTCCAGCTCGGAGCGGTCGCGCTGGGCGAAGTGGCGGCTGGAGTCCTCGCCGGAGTCGAGCTCGCGCCAGCGGTGGCTGCCGTCGACCATGGTGATGGTGCCGTTCTCCTGCGCGCAGTCGTGGAACGGGATGAACGCGGTGAGCATCCGCTCCGAGGTGCTGGTCTGCCAGTAGTGCCGGTCGAAGTGCCAGGGCACCTGGTTGCTGGGCTCCTCGGGCACCGGCGGCTTGTAGATCAGGGTCGCCTGGAAGATCCGGATCTCCTCGGCCCGGGCGAGCAGGGCGGCCACCGCGCCGAGCAGCGGCTTGCGCAGGATCGCGCCGATCGCGTCGCTCTCGTAGTGCACGTAGTCGTTGTGCCGCTGGACGGGCCCGTGCGAGGGCTCCCAGGCGGCGAGGTTCGGCGGCCGGACCGCCAGGGTGCGGTCGCGGTGCCCCTCGTAGTACTTCTCGGTGGCGTCCTGGAGGGTGTCGAGCTCCTCGTCGGAGAACAGCCGGCGGGACAGGTACCAGCCGTGTTCGAGGTAGCCCTCGACCTCCTCGGGCGTGGGCAGCAGGGCGCGTTCGGCGTCGGTCAGCCGGAATGCCTGCGGGTCGGTGTGCGGGACGGTCGTCATGGGCCGGGCCTCCTCGTTCGGTCGGTGCGTGGTGTCCGGGGCGGGCCGCCGCGGTGGCGGCCGGTCGCTCAGACGGACGCGGTGGCGTTCTGGCGCTCGACGGCCTCGTACAGGGCCTTGATGTTGGCGGTGCCGAACGTCCCGGCGCCCTGGCGCTCGATCAGTTCCAGGAAGAAGGTCCGCCGGGAGTGCACCGAGCGGACGAAGATCTGGAACAGTTGCCCGCCGTGGTCCTGGTCGACCAGGACGTCGAGTTCGCGCAGGGTCGCGACCGGGATCGCGGTCTCGCCGAGCCGTCCGGCCAGGCCGTCGTAGTAGGCGCCCGGGGTGCTGAGGAACTCGACGCCGCGCTCGCGGCAGGTCCGTACCGCGGTGGCGATGTCACGGGTGCGGAACGCGAGGTGCTGGACCCCGGCGCCCTCGTGGGCCTCCAGGAAGGTGTCGATCTGCCCCGGTCGGCGCTCGGTGTCCGGCTCGATCAGGGTGAAGGTCACCGCGCCCGAGGCGCTCTGCACCACGCTGGAGTCCATGCCCTGCTCGCCGACCGAGATGTACTCGCCGAAGATCCGGTGGAAGCCGAGCGCCGCCTCGCAGAACCGCACGGCGGGGGCGAGCTCCCCGGCCGGCACGCAGATCGCCACGTGGTCGAGGGCCTCCAGGAGGTCGCCGGGCGCCGCCGGTTCGACCGCGGCGGGGGTGTCGGCGACGAACCGCAGGGCCACGTCGCCGAAGCCGGCCACCAGCCCGCCCGCGCGGTCGAGCACGATCCCGCCGTGCCGCTCGGCGCGCTCCAGCGCGGCCTGCGGGTCCGGACAGCCGAGCGCGATCACGGCGACGCCGTCCCCGTGCCGGGCCACGAACCGGGCCACCGGGTGGTCGGCCGACTCGGCCGAGTGGAGCCGCAGCCGGATGGCTCCCTGGTGCAGGTACACGCTCCGGGTGCCGGGCTCGGGCACCGGCTGGTGGGCGTCGGGCGCGAAGCCGAAGCCCGCGCGGAGGTCGGCCGCCGACCGGGCGGCGTCCGCGCAGTGGTACTCGACATGGGTGATGGCCTGGATGGACAACGGAGCTCCCCGGACTGATGGTCTGACAGGTGAACTGCTACTTCACGGCGCGGGTGGACGCCGGGCCGAAGATCAGGCTGATGTTGTGGCCGCCGAAGGCGAAGGCGTTGGTCAGCGCGGCGCCGGGCCGGACGGTCCGGGCCGCGCCGCGCACGTGGTCGAGGGCGCAGGCCGGGTCGGGGCTCTCCAGGTTGGCGGTCGGCGGCAGCACGCCCCGGGCGACCGCCAACGCGGTGACCGCCGCCTCCACCGCTCCCGCCGCCCCCAGCAGGTGGCCGGTCGACCCCTTGGTCGAGCTGACGGCCGGCTGGTGCGTGCCGAAGACCGCCAGCAGGGCGGCCGACTCGGCGAGGTCGCCCAGCTTGGTGCCCGTCCCGTGCGCGTTGACGTAGCCGATGTCGGCCGGGGCGAGGTCGGCGTTGGCCAGCGCCGCGCGCATCGAGTCCGCCGCGCCCTCGCCGTCGGGGCGGGGCATGGTCGGGTGGTGCGCGTCGGTGGAGGCGCCCCATCCGATCAGGTCGGCGTAGCCGGCGGCGCCGCGGGCGTCCGCGTGGGCGGTCCGCTCCAGGACGAGGACGCCGCTGCCCTCCCCGAGGACGAAGCCGTTGCGGCCGGTGTCGAAGGGCCGGCTCGACCGCTCCGGATCCTCCCAACCATGGGCGAGGGCACGGGCGTTGGTGAAGGCCGCCGCGATGGTCGGGTGCAGCGAGGACTCGCTGCCGCCGCACACCACCACGTCGGCGTCGCCGGCGCGGATCAGCCGCAGGCCCTCGGCGACCGCCTGGGCACCGGCCGCGCAGGCCGTCACCACCGCCGAACTGTAGCCCCGGATACCGTGCTTGATGGCGATCCGGGCGGCGGCCATGTTGGACAGCATGCCGGGCAGCAGGTAGGGGCTGACGCCGGTGCGGCCGCGGTCCAGGCGCCGGTGCGACTGCTGCTCGAAGGTCTGCAGCCCGCCGCCGCCGGTGGCCAGCACGACCGCGACCCGGCGCGGATCGACGTCCCGCCCCACCACGAGTCCGGCGTCGGCGAGGGCGTCGTCGGCGGCGGCGAGGGCGAGCAGGACGAAGCGGTCCACGCAGCGGGTCTCGGTCGGCGGCAGCACCTCGCGGCCCTCGACGGCCTGCGCGAGGCCCGCCGCCTCCAGCCAGCCGTGCGCGGCGTGGCCCTCGGGCAGGGCCCGGATGCCGGAGCGGCCGGCGGTCAGCGCCTCGAAGACCTCGGCGGGTTTGCGGCCGACCGGGGTGAGCAGGCCCATCCCGGTGACCACCGCGCCGGGCCGGCCGGCCGGGGCGCCGGCGGCGGGGTTCGCGGTCATCGGGCGGCCACCGAGTCGAGGTACTGCTGGCGCAGCAGGACCTTGCGGACCTTGCCGGTCGGGCCGAGCGGGATCCGGTCGCCCGTCACCACCAGGACCTGCCGGACGGTCGCCGCGGTGTGCTCGTCGAGCGCCGCCGTGACCTCCTTGGTGCGGTCGACGGCCGGGTCCGCGCCGGCGGCGAGCTGCAGCAGGATGTCGGTGACCACCCGGTCGCCGTCCCGTACCGCGACCACCGTGCAGTCCACCACCTCGGGGCAGCCGGCCAGCACCCGCTCCTCCGACATGGCTGTGAACAGCCGCTTGCCGCCGCCGAGTTCGACCGAGTCGACGGCTCGGTCCACGTGGTAGTAGTAGCCCTCCTCGTCCCGGTACATCAGGTCGCCGGTGAGGAAGTAGCCACGGACCCGGGTGCGGAAGGTGGTCGCCGAGTCGTTCCAGTAGCCCAGGGCCAGGGTCGGTGAGGTGGTGCCCAGCTCGCCGACCTCGCCGGGGCCGAGCGGCTCGCCGTCCGGGCCGAGCACGGCGCAGTCGACGAAGGCGTGCGGGCGCCCGACGCAGCGGCCGTAGCGCTCGGTGCCGGGGCCGTGGGTGATGAAGAAGTGCGAGTGGCCCATCTCGGTCGAGCCGAGCCCGTCCACGAAGAGCGAGCCGGGGGTGCGGGCGCGGCCGGCCCGGGTGACGGTCTCGCGCGAACCGGTGGCGATCAGGCGCCGGATGTGGACCTCGTGCGCGCAGTCGCCGGTGTTCCACCACAGCGCCACCGAGTCGAGGCCGCGCTCGCCCAGGTCGTGGTGCGCGAGTTCGGCCCAGGTGGCGGCGAAGCCGATCACGCCGCGCGGCTGCCAGCTCTCGATCGCGTCCAGTACGCCGTCACCGGACTGGCGCGAGAGCAGGGCGATCTCGGCGTGCGAGCTGAGCGCCAGGTTGACCGCGATCAGGGTGGCGGCGTGCGGCGCGGGCAGCGCGCTGAGCATCCGGTCGGACCCCTGCGGGCGGGGCAGCGAGAGGCGGTGGCGAATGGCCGCGTAGAGGCTGGCGTGGGAGTGCACCACGGCCTTCGGCATGCCGGTGGTGCCGGAGGAGTGGGTGATCGCGACCGGGTCGCCCGACCAGTGGCGGTACGGCTCGGGCGCGGCGTCCGGGTCGCCCGACCCCAGGGTGGCGATCTCGGGGAGGGCCGGCGTGGCGGTGTCGTGTCCGGCGAGCGCCGCCAGGTGCGCGGCGTCGGCGAGGACGCCGACGGCGCCCAGCCGGCTGATGTAGCGGGCGGCCCGCTCACCGTCCAGGTTCGGGTTGAGCAGGGCGGGGATCGCACCGAGCCGGGCCAGCGCGAGGAAGGCCAGCACGTGGTCGGCGGCGTCGGTCGCGTAGACCACCACCGGGTCGCGCGGGAGGACGCCGAGCGCGTGCAGCGCCGCGGCGCGGGCGCGGACGGCGCGGTCGAGCTCGCGCAGGGTGAAGGGCTGCCAGGCGGCGTGGTCGTCCACCGGTGTGTCGAAGGTCAGCAGTGGCTCGTCCAGGCCGAGTCCCAACGCGATCCTCTTGGTCAGCACGTTGCCTGCGCCGACCTGCGGATCGTCCGCCAGAAGGGTGCGGATGCTGCGGATGCTCACGGTGATGGATCCCTCCCATGGCGCTGGCCATGCTGGTGCGAGAGGCGGTGTGCGGGGACCGCTCGGGTGTGGGTGCGGGTGGCTGGGTACGGCTGGGTGGGGGTGTGGCCGGGTGGTCGGGCCCCGGTCCGGGGGGCCGGTCGGGCGGTCTCCGGGCGGCGGTGCGCGGACGACGGGTGCCGGGTGGCTGCTCGGTGGGCGATCGGTCGACGCGGCTCCGGCCGGGGGTGTTCGGCAGGAGCGGGTTCGGCCGGGCTCAGGCGAGGGTGACCAGCAGGGCGACGGCCCGGTCCTGGTACGACGGGGTCGCCGGCCCGGACGGGTCGGTGCGGCCGGTCGGGCCGCCCGCCTCGCCGGGATCGGTCCGTGGGGTCTGCTCGGCACCGATGACGAGCACCTGGTCGGCGTCGCCGTCCGCGAGGAGCAGCTTCGCCAGGTCGAGGGCGTCCGGCGGGACTTCACCGGGGACGGCCGCGACCGGGCTGACGGCCACCACGGGCCCGGTCAACCGCCAGCGGGCGGCGACCAGTCCGAGGACGGCGTTGGGGTTGGACTGGAAGAACAGCAGCGGCGGCACGCGCTGCCCGGACGCGGCCGCGGTGTCGATGGCCAGGGCGGTGGCGAGGTCGCCGCTGCCGCTGGCCAGCAGCAGCGCCGTCCGGCTGGACACCGGCCCCCGGGCCTCGGCCGGGCCGAAGTGGCTGCGGAGGCAGCGCTCGGCGGTCTCGGCGACCAGCGGGTTGAAGGAGGAGGCTGTGAAGCCCGCGAGCGGGGGGAGCGCGTCCCGGTGATCCGGGGCCCCGACGGCTTCGGGGTCGGGCCAGCGGCCCTCGGCGAGGATCCGGAGCCGGCTCATCCGGCGGCCACCAGGAGTGCGGTGTTGGCGCCGCCGAAGGCGGAGTTGAGGCTGAGCGCGTACGCCGGGCGGGCGGCGCGCGGCCCGTCCAGCACGAGGTCCAGGCCGAGGTCCGGGTCGGGGCCCAGCCAGCTGGCGTTCACCGGTAGCAGGCCCTCGCGCAACGCGCCGATGGTGACGACGAGTTCGAGCAGGGCGGAGGCCTCCAGAGCGTGTCCGTGTACGGACTTGCTGGAGCTGACCGGGAGTTGTTCGGTGTGCCGGCCGAAGGCCCGCCGCAGCGCGCTCGCCTCGGCCCGGTCCGCGAGCGGCGAGCCGGTGCCGTTGGCATTGACGTACCCGACCTCGGCGGGGTCGGCGCCGGCCCTGGTGAGTGCGGAGCCGATGGCCCGGGCCAGCCCCTCGCCGTCCGGGACGGGACGGCACACGTGGTACGCGTCACCGGACCTGCCCCAGCCGGCGAGCCGGGCGAGTGCGGGCGCCCCGCGCCGTTCGGCGGCCGGCTCGGCCTCCACGACGACGGCCACGGCGGCGTCCCCGAGCAGGGTGCCCGTCCGGCCGGCACTGAACGGCCGCAGCTCGCCGTCCCGGGCGAGCGCCCGGCCGGCGTCGAAGGTCGCGAACACCCCCGGGTCCACCAGGTGACCGGCCGCCACCATGACCCGGGGGTGGCGGCCCGAGGCGACCAGGGCGGCGGCGTCGGCCACCGCGGTGCCGGCCGCGACGCAGGCGCCGGTGTAGACCCTGGTCACACCGGTGATCCCCCAGCGGCCCGCCACCGCCCGCGAGACCCGCGCGGCGACCTCCCTGGTACGGAGATCGCTGTGCAGGGCGAGCAGCAGGGGCATCGCGGCGCCGTCCTGCGGGGTCCGGTCCGCGCTGCCGCGCTCCGGGGCCCCGGACTCCGGATCGGCGTCGGGGGCGTCGGGGCCGAGGGCGGCCTGCCGGCAGGCGTCGGCGATGACGCCCGCGACGGCGTCGCCGAGCGGCACGCGTCCGGGCAGCAGCGCCGCCCGCCGGACCCGCCGGGCGGTGACGTCGAAGCGGTCCACCTCGGCGAAGCCGGTCCGGCCGTGGGTGACCGCCGCGGCCAGCGCGCCGGGGCCGGAGCCGCAGGCGCTGAGGACGCCGAGACCGGTGACGACCGGCCGGGCGGCGGGCGGGACGTTGCCAGTCATGACCGGGCGGCTCCGGCGGCCGGCGGGTGTCCCGCGGTGGCGTCGGCCGAGCCCCGGTGCGCGGCGAGGACGGCGGCCCGCAGCACCTCGGTGGCGTCGTCCACGGTCCGGATCTCCTCGAAGCCCTCGTCCGAGAGTTCCAGCTCGATGTCGAAGCGCTGCTCGAACTCCGCGATGAGCCATGTCAGTTCCAGCGACCCCAGGGCGTCCTGGACGGCTCCGGCGGAGCGGTCGCCGAAGGCGGCGAGCATCTCCAGCACCTCGGCCCGGTCGGGGGGTGCGAGTCGGGTCACGCCGGGCTGCCCGCGGTGGTCGGGGTCGCGGCCGCGCCCGCGGCGATCCGGGCGGCCACGTCGGCGCTGAACTCGTCGAGTGTCATCAGCGCGGTGCCCTCCATCTCGTCGAGGTCGAACTTCACCCCGAACTCGTCCTCGACCTGCACCGACAGGTCGGCCAGCGCGAGCGACTCCAGGTCCAGTCCGGCCGGGCCGAGGTCCGTGTCGCCGGTGACCTCGGACACGTCGTACTGCATCTCGGTCAGCGCGGCGAGGACGAACTCGCGGATCCTGTCCTGCATGGTGAACTCCTTGTGCTGTGCGCTGCGCGCGGTGTCGGGGAGGGGCGAATGCGGTGCGGTGGAAAGGGGGCGGGGCCGGGGCCCCGGAGGGCGGGTCAGCCCGCCGCGGGCGCGACCACGGCGCCGCGCAGGGCTGCCGGGTCCCGCAGCAGCTTGCCGGTGGCGGTCCGCGGCAGTGCGTCGAGGAAGGTGAGGCGTCGCGGCCTCTTGTAGGCGGCCAGTTGGCGGACCAGCCGGTCACGGACGGCGTCCGCGTCGGCGGCCTCGTCCGCGGCCAGGAACGCCTCGACGGCTCCCTCGGCGAAGACCACCACGGCCTCCCGGACCTCGGGAAACGCGGCCAGCGTCTGCTCGACCTCGGTGAGGTCCACCTTGAGGCCGCCGATGGAGACCTGCGAGTCCCGCCGGCCGAGGACGGTGACCCGCCCGTCGGCGCCGTCCAGCCGGCCGGCGTCCCTGGTGTGCAGCCAGCCGTCCGACCACCGGCTCGGGTCGACCAGCCCGGGGTACGGGGAGGCGGCCATCCGGATGTGCAACTCGCCGGACTCCTCGCGCAGTTCGACTCCGGGAACCGGCTGCGCCTGCGGATGCAGGGTACCGTCCAGGTCGGTCGCGATGACCCCGAGTTCGGTCATGCCGTACATGGTGCCCAGCGGCACGCCGTACCGGGCGGTGAACGCCGCGGGCAGGCCGGGCCGGACCAGTTCGCCGGCCACGATCATCCGGCGCAGCTGCGGGAGCGGTGCGGGAGCCGCCACCGCCGCCAGCAGTTCGGCGTGGAAGGGCACGCCGATCACCGTGGTGGGGCGCTCGTCCGCGGCGACGGCGGCCAGGATGCCGGCGGCCGTCATCCGCTCGGGCACGGTCAACGGGGCCCGGACGTGCAGGCTGTTGAGGAGCCCGCCGACGAGGCCGAGCACGTGCACCACGGAGGAGAGCAGGACCACCCGCTCGCCGGCGCCGGGGAACCGGGCCAGGCCGGCGTAGCAGTCGAGTTCGCGCAGCAGGTCCGCGGCCGTCCGGGCGATGACCTTGGACGGCCCGGTGGACCCGGAGCTGAGCTGGACCAGCGCGTGCCCGGTGGCCGCCGCCCGGCCGGCCGCGAGCGGCACCGCGACCGGATCGGTCTCGGCGAAGCCGCGCAGCGCCGCCGAGGGCCGGTGCGCCGAGCCGACCAGCACCTGCGGCCGCAGTCGTTCGGTCGCCAGATCGATCTCATGGTCCGTCAGGCGGTGGTCCAGCAGGGCGACTTGGGCGCCGATCTGCCAGCCGGCCAGCAGCGCCGTCACGAAGCCCAGCGAGGGCGGCAGCCGTAGGGCCACCGTCCCGCCGGCGGCCAGGCCGGCGGCGGTGAGCCGTTCGGCCTGCTCGGCGACGAGGCCGCGTAAGGTCCCGCGGTCGACGGCGGAGCCCAGGTGGAGGCACTCCTCGTCGTCGGGGCCGGCCAGGAGGAACCGCTCCACCCAGTCGTGCGGGGCTTCTGCGTGCGGATGTGAAGAGGAGGGAAAGCCGGTCAACGCCACTCCACACAGAGGAGGTCGATATGGACGTCGGTTCACAAGAGGTGCGGTCAATTCCGAATCCAGACAATCGCACAGACGAATCGTCAAATCAAGGTCTATACCAATGAGGTCTGGACCTCCTACGCTGCCGATCCGGGACTGGTCCGAGCGCGGCCGTCCGGGAGAGGAAGCCCGACTATGCCCGTGGGACCGTTCGATCTGGCGGAGGTCGAGCGCGAGGCCCAGACCCGACTCCCCTCCGAGCTCTGGGACTTCATTCAAGGCGGCAGCGGCGGTGAGCGGACGTTGGCGGCCAACCTCGCCCAGTTCGGCCGCTACGCGCTCCGTCCGCGTACGCTGGTCGACGTCTCGTCCTGCGACCCCGCACTGACCCTGCTCGGATCCGCCCTCGACATCCCGGTCGGGATCGCGCCGATGGCGTACCACCGGCTGGTCCACGAGGAGGGGGAGACCGCGACGGCGCGCGCGGCCGGCCGGGCCGGCGCCCTGCTGGTCGCCGGCATCTTCGCCAGCCGCACCCTGGAGGAGATCGCGGCCGCCGCCACCGGGCCGCTCTGGCTGCAGCTCTACTGGCTGCGCCGCCGGGACGCCCTGGCCGGGCTGATCGAGCGCGCGGAGGAGGCCGGCTACCGGGCCCTGGTGCTGACCGTGGACGCGCCGCGGATCGGGCGGCGCCTGCGCGACACCCGCAACGGCTTCACCATCCCGGCGGGGGTGCGCGCCGTCAACCTGGACCCCCGGCTGATGGCCGCCAGCCACCGCGGCGCGGCGGGCTCCTCCGGCATCGAGTCCCATGCCAGGGAGCAGTTCGACCCCACCCTGAGCTGGGCCGATCTGGCCTGGCTGCGCGGGCGCAGCAGCCTGCCGATCGTCCTCAAGGGGATCCTCACGGCGGAGGACGCCCGGCTCGCGGTCGAGCACGGCGCCGCGGCCGTCGTGGTCTCCAACCACGGCGGCCGTCAGCTGGACGGCGCGCTGCCGAGCCTCGCGGCGCTGCCGGAGGTGGTGGACGCGCTGCCGTCGCACGTTCCGGCCCTGGTCGACGGCGGAGTGCGGACCGGAACGGACGTGGCGGTGGCGCTCGCGCTGGGCGCCCGCGCCGTCCTGGTCGGCCGGCCGGTGCTCTGGGGGCTGGCCACGGCGGGGGAGGCCGGCGTCGACCGCGTCCTCGGCCTGCTGCGGAGCGAACTCGACGACGCCATGGCCCTGCTGGGCCGCCCCCGGCTGCGCGACCTCGACCGGAGCGCGCTGGCTGCCTGGCCGGGGCCGACCGGCGGCGCCCGGGGAGAAGTACCCGAACAACCGGCACATCGGCAAGAGAAGGCGGAACAGCGGACATGAAGAAGCAGGACTCCTTCCCCGGCTGGGACTGGGACGATCCGGACGGCCTCGCCGAACTGCTCGACGGGTTCAGCGAGCAGGTCGCCACCTGCGGGAAGCTCGAACCGATCGCCCCCCGGCTGCCATGCGACCGCGAGGAGTTCCTCGAACTCGGCCTCACCGGAATCGAGTTCGCGGCCTTCCGGACGGCGCACCCGGCCGGCCTCGGCACCGACCTGGCCGCGCTCAGCAGCCCGGAGGCGACCACCGAGCCCGGCACCCTCTACCGGGTGGACGGTGACCGCTCCTTCACCCAGCTCGACATCTCCGAGCCGCTGCCGTTCGCCGACGCCAGCGTGGACTGGGTCTACGCCGAGCACCTGATCGAGCACGTGACGATGCCGGTGGCGGTGGGCTGGCTGCGCGAGGCGCGCCGGGTCCTGCGGCCGGGCGGCGTCCTGCGGATCACCACGCCCGACCTGGCCCGCTACCTGGTGGGGTACGCGACCGAGGACGGCTTCCTCGCCCGCCACCGGCGACGGCTCGGGATGCTCGGCTTCGGCCCGCCCATGCCGGCCCGCCCGGCCTTCCTGGTCAACCAGATCTTCCGCTACTACGGCCACCAGTGGATCTACGACCTGGACGAGCTGCGCCACGTGCTGACCAGGGCCGGGTTCGGCCCCGAGCAGATCCGCGAGTGCTCCTACCGCCGGGGTTCGCGCCCCGACGTCGCGGATCTGGACACGGCGTTCCGCACGGACGAGACCATCTACGTCGAGGCCGACCGCTGACACCCCGGCCGCCTTCTCCCGTGCGCGCCGCACCGCGCTTGCAGCGCAGCGCACCGCACGAACCCCGCGCCGCACGGACACCGCAGCGGACGGACCCCGCGCCGCACGGACGCCGTACTCACGCACATCGCGCCGCCCAGCACCGAACGACGGGACACCCATGCCACTGCACCCCCAGGCACAGGAACTGCGCGAGCGCCGCTCGCGCTCGGGGGCGCCGCCCCTGTACACCCTGACCCCGGCCGAGGCCCGGGCGGCCGACCTGGCCGACATCCAGGCCGCCGCCGGCACCCCCGAGCCGGTGGCGGCGGTCGAGGAGCACACGATCGAGGGCCCCGGCGGCCCGCTCACCCTGCGGCTCTACCGGCCGCAGGAGCCCGCGGCCGGGCCCCTCCCCGGGCTGCTCTACCTCTTCGGCGGCGGCTGGACCCTCGGCTCGCTCGACACCTCCGACGCGATCTGCCGGCGGCTCACCAACACGGCCGGCTGCGTCACGGTGTCGGTGGGCTACCGGCTGGCGCCGGAACACCCCTTCCCCGCCGCCGTCCAGGACTGCCGGGCGGCCCTGCACTGGCTGGCCCGGTACGCCCCCGACCTCGGCGTCGACCCCCTGCGGCTGGCCGTCGGCGGCGACAGCGCGGGCGGCAACCTGGCCGCCGCCCTCGCCCTGCTGGGCCGCGACGAGGGCGGCGGCCCCGCGCTGCGGCACCAGCTGCTCGTCTACCCCAACACCGACCACCGGGCCGACACCCCCTCGCTGCGCGAGAACGACGACCCGGCGCTCTTCAACCGCCGCTCGGTGCGCTGGTACTGGAGCCACTACCTGGCCGACGCCGCCGACGGCGACCACCCGCTGGCCTCCCCGCTGCGCGCGCCGCAGCTGGCCGGGCTGCCGCCGGCCACCGTGATCACCGCCGAGTACGACCCGCTGCGCGACGAGGGCGAGCAGTACGCCGAGGCCCTGCGGAGCGCCGGCGTCCCGGTGGAGCTCCGCCGCTACCCGGGCATGCCGCACGGCTTCTTCGCCATGGCCGGAGTGCTCGACGCCGGCCGCGAGGCCCAGCGGTACGCCGCCGAGCGGCTGCGCGAGGCCCTCCGGTGAGCGCGCCGCCGCGCCCGGCCGCCGGCGCCGCGCCCGCCCCGGTCGTGCCGCTCGCGCTCGGTGACCTGCACGCCTCCCTCGCCGACCCGCTGCTCGACGCGATGACCTTCCTCAACGAGGTCACCTCGCGCTACCCCGACGCGGTCTCCTTCGCCCCCGGGCGCCCCTACGAGGGCTTCTTCGAGCCGGCGGACGTCCACGACCACCTGGACGCCTACCTCGCCCACCTCGCCGGGCGCGGGCTCGACCGCGAGGCCGTCCGCACCACCCTGTTCCAGTACGGGCCGACCAAGGGCGTCATCGCCGACCTGGTGGCCCGCACCCTGGCCAACGACGAGGGGCTGGACGTCCCGCCCGAGTCCCTGGTGCTCACGGTCGGCGCCCAGGAGGGCATGCTGCTGGTGCTGCGGGCGCTCTGCGCCACCGCGGACGACGTGCTGCTGGTGAGCTCGCCCTGCTACGTCGGCGTCACCGGGGCCGCCCGGCTGCTGGACCTCAGCACCGTGCCGGTGGCGGAGGGCCCGGGTGGCGGACCCGACCCCGAAGCCGTCGTCGCCGCGGCCCGGGCGGTCCGCGCCGCCGGCCGGCGTCCGCGCGCCCTCTACGTCGTGCCGGACTTCGCGAACCCGTCGGGGGCGAGCATGCTCACGCCGGCCCGGGTGCGCCTGCTGGAGGTGGCGGCGGCGGAGGGCCTGCTGGTCATCGAGGACAACCCGTACGGCTTCTTCGCCCGCGAACCCGGGAGCCGGCCCACCCTGAAGGCGCTCGACCGGCGCCGGCAGGTCGTCTACCTGGGCTCCTTCGCCAAGACCTGCTTCCCCGGCGCCCGGCTCGGCTACGTGGTGGCCGACCAGGAGGTGGCAGGGCCGGGCGGGCGGCTGTCCCTGCTGGCCGACGAGCTGGCCAAGCTCAAGAGCATGACGACGGTCAACACGCCCGCGCTCAGCCAGGCGGTGATCGGGGGCATGCTGCTGCGCGCCGACTGCCGGCTCCGGGCCGCCAACGCCCCGGCGACCGCGTTCTACGCGGCCAACCTGGAGACGCTGCTGCGGGAGTTGGAGCGGCACTTCCCCGAACCCGAGCGGGCCCGGCTCGGGCTGGACTGGAACCGGCCCGAGGGCGGCTTCTTCGCCGTCCTGACGGTGCCCTTCGCCGCCGACGAGGCCGCGATGGAGCGCTGCGCACGGGGTTACGGGGTGCTCTGGACGCCGATGGCGCCGTTCTACCCGGCGGGTGGCGGGGAGTGCCGGCTGCGGCTCTCGATCAGCTCGCTGACCGAGCGTCAGATCGTCGAGGGGGTGGCCGGACTGGCCCGCTTCATCCGCGCCGAGGCAGGGTAGGGCCGGCCGGGCTCCTGAGGTGGGCAAACGCGTGAGGCGCCCCTGGCCCCCGGGGTGATGGGGGTGGGGCGCCTCACGGGATGGTGCCGTGTTGCCGACCGCGGGTGTTACTTGGTGAGGCCGGCCTTCACCGAGCAGACCGGCCAGGCGCCGGGGCCCTGCGAGGCGAGGACCTTCTCGCCGATGGCGATCTGCTGCGCCTTGGTGGCCTGGTGCGCCTGCGGGGCGTACGCGGTGCCGCCGAACGCCGCCCAGGTGGACGAGGTGAACTGCAGGCCGCCGTAGAAGCCGTTGCCCGAGTTGATCGCCCAGTTGCCCGTCGCCTCGCACTGCGCGACCTTGTCCCAGGTCGACAGCGGCGCCGCGGACGCCGAGTTGGCCGTGACGAGGCCGGCCACCGGCAGGGCCAGCACGGCACCCGCCATCAGAGCCGTCCGCACCCGGTTGCGCTTGACGGTGGTCTTGGTGGCAGCGGCGGTCTCGTTACGGAAGATCATGCACGGTCCTTTCGGGGCGCCCCGGCGGGGGCATGGGTGATCAGGCCCGGTGGGGCCCGGTCGTGACGGGGGAGTGCGGGTTCCGGCCGAGTGGCCGTTGTGCTCGCCGCACTGGTTTCGAAGTTACGGACCTCGTCGGCCGGCATCAAGGTTTCGAAGGAAAGGCCCAGCTCAGGGCTTTGTTACCGGCGGTATTCGGGCTTCCGGGGCCCCGTGGTTACGCGGCTGCGCACCCTCGCCGACCCCCGGATGTGGCGCCGGTCACCGCGTTCGGCGGGTGAGCTCGGCCACATTGTCGACCCGGCGTGACGGGCTCCGCACGCACCGCCGATCGCCGCGCGTGCCGTCGGAGCGGTCGGGATGGCCCAGGTCACATCCGGACGCCGACCGGCCCCGTCGCCGTCCCGTCGGCTCACCGCACCCGGGAGGAGAACAGCCGGGCCGACCAGAACACGGCGGCCACCGTCATCGCGGCCACGATCAGCAGGCTCTGCCACACCGCGTTGTCGCCGAGGTGCCCGGAGAACAACGCCCGCATGCCCTCCACCGCCCAGTAGAAGGGGTTCCAGTGGGCCGCGGCCTGCAGCCAGTGCGGTGCCAGGGCCAGCGGCAGCAGCACCCCGGAGAGCAGGGCGATCGGCTGCGCGATGGTGTTCACCACCGGCGCCAGCGCCGAGTCGCTGGGCACCAGCAGCGCGATGCCGTACGAGATGGCGGAGGTCATCAGGGCCAGCAGGGCGAGCAGCAGATAGGCGAGCAGCAGGTCCAGCGGGCGCACCTGGAGGCCGAACGGCAGGGCCAGCAGGGTGATGATGACGGCCTGGACGAGCAGCGCCACCACCTCCCGCAGGGCCCGGCCGAGCAGCAGGGCCAGCCGGCTCACCGGGGTGACCCGCGAGCGCTCGATGATCCCGGCCCGCAGTTCGCCGAGCAGGCTGAAGCCGGTGAACAGGCCGCCGAAGATGACCAGCACGGCCAGCAGGCCCGGTACGTAGATCTGGTACGTCTCGGCGTAGGTGGTGGCCCCCATCGGGGCGAACACCGGCTTGAGCAGTGGCGCGAACAGCAGCAGGTAGAAGAGCGGCTGGATCACGCCGACGGCGATCCAGACCGGGGTGCGGGCCATCAGCAGCAGTTGCCGCTGGAAGACCAGCCAGGTGTCGCGGGCGAGCTTCAACGTGTCCCTGCCTCGGTCGGGCTGCGTGGCGGTCGGGGTGCGTGGCGGTCGGGGTGCATGGCGGTGGGGATGCATGGCGGTGGGGATGCGTGCGCGGTCGGGGCGCGCGGCGGTGGAGCGGCCGCGGCGGCGCGTGGAAACGTGGGGCCCGGGCGGACGGACGGGCCCGAGCGGGCGGGCGCGCCGCCGGGCCGCACGGGACGACCGTCGGCGGTCAGGCCTGCTTGAGCGAGCGCCCGGTCCGGGCCAGGAACACGTCGTCCAGGCTGGGCCGCTGCAGCTGGACGGTGCCGGGGACCACACCCGCGCCGTCCAGGGTCCGCAGCAGCTGCGGGATCGCGGCCGCGCCGTTCTCCACGTACAGCCGCAGGCCGTCCTCGTCCTGGAGTTCCAGTCGGTGCAGGTAGGGCTCGGCGCGCAGGGCGTCGGCCGCCCGCTGGGCCCGATCGGGGCTGCCGTCGCCGCTCTCCAGGCCGACCAGGACCACGTCGCCGGCGATCTCCCGCTTGAGATCCTCCGGCGTGCCCTCGGCCACCGTCCCGCCCTGGTCGATGATCGCGACCCGGTCGCACAGGGCGTCGGCCTCGTCGAGGTAGTGGGTGGTCACGAAGACGGTCATGCCCTCGGCGCGCAGGCGCCGGATCTCGTCCCAGACCTGGCTGCGGCCGGGCGGGTCGAGTCCGACGGTCGGCTCGTCCAGGAACAGCACCTTCGGTTCGTGGATCACCCCGAGGGCGATGTCGACCCGGCGGCGCTGGCCGCCGGAGTAGGTGCTGCAGGGGCGGTCGGCGAAGTCGGTGAGGTCGAAGGCCTTGAGGGCGGCCTCGGTGCGCTGCCCGGCCTCGGCCTTGCCGATGCCGTACATCCGGGCCTGCAGCACCAGCTCCTCGCGGGCGCTGACGGCGTCGGCGGTGCCGCCGCCCTGGGCGACGTAGCCGATCCGGCGCCGGACCTCGCCGGGGTCGGTGAGCAGGTCGGCGCCGGCGATGGTGGCGGCGCCGCCGTCCGGCCTGATCAGGGTGGCGAGCATGCGCAGGGTGGTGGTCTTCCCGGCGCCGTTGGGGCCGAGGAAGCCGAAGATCTCACCTGCCGCCACGTCCAGGTCGATGCCGCGGACGGCGTCGACGGGTGCGGCCTGGCCGCGTTTCCGGGACGGATAGGACTTGCGCAGTCCCTTGGTCTCGATCAACCAGAACTCCCGGGAGGGGATGGCTTGCTGGGGCACCTGGGAAGCGGTGCTGCGCGCCACCCTAGGGTCTCCGGCACCTCGGAAACAATGGCCTAGACCAATGGAAACGGAATTTGATCGTCTGTCAGTGCCGGCGCCGGGCTGCGGTCACGCGCTCGGCCCGGCACCGGCCAGTGCCTCCAGGTGGTCCGCCGCCCGGCGGGCGCCGCCGCCGGCGCGCAGTCCGGCGCCGACCCGAACGGCCGCCTCACGATGGGCGGTTCCGTCCAGCACGGTCCGCAGCGCCGCGGCCAACGCGTCCGGGGCCACCCGGGGGAAGGGCACCCGGACGCCCGCGCCGGCCGCCACCACCTGGGCCGCGACGAACGGCTGGTCGTGCCGGATCGGGGCCACCACCAGCGGAATCCCGTGCACCAGGGCCTCGCCCACGGTGTTCATCCCGGCATGGCAGAGCACCGCGTCGAGCACGCCGCGGGACATCAGCTCCAGCACGGGCGCCCGGTCCACGGCCACCGCATGCGCCGGCAGCTCGGGCAGCAGGGCGCGCGGTGCGGCGATCACCGCCTGGACGTCGGGGCCGCAGAGCTCCAGCGCCCGCACCGCCCGGGCGTGGAAGTCCGTACCGACGTCGCCGGCCAGCGTGCCCATGCTGACCAGGACCTTGCGGCGGCCCCGGTCCAGCCGCTCCCAGGGGAACCCCGGATCGGCCGGCCGCTCGGCGAGGACCGGCCCCACCAGGGCGTACTGCTCCGGGAGGGGCTCGGGGCCGGTGAGCGCGGCGCCGGTCAGGGCCAGCACGAGGTCGGGGGAGAACCTCGGGTCGGTGAACTCCTCCGGCGGCAGGCCGGCCCGCCGCCAGAGCTCGCCGAGCAGGCCGAGCATCCAGGCCTCGACCTGCGGCAACGCCCGCAGCGGGCGGCCCAGTTCCATCGCGCCGGGCGCCAGGGAGGCCCAGCGCAGGCCGTGCCGGTGAGCGACCAGCGCGCCGGCCGGGGTGTGCTGGTCCACCAGCAGCACGTCGGGTCGGAACTCCCGGACCACCCCGTCGAGCGGCTTCGCGGTGAACCGCGCGTACGGGACGATGAATCCCTCCCAGAGCGAGCGCAGCGCGGCGAGGCCGTGCCCGCCCTGGGCCCGGAACAACCGGCTGCCGGTGCCGAACACCTGCTCGGCGGGGCCGAGCAGGGGCCGCAGGACGGCCTCCGAGCCCGTCCAGGCGACCTCGTGCCCGCGTGCCGCGAGCTCCCGGGCGATGCCGACGACCGGGTTGACGTGTCCGGTCAGCGGGGGGACGACCAGCAGGAAGCGGCTCATGCCGGCACCCGCCCGGGCAGCAGCGCCTGCTCCAGCTCGGCCACGGTGAGCGCTTCCAGCCGGTCCAGGTCGCACCCGGCGCGGAGCGCCGCGAGATCGGCCCCGGAGCCGAACCGCTCCCGCAGCAGGGCGGCGAGGGCGGCGAGTTCGCACTCGTCCAGCATCAGGTCGCCGTCCAGCCGGGCCTGCGGGGTGACCAGTGCGGCCCACTCGGGGGGTGCTTCGGCGGCCGCCACCAGCAGTGCGACCAGTTCGGGGTGCACCGCGGGGCCCTGCTCCGGGGCGGGGGCGGCGGGCGGTTCGGGATTCGGCATCGGGGGCTCCACCTGCTCGACGGCACGGGGGCGGTGACTGCGACTACGGCGGGTGATCACTTGTGCGACCCGCCGGGCGTCGGAATACTAGCCCGGGTGACCGCACTGGAGGCAGTGGCCGTCCACCTTCCCCGTCATGCCGAGCCCATCGAGGCGGTAGGGGACCGGATCGGCCTGACCCCACGTCAACTTCGACTCTTCCGCCGCTTCCACGGACTGGACCAGGTGCGCCTGGATCCGGACGGGACGCTGCTCGACCTGCTGACCGGCGCGTTGGAGGCGCTGCCGGAGCTGCGCGGACGTGAACACCGCGTCCGGTTCGTGCTGCACGCACGGAGCATGCCGGTGGCCGCGCCCTACCCGCTGAACCCGCTGCACCAACTGCTGGACCGGTTCGGCCTCGCGCACGCCAACGCCTTCACCGTGACCCACCACGCCTGCGCGGTGGGGCTGCTGGCGGTCGACCTGGCCGGCCGGCTGCTGGCGGGCGAGCCGGACCCCGACGCCCTGGCGCTCATCGTGGCCGGGGAGAAGACCTTCACCAGGGACGCCCAGCTGGTGCCGGAGACGTCCCTGTTCGGCGAGGGCGCGGCGGCCTGCCTGGTCCGGGCCGAGGGCGAGCGCGACCGGGTGCTCTCCTACGCCGTCCGCCAGCGGCCCGAGTTCGACGGTCGACTCGCCGAGAATCCGGAACTCCTGGTGCGCTACCAGCGGGAGTACCCGGAGGTGATGGCCGAGGCGATCGGTGCCGCCCTCGACCAGGCAGGACTAGACCTGTCGGACATCGCGCTGATGCTTCCGCACAACGTCAACCAGGTCTCCTGGCGGGCGATCTGCCGTCGCATCGGCTATCCGATCGACAGGGTGGTGCTGGACAACGTGCCATCGGTCGGGCACAGTTTCGCTGCGGACGCCTTCATCAATCTCCACACCGCCACCACACGGGGCCTGCTCCGGCGTGGTGACCGCTACCTGATCGCCGCCGCCGGCATCGGAGCCACCTTCTCGGCCATGGCCGTCATCCACTGACGCTCCGTCAGCGACGCCTACCCGCGGGTGCGCCGGCCGTCGCCCGGGCGCTCCCCGCCCCTGCCCGCGACCACCGGGCCGCGGCCGGGCCGGCCCTCGAACCAGTCCACTCTCACGCACGACGGGACGGGATACCCATGTCAGACTCCGCGCTACGATCCGACGCCGAACTGCGCGGCCAGGTCCTCCGAAGCATCGGCGACCTGCTGCCGCGCGTACTGAAGCGCGAGCTCGCGGAGGTACCGGAGAACGCCTGCCTCTTCGACGACCTCGGGCTGACCTCCGCCGGCACCCTGGAACTCATCCTCGAACTGGAGGAGTCCCTCGACATCCATGTCGACGTGGAGGAGATCGGCGAGGACGACCTGCGCTCGGTCGCCAGCCTGGCCGACTTCGTCGCCGGACACGTCATCTCCGAGGACTGACCGGATGCCCGCCGCGACCGCCCCCGCCCCGGGCGCCGTCCGGGCGGGCGGCCCGACCGGGCCCGGTCTGCGCCTCGCCAGGATGCTGACCAGGGACTTCGACGGCAGGTCGGAGACCTCGCTCGACCCGGACCTGCGGGTCTTCGTGGGCGACCTGGCCCGCCCCTACGGCGTGCCGCTGCGGGAGGACCTGCTGCGGCAGGGCGTCGGCCACTCCTACGGGGAGATGGCCGAGAGCCTGCTGCGGGACGCGTTGCCCGACGGCGAGGACGTCGACCTGCTGATCCTCGCCTTCTCCTCCCCGGACGTGCGGCCCGGCCGCTCCACCGCCGTCCACCTCAGCCGGTTCTGCCCGGGCTCGCCGCTGGCCTTCGCCGTCTGCGACCAGGGCTCGGCCGCCGCGTTCACCGCGTTGCGGATCGCCACCGACTACACCCGCACGGGTGCCTGCCGCCGGGCGGTCGTCCTGGTGATGGAGACGGCGCACCTGCACTACGGTCCGGCCCTGCCGGTGGCACTGCCGGTCCGGCACTGCGCCGTCCTGCTGGTCTGCGAGGCGACCGACGGTGCGGGGATCCGGGTGCGCCAGTCCTCCGGCCGGCCGGCGGATCCCGCTCCGGCGCTGGTCCGCGCCGAACGGGCGGCGCTGGGACCGGCGGCGGCCGTCGTCCTCGGCCCCGACCTCACTGCCGTGGACCTCGACCTCGCCGGCTTCGGATCTGCTCCCACTGACGTCGGCTCAGCACCCGGCGCCGGCGAGGGCCCGCCCGACTCCCGGCCCGCGGACGGCGACCCCGTACCCGGTCGGACGGTCGCGGGCCGCACCGGACAGCCGCTGACCGGCGTCTGGACGGCCCTGGCCGAACGGCTCCCGCACTGGCGGGCCGAGCACCGGCCGGTGCTGGTGGCCGACTTCGACCGGCGGCTCGGCCGGCTCAGCACCCTGACCCTCCCGGCCGGGGTGGGGCCATGACCGGCGGCGCCGAGCCGGGCGCATCGTCGGCCGCCGGTACCCGGCCCCCGGCCGCCGGCAGCGCGACCGGAACCGTCCCGGCGGCTGTGGTCGAGGCCGCCGGCGCCGACCGGGTGGACCTGTGGGTGATCAGGACCGACCAGCCGGCGCCGGTCGTCCGCCGCCTGCGGGACCTGCTCGACCGCACCGAGCTCGACCGGGCCGGCGCGGGCCGGGACCAGGTCAGGACCGACCGCTTCACCGTGGTCCACGGCGTGGTGCGGCTGCTCACCGCCGAGCGGCTCGGCGCCGCCCCGGCCGAACTGGCCTGGCGGCGCGGCCCGCACGGCAAACCGGAGCCGGTGACCGACGACGGCGCGACCGGGCCGCGGCTGCAGATCAGCTACTCGGCCTCCGGCGCGCTCGCCGTGCTGGCCCTGGCCGAGGGCCGCCGGGTCGGCGCCGACGTGGAGGAGATCCGGGACGAGCGGGTGGCGGCCCGGGTGGCCGGCCGTTACTTCCCCGACGGGGACGTGCGGTTCGTGGCGGCGGCCCGCTCGCCCGGCGCCAGGGCGGAGCGCTTCGCCCGCCTCTGGTGCCGTCGCGAGGCCTGCGTCAAGGTGTACGGCGGCCGGCTGGCCCAGGGCCTGGGCCTGCCGCTGGCCGGCCCGGCCCCGCTGCGGCTGCCGGACGCCGGAGCGCTGGACCCCGGGCCGTGCTGGATCCGGGACGTGCCGGTGCCGGGGCCGTTCCGCGCCGCCGTCGCGGTGGAGGGCGACCGGCCGTTCGAGGTCCGCCGCAGGCGTTGGACCCCTGACGCCGACCGCCGCTGACCCCTCCCACAGGCGTCGGTACCCGTACGCGCCGATCCCCGCAGGCTTCGATGCCCGCAGGCTCCGAACCGATGATGGAGAGCAGGACATGACGAACACGCATCTCACGATCCCCGAGGGCGAGGCCGCACCGATCCCCACCGGGGCGCCCGGTGTGCAGCTGTACCCGGCGCCGTTCGAGGCCGTGGTCGGCCTGCTCCGCCAGGGGATCGACACCCTGGCGGCGGCCGAGCGGTTCCCCCGGGTGGCGATCCCGCCGGTCGTCCCGCGGGCCCTGGTCGAGCGGGCCGGCTACGTCAAGGCCTTCCCCCAACTGCTCGGTACGGTGCACAGTTTCACCGGTACGCCGGCCCAGTGGAAGGAGCTGGCGCCGCACGCCGTCGAGGGCGGTGCCTGGGACTCCGAGCAGCGGGCGAGCGATCTGGTGCTGCTGCCGGCCGCCTGCTACCCGGTCTATGCAGGCCTGGCCGGCAAGGAGTTGGCGCAGCCCGAACGGTTCGCGGTGGAGGGGCAGTGCTTCCGGCAGGAGGCGACCAGCGAGCCCGGCCGGCTGCGCAGCTTCCGGATGGTCGAGCTGGTCACCGCGGGAACCGAGGCGCACTGCCTGAGCTGGCGCGCCGACTGGCTGGAGGCGGTGGCCGGCTGGCTGCGGGGGATGTCGCTGAAGGTGGAGGTCGAGGTGGCCGACGACCCCTTCTTCGGGCCGACCCGGCGGCTGTTCCAGGCGGCCCAGCGGGCGCAGGAGTTGAAGTACGAACTGCGGGTGCCGGTGGCCGACGGCCTGGTCCAGGCGATCGCCTCGGCGAACTTCCACAAGGACCACTTCGGTGAGGTCTTCGGCTTCACCAGCGAGGGCGCCCCGGGCAACACCGCCTGCACGGCCTTCGGGATCGAGCGGATCGTGCTCGCCCTGCTGCACGCCCACGGCCCGCGCCCCTCGCAGTGGCCGGACTCCGTGATCGCCGCCGTCACCGGCGGCAGCTGAGCCGGCGCCGGCGGCGGTCGCCGCAGATCAGCACCGTAGCCCCGGGATGCCGACGGCGCCCGGTCCACACCCGCCCAGTCGGGCCAGCCGAAGGACGCGTACGACGTGACAGCCACCGGGCGGATGACCGTCCGCTACAGCGGCGGGGCCGAAGGCTCGGGGCCGCTCACCCTGGGCCAGGACAACATGATCCGCTGCATCCTGCGGGACGATCCCGAGCAGATCAACAAGGAGGCCGTCTGGCCGGTGCCGCCGGGCACGGACCTCCCGGCGGCGCTCGCGGCCCTGCGGACCCTGGCCGAACGGCACGCCTCGCTGCGGACCGTCTTCCCGCCCGGCCCGGACGGCTTCCCCATCGGCCAGAAGCTGCTGGCGGAGGGCGAGTTCACCGTGCGGGTGGTCGAGGCCGGGCCCCTTGACGAGCCCGGACTCGACCGGTTCGCCGACGAGTTGGCGCGCGCCGACAACGCGGTCGCCTTCGACCTCGGCGTGGACTTCCCGCTCCGCTGCACCCTGGTGACCTCGGCGGGCCGACCCGTCCGGCTGGCGGTGGTGGTCTGCCACTCCGGTGCGGACGGCGCCGCCACCGCGCTGCTCATCCAGGAGTGGCTGCTGCTCGCGGCGGGCAGGGAACTGCGGCCCTCCACCGCGCGCACACCGCTGGAGGTCGCCGAGTTCGAGAGCACCTCGCTGGGCCGCCGCCGGGCGACCGCCTCGCTGCGGCACTGGGAGCGGATCCTGCGGACCAGTCCGCAGGCCGTGTTCGCCGACTCGCGGATCACGGCGCCGCCGGACGTGGTCTCCACCCTGATCCTGCGCTCCCGCGCGGCGGCGGCGGATCTCGCGGCCGCCTCACTGCGGACCGGTGCGAGCCCGTCGGTGGTGCTGCTGGCCGCCTTCGCCGCACTGGTCGCGCAGCGTGCGGCGCAACCCGGGCTGGTGATCGCCGCCCTGTCGGCCAACCGGCACCGGCCGGTGATGGCCGACTACGTCGGCACCCTGGCCCAGGACGCCTTCCTGGCCGTCGACGCGGGCCTGGACGACCTGGACGAGCTGATCGGCCACACCAAGGCGGCCTCGCTGGCGGGTTACTGGCACAGCACCTTCGACGCCGCGCGGATCTGGGAGATGATCGACGACGTCGCCCATCTGCGCGGCTCCCGGTACGCCCGGCACGTGGTGGTGAACGACCTCAGCCTGACCATCCCCGAGTCGGCCTCCGACGCGCGGCCGGCGCCGGTGGCCGATCCGGAGATCAGCTGGTTCCCCGACCAGCGGGTGCCGGTCCGGCTGATGTTCAACATCCTGCGGGTCAACGGCCAGCTCGAACTCGCGCTGCTCGCCTGCCCGCAGGTGCTGGACCGGACCGAGCTGGAGGAGTTCGTGCGCGGACTGCTGGCGACGGTGAAGGCGGCCGCGCTCGGCCCGGTGCCGCTGGCCGGGCTGGGTGCGCTGACCGGGATCCGCCCCGGCGTCCGGGAGGGTGACTGGCGGCAGGTGGACGGGTCCTGGATCGACCTGGACGCCGTGCGCGGGTTGTTCGCGGAGGTGCTGGGGGAGGTGCTGGGAGAGGGCGCGGCCGTGCGGGTGGACCTGGTCGACGGCCGGCTGGTCGCCCGGGTGGCCACCGCGGTCACGGCGCCCGACCGGCCGGCGGAGCTCACCCCGCTCGCGGTCCACCGTGCGGTGGTGGACGCCCTGCCGGGCCGGGACACCGCGATGGCGGCCCACCACTACGTGATCCACCGGGGGGTCCCGACCGGGCCGTCGGACTGGGACGCCCTGCCGGTGCTCGCGCAGGGCAGTGGCCGGGATCCCGAGGTGGCCGACCGCCGGGCGGCGTCGGCCTGAGCACAACGCCGACGCGGGCGCTCCGGCAGCTCGGGGCTGCGGAGCACCCGCGTCGGGTGGTGGGACCGTCCGTGCCGGGCCCGCCCGGGCCCGGCGTCGGAGCGTGACGGTCAGAGCCCCTGCCAGGCGGGCTTGGCCGCGTAGGTGTCGCGGAAGTAGTCGGCGAGCTTGAGGCCGGAGGCGGCCGCCTCGTCCACCACGACGGTGGCGTGCGGGTGCAGCTGGAGCGCCGAGGCGGGGACGGCGGCGGACAGCGGGCCCTCGACGGCGAGGGCGACGGCCTCCGCCTTCGCCTCGCCGGTGGCGAGCAGCACCAGGTGGCGGGCCTCCAGGATGGTCCCGATGCCCTGGGTGATCACGTGGTGCGGGACTTCGTCCAGGCTGTCGAAGAAGCGGGCGTTGTCCTCGCGGGTCTGCCGGGTGAGGGTCTTGATGCGGGTGCGCGAGGCGAGGGAGGAGCACGGCTCGTTGAAGCCGATGTGCCCGTCGGTGCCGATGCCCAGCAGCTGCAGGTCCACGCCGCCGGCCTCGGCGAGCGCGCGGTCGTAGGCGATGGCGGCGGCGGCGATGTCCGGCGCGTTGCCGTCCGGGCCGAGGAAGGACGCCTCGGTGAGGCCGAGCGGCTCGACGACCTCGCGCAGCACCACCGAGCGGTAGGACTCGGGGTGGCCGGCCGGCAGGCCGACGTACTCGTCCAGCTGGCAGATCCGGGCGCGGGAGGCGTCCAGCGTCGCGGCCCGGACGCGGGCGGCCAGCGCCTGGTAGATCGGCAGCGGGGTGGAGCCGGTGGCGACGCCGAGCAGGGCGTCGGGCTTGGCGGACAGGAGATCGGCGATCGCCGCGGCGATGAGCTCGCCGCCTGCGGCGGCGTCGGGGACGATCACGATTTCCATACGGGCCCACCATTCCTGGAGCTACATAGAGAGGTCTAGACCATATTGCCGTGAACTCCCCTCCCAGGTCCAGTCCGGTCCGGGGGCGCCGTCGGCCGGTCCGCGCCGGGTGGCTGCACCCCGACCTGCCGTCGCGTGCCGCGGGCCGCCGCCGGGGGGGCACCCGAGGGGCTCCGGCGGCGGCCCGCGGGGCGGGGTGAGCCGCTGTCAGCGGAGGGACCACTTCTGGTTGGCGGTGCCCGCGCAGTTCCAGAGCTGGAGCCGGGTGCCGCTCGCGGTGCCCTGGTCCTTGGCGTCGACGCACTTGTCGGCCTGCGGGTTCACCAGGTCCCCGGCCCCGCTCAGCACGAAGCGCTGGGCCGGCCCCCCGTTGCAGTTCACCAGCTGGATGGCGGCGCCGTTGGCCACCGAGGCCCAGGCCACGTCCATGCAGAGGCCCAGCGAGCGGACCGAACCGTCCGCCCGGAAGTCCCAGGCCTGCCAGGCCGATCCGTTGCAGTCCTGGAGCTCCAACTGGGCTCCGTCGACGCCCTTCCCGCCCAGCACGCCGATGCAGCGGCCGGAGGCCCGGCCCGCCAGCGGACGCCCGGGGGCGGGCGCGGGCTGGGCGGGCGCGACCGGTGCGACCTGCGCCGGGGCGGCCGACTGTGCGGACCCGGCGGCCGGAGGCGCGGCCGGCGCGACCTGTGCCGGGGCGGCGGCCGCGGGCGGTCCGGCCGGAGCGGCCGACCGGTTCGCGCTCTGCGGGCC
>NZ_JBHUSG010000049.1:0-78141 GCF_042673745.1 Kitasatospora sp. NPDC057015
CGGTTACATTCCGAACCCGGAAGCTAAGCCTCATTGCGCCGATGGTACTGCAGGGGGGACCCTGTGGGAGAGTAGGACGCCGCCGAACAATCATTGTGGAGAAGCCCTGCCGGGTAACCGGCGGGGCTTTTCTGCGTTTCCCGACCGGAAACGCGAGGAACCACTGGCCTCGTCCGGGCGACGTGCCCGCTGAGCGTCCTCGCAGGGGGAGGGGTGCTAGGTCCACCCCAGGTGGAGTTCCTGGGCCAGTGCCGCTGCGGGCCTCCGGGGGACAGACTGGTGCCGCAGGGTTTCGAGGTTTCGGGGAGAAGAGATGGCCATGAGCGGTTCGACCACGGCGGTCGACGGGGTGTCCGGACGCGTCGAGGAGCTCCGGCGCTTCGCACGTACCGGATTCGCAGCCCAACTGCGCTGCCTCCAGCTGGTGTTCCAGGCCGCGGTGGCGCCGACGGTGCTGTTCTTCCTGCTGCTCGTACCGCTGGCCGTGACCAAGTCGCGCAGCCAGCACGGGCTGGAGACCCTGCTGTTGATCGCCGGTGCGATGGCGGCCTTCCCCGTGGCCTGCTACTGGTTGGCCCGACGGTACGCCCGACGGTCCAGGGAACTGGTGGAGGCGTGGTTCGGGGTGCGGATCCCGACGTCGTACCGTCCGGTGGCGGCGCCCCAGCAGGACGAGCGGGGGCACTGGTGGACCGGCCGCTCGTACCGGTCGCGGTACTCCACGGCCCGCGTGGAGATGACGGCCCGGGTGGCACTGGGCGATCCGGCCAGCTGGCGGGACCTGCTATGGCTGGCCGGCGGTGCGGGCGCGACGGGGATGCTCGCGGTGCCCTGCCTCCTGCTGGTGGGTGTCGGGGGCGGGGCCGCCTTCGGGCTGCTGATGCAGTTCCTCGACGGCTACGGCTACGGCGGGATGGGTGACGGCCGTGAGGTGCTGCTCCAGTTCGCCCTGTGCGCGGGGGCGGTGGCGCTGGGGCTCGGACTCGCGCCGCGCGCCGTCCGGGTGCACGCGGACTGGGCGCGGCGGATGCTCGACCCGGCGCACGACCGTGGTCAGAGCAGGGCCCGGCTCAACGAGCGGGTGCAGCAGCTCACCGAGACCCGCGCCGACGCGGTCGGCAGCCAGGCGGCCGAACTGCGCCGCATCGAGCGGGATCTGCACGACGGTGCCCAGGCCCGGCTGGTGGCGATCGGGATGACCCTCGGGACCATCGAGCACCTGCTGGACACCGACCCTAAGGCCGCCCGCGAGCTGCTCGCGGAGGCCCGGCACTCCTCGGCGAAGGCGCTGCAGGAGCTGCGGGACCTGGTCCGCGGGATCCACCCGCCGGTCCTGGCCGAGCGCGGACTCGGGGACGCGGTCAGGGCGTTGGCGATGGACAGCGCGTTGCCCGTCGAGGTGTGCGTCAGCCTGCAGGACCGGCCGGCGGCGCCGGTGGAGGCGGCGGTGTACTTCAGCATCTGCGAGTTGCTGGCGAACGCGGCCAAGCACTCGGGCGCCGACCACGTCTGGGTGGACATCCTGTACCGGGCCGGCAGCCTGCGGGTGACCGTGACGGACGACGGCCACGGGGTGGCCGACCCGAGCAGGGGGAGCGGGTTGCGCGGGATCGAGCGCCGGTTGGGTACCTTCGACGGTGTCCTCGCCATCGACAGCACGTCGGGCGGCCCGACCACGATCACCCTGGAGCTGCCGTGCGAGTTGTCCTCGCCGAGGACCTCTACCTCCTTCGCGAAGGCCTGATCCGGCTGCTGGAAGCGCACGGGTTCACCATCGCGGCGGCGGTGGAGACCGGCCCGGATCTGCTGGAGGCGCTGCTGACCCATCGTCCGGACGTCGCGGTGGTGGACGTCCGGCTGCCGCCCACGCTCACCGACGAGGGGCTGCAGGCCGCGCTGAGCGCGCGCCGCCAGATCCCGGGCCTGCCCGTCCTGGTGCTGTCGCAGCACGTCCAGCAGCTGTACGCGCGGGAGTTGCTGGCGGACGGCTCGGGCGGGATCGGGTACCTGCTCAAGGACCGGGTGTTCAACGCCGACCAGTTCATCGACGCGGTGCGGCGGGTGGCGGCGGGCGGGACGGCGATGGACCCGGACGTGATCGCCAAGCTGCTGCAGAGCAACGCGCGTTCGGGCCCCCTGCAGCGGCTGTCGCCGCGCGAGCGGGAGGTGCTGGAGCTGATGGCGGAGGGGTGTTCCAACTCGGCGATCGCCGCCCGGCTCACGGTCAGCGACGGCGCGGTGGCCAAACACATCGCCAACATCTTCACCAAACTCGGTCTGGCGCCGGCCGACGACGCCAACCGCCGGGTGCTCGCCGTGCTGGCGCACCTCAACGGGACGGCCGAGCAGACAGGGTGACACCCCGGCCTGGAAGCACGCTGAAACAGGTGTACGAGTAGTATCCGGTGGGCCGAGACGGTCGGTGGCCGGCACAGGCGGGCCACCCGACAGGGGGGAGTCCGGCGGGCCGACGGTCACGTACGGCAGCAGCCGACATCCAGGGGTTGATAGACGCATGGCACGCCCATCCCTCACCCGTGCCCACCGGGCCCTGCTCGGGCTGGTCGCGGCCGGCGCCTGCCTGATCTCGGGCATCGGCTTCGCCGGGTCCTACAGTGCGGTCCGCGACCTGGCGATGGAGAAGGGGTTCGGCGCCTTCGCGTACGCGTTCCCGGTCGGTGTGGACGCCGGAATCGTCGTCCTGCTGGCCCTGGACCTCGTCCTGACCTGGCTGCGGATCCCCTTCCCCCTGCTGCGGCAGACCGCCTGGCTGCTGACGGTCGCGACGATCGCCTTCAACGCGGCGGCGTCCTGGGGCGACCCGCTCGGGATGGGCATGCACGCCGTGATCCCGGTGCTCTTCGTGGTGGTGGTCGAGGCCTCCCGGCACGCGGTCGGACGGATCGCGGCCATCACGGCCGACCGTCACATGGAGTCGGTGCGGCTGATGCGCTGGATGCTCTCACCGATCCCGACCTTCCGGCTCTGGCGCCGGATGAAGCTCTGGGAGCTGCGGTCCTACGACGAGGTCGTGCGGCTGGAGCAGAACCGGCTGGTCTACCGTGCCCAGCTGCGCTTCCGGTACGGACGCGGCTGGCGCCGCTCGGCCCCGATCCAGGCGCTGCTCCCGCTGAAGCTCGCCAAGTACGGGGTGCCGCTGGACCTGGAGGTGCTGGACCGGCTGGAGGCCGAGGCCGAGCAGGCCGTGGCGGCCAGGGACGGCCGGGCGGTCACGGCCGGGCCGCAGACCGCGATACCGGCTCCGGTGGCCGCCGTGGCGCAGGCCCCGGCGCCCGCGCCCCAGCAGCCGGCGGCGGTGCAGGCGCCGGCTCCCACGACGGCCGAGGTGCCGGCGGCCCCCGCCTCCGCGGTATCGGCGGAGCTCGCGGTGCCCACGCTGGCCAAGCTCGCCGCCGTCCGGTTGCGGGACGCGCAGGAGCCGGCCCAGGCGGAGGAGCAGGCCCCGGCCCCGGCCAGGGACGAGCTGAACGTCTGGACCGAGCGTGCCGTCCGCTCCCACGCGCCGCAGGGCGGCATGGACGCCACGGGCCGGGTGCCGGGCCAGGCGTCCCCGTGGTTCAAGCCGCCGCGGCCCTCGGCGCAGCAGGCCCCGGAGGTCCCGGTGGTGCAGCGCGGCGCCGAGCGGCGGCCGGCTCCGGAGTTCGACTTCCCGGAGGACGGCGCGGGCCAGGGGCCGCGGGGCAACCAGGAGCCTTCCGTCCGCGAGCAGGCCGTCCGCGAGCAGGGCGTGCGCGAGCAGTCCTTGCGGGAGCACGCCGTCCGGGAGAACGCCGGCAGCGAGCCCATCCCGCAGCCGGACCGGCTGGACCCGGAGCAGTGCTTCGAGGCGCTGGTCTCCTACATCGACACCTACGGTCAGCAGCCGGACCAGCGGCGCCTGGCGGAGTACCTCACCCTGGAGTACCACGTGGTGGGCAACCGCCCGGACGGTTCGGTGAGCCCGTCGCAGCTGGACAAGATCTGGCCGGACCTGCACGCCCGCTACGCGTCGGCGGGTCGCGACTGACCGCGCCGTCCGCCGGTCGGGCGGCCATTGACTGCCCGACTCCGCCGGAGCTACCTTCACATCAACAAACTGTTGAAGTGCTGGTTCGGCGTGGAGGAGTACGGATGTCGCAGGTCGAGGTGGACGGTAGCAAGCCGGAGGGTGGAGCCTCGTTCTCCGGCGCCGCCCGGGCCGCCGTGGACGCGCTGCTGGCGCCGGTCGACGCCGAGCTGGCCCGCCGCTACCCCGGCGACAGCGGCACCCGCCAGCCGGTCCACACGGTCTACGTGCCGGCCGACGTCTTCGCCGCCGACACCGTGCGCAGCTGGGGCCAGCAGGCCCTGGAGGCCTTCGACACCCACGCCGGCACCCCGGCCGAGCTGGCCCGGGCGCTCGGCGTGGCCGACGACGAGCTGCTGGCCGACGTGCACGCCCGGGTCCGCGCCAAGCTGGAGCGCGAGCCCGTCGAGGACCTCCGGATCGACTTCGAGGACGGCTACGGCCCCCGCCCCGACGAGGAGGAGGACGCCGCCGCCGTCCGCACCGCGCAGCTGCTGGCCGCGGCCGTCGCCGACGGGAGCGCGCCGCCGTACGTCGGCATCCGGATCAAGTGCATGGAGGCCGCCGTCCGCGACCGCGGCATCCGCACCCTGGAGGTCTTCCTCTCCACCCTGATCGCGGGCGGCGGGCTGCCCGACGGGCTCGTGCTGACCCTGCCCAAGGTGACGTACCCGGAGCAGGTCACCGCGCTGGTGCGGCTGCTGGAGGACTTCGAGCGGCGGGCCGGGCTGCCGGCGGGCCGGATCGGCTTCGAGATCCAGATCGAGACCACCCAGGCGATCCTGGGCGCCGACGGCCGGGCGACCGTGGCCCGCATGATCGAGGCCTCCGAGGGCCGGGCCACCGGGCTGCACTACGGGACCTTCGACTACAGCGCCTCCTGCGGGGTCAGTGCCGCCTACCAGAGCATGGACCACCCGGTGGCCGACCACGCCAAGGCGGTGATGCAGGTGGCCGCCGCCGGGACGGGCGTGCGGCTCTCGGACGGCTCCACCAACGTCATCCCGACCGGCCCGACCGAGCAGGTCCACGCCGCCTGGAAGCTCCACCACGACCTGGTCCGCCGCTCGCTGGCCCGCGCCTACTACCAGGGCTGGGACATGCACCCGGCGCACCTGCCGACCCGGTACGTGGCCGTGTACAGCTTCTACCGCGAGGGCCTGGCGGCCGCCGCGGCCCGGCTCGCCGCCTACGTGGCCAAGGCCGGCGGCGACGTGATGGACGAGCCGGCGACCGCCAGGGCGCTCAGCGGCTACCTGCTGCGCGGGCTGGACTGCGGCGCGGTGGACCCGGCCGAGGTCACCCGGCTGACCGGCCTGGACCGCGGCCGGCTGGACGCCCTCGCCGGGCGCTGACCAGGGGCCGGGCACCGAACAACGGCCCGGGCCGGGCAGGCGCCCGGCCCGGGCCGCGCGGTTAGGCTGGCGGGACCGTCCGAGCAGGGCGGCCCCGCCAGCCCCTTCGCTTTGGAGACCCGCCGCGCCATGCCGGATCCGACCCCCAGGCCGTACCTGACCATCCGGCACGGCGGCAGCCACGAGACCGAGGTCAGGAAGTCCCGGTTCATCTGCCACCTGGCCCGGGTCACCGACGAGGACGAGGCGCAGGCCTTCATCGCGGGCGTCCGCAAGCAGTACTGGGACGCCCGCCACAACTGCACCGCCTTCGTGGTCGGCGACGAGCAGCGCCGCGAGCGCTCCAGCGACGACGGCGAACCGGGCGGGACGGCCGGGGTGCCGATGCTGGAGGTGCTGCGCCGGCGGGGGCTGACGGACACGGTCGCGGTGGTCACCCGGTACTTCGGCGGGATCAAGCTCGGCGCCGGCGGCCTGGTTCGGGCGTACGGCGGCGCGGTGTCCGAGGCGGTCGACGAGATCGGGCTGGTCGAGCGCCGGCCCGTCGCGCTGCTCGCGGTGACCGTCGACCACACCAGGGCCGGCCGGGTGGAGAACGACCTGCGGGCGGCGGGGCACGCGGTGAGCGACCTGGCGTACCAGGCGGCCGGGGTGCGGATCGAGGTGGGCGTGCCGGAGGCGGAGGTGACGGCCTTTCACGCCTGGCTGGCCGAGGTCACGGCCGGGTCGGCGGTCGCGGTCGCCGCGGGGCGGACCTTCGTCGAGGTGCCGGTCTGAGCCGAGCCCGGTCAGGCGGGCCGGGCCGCTGCGTCCGGTGCGGGGCCCCGGTGCGGGGCCCGTGCGAGGGCCGGTCGGGTGGGCCCGGTCTCGGGGGTGCGGTCACGGGGGAGTGCGGGACCGGGCGGAGGTGGTCCCGGAGTGACCCTTTTCGGACAGAGGGCGACCGTCGGACGAGCTTTCGGACAGAGAACGGCCGGGCGGTTTCGACCACAGGGGTGGCTGCCTAGCCTGAGGCCCTGACCGCGCCCGCGCACCCCCCCCGTGACTGGAGCCGAACAGCGATGCCCGTCGTCCAGACCATCACCCTCGCACCCGGGGCCAGCACCGGCTGGCACTACCACCCGGGCCGGGTCGACGTGGTGGTCCTGTCCGGCACGCTCACCCGGACCCTGCACGACGGTCGGACCGAGGTCAGCGAGGCCGGCGACCGCCTGGTCGAGCTGCCCGGCCCGGTGCACGTCCACGTCGGGCGCAACCACGGCGAGCAACCGGTGGTGCTGGTCGCCACCTACGACATCCCGGACGGCTGCCCGACGGCGGTCGCCGTGGCCGCCCCCGAATGGAGCCACTGACCGGCGCACGCCCGCCTGCGGGCCTGCTCAGCCCCCGTGCCGGCCGGTACGGGGGCTTGAGAAGTTTCACTCGAACGAATTGACGTCGACCGGCGCTGGAACTTCCGCTCCGGGTCACCACGTTTTCACCTACAAGGATCCGGCCGAACCGGACGACCGACCCCTCCCCCGCCCATCGGACGGGGGGATCCCCATGGAGGACGACACACCCCACCACCGCACCACGGGAGGTACCGCGCATGACATCAGACCGCTCCCCGTCGCCGGCCCAGCCCGATCTGCCCGGCCCCCGGAGCCCCGCGACGCCCTACCGGATGACCGTCACCACCGCGCTCGCGCACGCCGACGCCGTCGCCCTGGCCGACCAACGCCTGGGCGCCTGGCTGAAACAGGAGGGCTGCGAGGAACCGCCGCCCACCGAGCCCGCCCGCGGCGGCCCGGACGCCCCCGCCGAGCGCCTGCGCCTGGGCGACCGGGTCCTGCTGGACCGGGACGACGGCCCGCTGCGCGCCGCGCCCGACAGCCCCGCCGGCCCGGGCCGCTACACCCGCCGTCGCCTGCGCACCCCCGCGCCGCACGGCACGCACCAGCTCACCCTCACCCTCGCGACCGACCCCGACGGCCCGACCTGGGTCCGGCTGGAGGCCGAGTACCAGGCCTGCGCGCCCGGGGTGCGCACGCCCAGCAAGGTCCCGGTGCCCGAGCTCGCCCGTACGCTGCTGCCCCTGCTCGACGCCAGCGACGGCCCGGCCGCCGTGCACAACGGCCCCCGGGTGATCACCGCGGCCGGGGTGGCCGACCTGATCGACGAGCTGTGCGACCCGGAGCGCCGGCTGCCGACCGTGGTCGCCAGCGTTCCGGCCAACCTGGAGCTGGACGACTGGGTGACCGGCACCGTCCGCCCGCTCTGCCATCAGCTGCCGGGTCTCGCCACGCTCTACGTCCTCGATCCCGCCGCCCGCACGGAGTTCAACGTCGCCCTGGAGTACCACGCGGTGTACGGCGGGGCCGTCCGCACCTACCTGCCGGAGGTCGACCCCGCCTCCCGCTACGACGGCGCCCGGCACCCCGTCATGCCGCGCCACCGGATAGAGGAGGACCTGCGCCGGGCCGCCGGGCTGCTGGCCCGCGAGCCGCGCCGACTCGCCGCCGAACTCCCGCTCCCCGCGCCGCTGGCCGCCGTCCCCGTCCTGCGGGTGCCGGTGCCGGCCCGTCGTGCGGAGGCCGGCGCCCCCGAGCAGCCGGCGGCCCGCGGCCCGGTCCGGAGCGGCTCCGGTCACGAAGGCGCGGCACCCGGCGGCGGCGCAGCCGACCACGCGCCCGACCAACTCGCCCACGAGCAGCGGTTGGACGACCAGGACCAGCAGGCGAGGGCCGACGAGCTGGAGCTGGTGCGGCACAGCCTGCGGCACTCCCGGCGGCGCGAGCACCACCTGAGGGCGGAGTCCGAGGAGCAGTACGCGACGCTGAGGCACGTGGGCGCGCAGGTCAGGGTGCTGGCCGGCCGGCTCTGTCCGGGCGGCGCGCCGGGCCAGGGCCAGCGGCCCGCCACCGGGCCGGGCAGGACGCCCCGGGAGGCCGGCGGCGGGGAGGCCCCCGCGAGCTTCGCCGAACTCCTCGACCGGCTGCCCGAGTTCCCCCTGCTGACCTTCACCGGGGACCAGAAGTCGGCGCTCGCCCTCGACGGACTCGGCACCTGCGCGGGCTGGGCCCGGCTGACCTGGGAGGGCCTGACGGCCCTTCAGGAGTACGCGGTCGCCGCCGTCCGGGGCGAGGCCGGCGGCGACTTCAAGCAGTGGTGCGAGCACACTCCGGACGGCTGTCACCACTTCCCGCCGCGCAAGGCGGTACGCGGCGAGTCCCAGACGGTGTTCAGCCACACCAAGTGGAAGCGCGAGCGGATGCTGCCCGTCCCCGAGTGCGTGGACGCGTCCCGGCGCGCCTTCATGGGCGCCCACCTGCGGATCGGCGGCGGACGTACGGCCCCCCGCCTGCACTACCTCGACGACTGCTCCGGCAGTGGCCGGATCTACGTGGGCTACATCGGACTGCACCTGACCAACACCCGTACCAACTGAGAGGCTTGGCTGACCGGCGGCGTCCGGACGGTGGACAATGTCCGGCAGGGGCCGGCCTCGGGGCCGCGGTCCGCCCCGGGGAGTACCGGACGAGCATGGGGGAACGACCGCCGATGCAGCACTCACCAGACGGCCGTCACTCACCGGACGGGCCCGCCGCGGGGGCGGCGCGGGGCGGCGAGGACGGTACCGCCACCGCCCTGCGGAGCGGTTTCCTGGCCACGGTCTTCCGCGACCTCGGCGCCGAGCCGGGCACGGAAGGGCCGGGTCCGCAGGGGCCCGGCGGGTCGGAGGCGGGTTCTGCGGACGGCGACGCGGACGAGGCCGTCGCGGCCCACGGCCGGGCCGCCGCCCTGACCCACCACCGCACCCTCACCGTCCGGGCCGAGCACGAGCGGCTCGCCGACCTGTTGCGCCGGGCCGCGCTCCCGGTCTCCGCGATGGACTTCGGCAGCCAGCTGCGCAGCTACGAGCCCCGCCCCTACCCGGCCGGCCCCTCGGAGGCCGAGGGGCCGGGCTCCGAGCCGCGCTGGGACGACTACGCCCCGCCCCGCACCGACGCCGAACCCGACGAGGGCCCCTCCCGCCGGCTGCTCGACTCCGGCTACCAGCGCGAGCTCGCCCAGGCCCGGCTGACCCACCAGCGCGCACTGCGCGAGTGGCGCACCCGGCAGGCCGAGGCGGTGAACTCCGGCGAGGCCGAGTCCCGACGGGCCCACGAGGAGGCGGAGCAGGCCAGGGCCCGGGCCGTCCGCGAGTACAACGAGAGCCTGGAGGAGTGCCGCCGCGCCTACCGGCTGGCCGAGCCGGCCGCCGTCGAGTCGCTGATCGAACGCGCGCTGGCCGCCTCCGAGACCGCGACGCAGGACCTCCCCGCGCCGTGCCGCGCCGTGTTCCGCCCGCTCACCCGCACCGCGGTGCTCGACCTCGACCTGCCGCCGCTGGACCTCGTCCCCTCGCTCAGCGGCTACCGGCTGACGCCCGAGGGGGACATCGCCCCCGTGCCGCGCCCGTCCGCCGACCGGGCCACCGACTACCTGCGCCTGGTCGCCCGCCTCGCGCTGCGCGCCCTGCAGGCCGCGGACGCGGTGGACACCGAGGAGATACTGGCCGGCGTGGTGCTCAACGGCTGGCTCCGCGACCCCGACGCGCCGGAGGCGGTCTGCCTGGTCAGCGTGGACGCCGACCGCGACGCCCTGGCCCGTACCCGGCTGCTCCCCGCCGGCGCCCCCTACGAGGAGGAGCAGGACGGGGACGGCGTCTACGCGGACGCCGAACGCGACGAGGCGCTGGTCCGGCTGCGCCAGCTGGGCGCCGCCGTCACCCCCGACCCCTACGCCCGGGCGGGCGTCGAGCCCGCCGCGGCTGCGGGGCCGACCGTCCCGTCCGCCGCGGACCTGTCCGCCAACGAGTTCGCCCAGCTCGTCCGGGAGCTGCTCACCCGGGGCGGCCTGGACGGCTGGAGCGTGCGGCTGCGCGGGCCGGCCGGCCTGGTCGCCACCGGCGAGGGCGAACCGGGCAGCGCGCTGCCCGGCCGCTGGGTCGTCTGGGCCTCCAGGGCGCCGGCCCCGGTGGCCGAGGAGGAGATCCGCACCCTGGCGGAGGCCGTCCGGGAGGAGGCCGCCGACCGCGGGCTGCGGCTGACCACCGGTCGCTTCAGCGAGGCGGCCCTGGACCTCACCGGGGCCGAGAGCCACCAGCACATCCACCTGGTCGACGGCGAAGGCGTCCGGGAGCTGGCCCGCACCCATCTCGGCCTGCCGCTCGGCGCGGGCGTCTGAGCGGCAGTCCGAGCGGGCGGGTCCGCGAGGTCCGGTGACCGGTCCGCGCACCGATCCGCCAGCGACCCGATCCGCCCGTGCACCGATCCGATAAACCGAGCGGTGCACGGGCGGGTCGCGGGCGCGAAAGGGCAGCGGAGCGGGAGGCTGGACCGATGCGAATCGGATTCATCGACAGGTGGCGGGAGCGGCACGGCGAGGCCGCCCGCCCCTCGCCCGAGGAGGACCAGGCCTCGATGGCCGAGCTGCTCTCCGAGTGCGAGCTGCTGCGGGAGCTGGCGGACAACGCCGGGCTGCGCCTGGCGGACGACGTGCCCTCGCTGACCGCGCTGGACCAGCTGCTCCCCACCTGGCGCGACACCCCCGACACCGCCGAGTGGCTCAGCACCGACGCCGGCCTCTACCTCGGCACCGTGATGTTCCGCACCGTCCCCGGGACCCGCTGGCACCTGACCTCGGCCGGCACCCCCGTGATCGTGCTGCCCGACGGCCGGGAGCTCGACGTCACGGCCTTCGGCCGCTCCTGGGCCGTGCAGGGCTCCCCGCCGCTCGCGGCGGCCTACCTGGAGGCGACGGACGGGTAGCCGCTGCGCCGTAGCCCGCCACCTCGGGGGCTTCGGACACGTCCGGGGAGCCCCGGCACCGGTCGCCGGCTCACCCCGACGCGCCGCCCGGCGGGCGGGACGGGCGCACCGACCGCAGGCTTGGGGCGGGTGCGGGTAGCGGCCCGCGAGACGGAGCCCGACGGGGCCCGGGGGAGGGAGAGGCAGCTCGATGACCGCGATCCTGGTCGCCGCCGGCGCCTTCCTGATGACGCTGGTCGGCGGCTTCGTCGCCCAACGGACCGGTGACCGCCGCCACCTCGTGCTGGGCTTCGCCGCCGGACTGATGCTCGGGGTGGTCGCCTTCGACCTGCTGCCCGAGGCGATGCGGGCCGCCCCGGACGAGATCCACGGGGTGCCGCAGGCACTGCTGATGTTCGCCGCGGGATTCCTGGTCATCCACATCATCGAACGCGCGGTCGCGATCCACCGCGGCCACGAGGGCGAGTACGCCGAGCACACCCACGGCCATCGGCACGCCGGGCCGGGCCCGCACTCCCAGGGCGTCGGGCTGACCGCGGCGAGCGCGCTGGTCGGGCACAGCCTGATGGACGGCTTCGCCATCGGCGCCGCCTTCCAGGCGGGCAGCACCGTCGGCACCGTGGTGGCCATCGCGGTCGTCGCCCACGACTTCGCCGACGGCTTCAACACCTACACGATCACCCGGCTGTACGGGAACAACCGGCGCCGGGCGCTGACGCTGCTCGGCGCCGACGCGCTGGCGCCGGTCACCGGCGCCGCCATCACCCTGCTGTTCACCATCCCCGAGCAGCTGCTCGGCCTCTACCTGGGGTTCTTCGCGGGCTTCCTGCTCTATCTGGCGACCTCGGACATCCTCCCCGAGGCGCACAGTCCGCACCCCTCGCGCACCACCCTGTGCTGCACCCTGGTGGGGGTCGGGTTCATGTGGCTGGTGATCGGGCTCGCCGCCTGAGGGCCGGTACGACGGGTCGGTCGGGGTCGGTCGGGGTCGGTCGGCGGGTCAGCGGGAGCGGGCGTCCCAGTGCTCCCGCATCGCCGTGAGCGCCTCGGTGATGGCCGGGCGGCGCGAGGCCTGGGTGCGCCAGAGCGCGAACACCCGGCGGCTCGGCTCCGGGACCACCGGGCGGGCGACCACCCCGGGCGGCAGCGCGCCGCGCCCCAGCCGCGGCACCAGACCCACCCCGAGACCGGCCGCGATCAGCGCGATCTGGGTCTCGAACTCGCCGACCTGGTAGACCACGTCGGGCTCCTCACCGGCCTCGCGCATGGTGCGCACCAGCCAGTCGTGGCAGATGTTGCCCGGCGGCACGCTCACCCAGCGCTGCCCGCAGAGCCGGCCGACCGGCACCACGGCCAGCTCCGCCAGCGGATGCTCCGCCCGCAGCAGCAGGTCGACCGGATCCGCACCGAGATCCAGCCTGGACAGCCCCTCCTGCACCGGCAGCGGGACGGTCGGCCAGTCCTGGACGAGCGCGAGGTCCACCTCGCCGCGGGCGACCAGCTCGGCGGCCAGGTACGGGTCGGTCTCCAGCAGCCGGACGTCCAGGTCGGGGCAGCGCACGCGCAGGTCCGCCAGCGCACCCGGGAGCAGGCCGCGCGCACCGGTGGCGAAGGCCGCGACCAGCAGCCGGCCCACCGCCCGGCCGCGCTGCTCCTCCAGCCGCACCTCGGCCTGCTCGACCAGCGCCAGCACCCGCTGCGCGGTGGCGGCCAGTTCGCGCGCGGCGTCGGTGAGCACCACTCCGCGCCCCTGACGCTCCAGCAGGACCGTCCGGGTCTCCCGCTCCAGCTTGGCGATCTGCTGGGAGACCGCCGAGGGGGTGAAACCGAGCGCGGCGGCGGCGCCCCCGACCGAGCCGTGCACCGCCACCGCGTGCAGAGCACGCAGTCGTCCGAGATCCATCATGCACAGATGCTAAACCGTGCCCTTCAGATTTCATCGCTGGTGCTACACGGTCGCCGGCGGCCATGCTCGGGACATGCCCGCATCGAGCACCACCATGAGCCCGCGTCACATCGCCCTGGCCGTCCTGGTCGCGGCCGTCTGGGGGCTCAACTTCGTCCTCATCCACGTCGGACTGGAGAACTTCCCGCCGCTGCTCTTCTGCGCCCTGCGGTTCGCCGTGGTCGCCGTGCCGGCGGTCTTCCTCGTCGGCCGGCCCAAGGTCGCCGTGCGCTGGGTCCTGGCGGTCGGCCTGGTGCTCGGCGTGGTCAAGTTCGGGCTGCTGTTCCTCGGCATGCACGCCGGGATGCCGGCCGGACTCTCCTCGCTGGTGCTGCAGAGCCAGGCGGTCTTCACCGCGCTCTTCGCCGCCGTCATGCTGCGCGAGCGCCCGGCCGGGCAGCGGCTCGCCGGCCTGGCCGTCGCCCTGGTCGGCACCGGGGTGGCCGCCGCCGACCGCGGCGCCGGCGGCCCGGTCGGCGCCTTCGTCCTGGTGATCGCCGCGGCGGTGGCCTGGGGGCTGTCCAACGTGCTGACCCGCCGGGCCGCGCCGCCGGACGCGCTGCGCTGGATGGTCTGGGTCAGCGCCGTCCCGCCGCTGCCGCTGCTCGGGCTCTCCCTGCTGGTCGAGGGGCCGGCCGCGGACCTGCGGGCGCTGCGCGAGATCACCGCAGCCGGCATCCTCGCCATCGCCTACGTCGGGCTGGTCTCCACCCTGTTCGGGTTCGTGGCCTGGAGCTTCCTGCTGCGGAGGTACGACGCCACCGCGGTGGCGCCGTACTCGCTGCTCGTCCCGGTCTTCGGGATGTCCTCGGCCTGGCTGCTGCTCGGCGAGTCCGTCAGCCCCGCGGCGGGCTGCGCCGCCCTGCTGGTGATCGCCGGCATCGGACTCACCGCGATGCGTCCCGGGGCGTCGAGCGCCCTCGGGCGACGGCTCCGTAGGCGGCGTCCGCGACCCGCAGCGCCCGCAGCAGCGCGTCCTGGTCCGACGGGCTGACCGGGCCGAAGTACTCCTGGGCCACCTCGTGGCGGACCTGCCCGATCCGCTCCACCGCCGACCAGCCGGCCGCCGTCAGCACGATCCGGACGGCGCGCCGGTCGGCCGGATCCGGGGTGCGTTCGACCAGGCCGGCCTCCTCCAGGGCGTCCACCACGGTGGTCGCCGAGCGGGGGGCGATGTGCAGCCGGTCGGCGAGGTCGCTGAGCCGCATCGTCTCGCCCGGGCTCTCGCAGCCGGGCGCGTGCGCGAGGGTCCGCAGGGCGCGGCCCTGGCCGGGGGTGATGCCGAAGGGCTCCAGGCGGTTCATGGTCTGCCGCCGGATCCGCTTGATGGCCCTGGTCATCTCGTCGGCGAGCTCTGCTGCGGTCTCGGACGGCGTGCTGGTCATCGGCGGGCTCTCCTCGGCAGTGGTTCGCCCCAGGGTATCGGCCGGTCAGGGCGGTGCGGGAAAGGTGTTGAGCCTGGCTCACTATGTGGAATACTCTGAATTCAAGTGAGGGTGCCCTAAGTGCCACTCGACGACCCCTGGAGTGAACGTGTCCCGTTCCGAAGCCCGCGTCCCCACCGACCGCTCGGCCCGCTACGCCAAGCAGCTCGCCGCCCACCTCGGCCGCAAGATCGAGGCCCGCTGGTCCGAGGAGACCGGCCGGGGTGAACTGACCTTCGGCGCGGGAACCGCCACCCTGGAGGCCGCACCCGACGCCCTGCTCCTCGCGGTCGAGGGCGAGGCCGACCAGCTGGCCGGACTGGAGGACGTGGTCGGCCGCCACCTCGTGCGCTTCGGCAGCCGCGACGAACTCGTCGTCGAGTGGCACCGGGACAACGGCGAGCCCGGCCTCGTCCACCGCAACGCCGAGCCGGCCGCCGAGCCGTCCGTTGAGCCGTCCGCGACCGCGGGTGACACCGACGGCGCGCGGGGCTGACGTCGGACGGGCCTGACGTCCCGCGGTCCGGCGAGCGGGTCCGGCGGGCAGGTCCCGCGGGCCCGGGTGCTAGCGGTGCTCGGGCGGGGCGGGGAGCTTCGGGGTCACCGGCCGGGTCGCCGGCATCAGGTGGGCCACCGGCAGCGCCAGCGCCGGGAGCAGCAGTCCGGCCAGGCACCAGCTTGCCACCACGTCCAGCGCCCAGTGGTAGTCGCTCCAGACCAGTCCCAGGCCCACCCCGGCCGCCAGCAGTCCGGCGCCGGCGTGCAGCCGTCGGCGTGACCGGGCCCCGACCGTGCGGCCCAGCAGCAGCGCCGCGACCCCGTACGCGATGCCCGCGGTCGCCGTGTGACCCGACGGGTACCAGCCCCACTGCTCCGGCGTGAGCGGCAGGCCGAGCGGGCCGGGACGGTGGAACCAGGCCTTGGCCGGCACGACCAGCAGCGGGATCAGCCCCGCGGTCGCCACCGCGGCCGGCAGCGGGAACCACCACCGCCGCATCCCTGCCCGCCGGGCCCGCCAGGCCGCCAGCGCGCCGCCACCGAGCAGTATCGGCACGGCCGGAACCGAGCCGCCCAGGTCGGACAGCAGGGCGCCGAGGTGGTCGAGCAGGGAGTTGGACAGCCGGTGCCGGGACGCCAGGACGCCGTGCCGGACCCAGCGGTCCAGGCCGAGCAGCGGGCCGTCCACGGCCACCTGCCAGGAGACCGCCAGCAGTGCGGCCGCCTGCACGGCGAGAGCGGCCGCGAGCACCGTACGTCGGGCCGGCCGGGCACGAGGAAGCCGCCCCGGAGCGGGGGGGAGAGCCCCGGGGCGGCCGCGGTGATCGCCGTACCGTGCGCCCCGGGGGGTGTGGGTCGGACGGTCGGTCGATCGGTCTTCGGTGTGCACCGCCCCGTCGGGGGCGGCCTGGTCGTCCTGGTGCGTCGCCCTCGGGGCCTCCGCGGTGGGAGGCGTCGCAGGCGGGTCAGCCAGGGGCTGGGGCTCGCTGTCCATCCGTGATGACACTACGTCAACCGATTTGCCGGACCGAGCGGCTCCAGGGATTCCCCACAGCATCTTCACCGGGTGCGGTACAACCCTCCGGAAAACCCCGTCGGCCGCCGCAGGCTCCCGGCGATCCCGCTGGTGGGCGCCCGCGGACGGTCGACGGACCGCAGGCGGAACGGGCAGCGGCCCGGTCCACGGGGGACCGGGCCGCTGCACGACGCGGGGTCGCGGGGTCGGGCCGAAGCCCGGACCCGGGATCAGACGCGCGAGAAGGCGCCCTCGATGATGTCCAGACCCTCGTTGAGCAGGTGCTCCGGCATCACCAGCGGCGGCAGGAAGCGCAGCACGTTGCCGTAGGTGCCGGCGGTCAGCACGACCAGGCCCTCGGTGTGGCAGGCCTTCGCGATCGCGGCGGTGATCTCCGCGGCGGGCTCCTTGCCGCCGGGCTTCACCAGCTCGATCGCGATCATCGCGCCGCGACCGCGGACCTCGCCGATGTTCACGCGGTCCGAGCCGGCGAACTTCTCCTGCAGGTCGCGCAGGCGGGTCAGCATGATCTCGCCGATCCGCCGCGCCTTGCCGTTGAGGTCCAGCGACTCCATGGTCTCGATCGCGCCCAGCGCACCGGCGCAGGCCACCGGGTTGCCGCCGTAGGTGCCGCCCAGGCCGCCGCCGTGGGTGGCGTCCATGATCTCGGCGCGCCCGGTCACGGCGGCCAGCGGCAGACCGCCGGCGATGCCCTTGGCGGTGGTGATCAGGTCCGGGACGATGCCCTCGTCGTCGCAGGCGAACCACTGGCCGGTGCGGCAGAAGCCGGTCTGGATCTCGTCGGCGACGAAGACGATCCCGTTCGCCTTCGCGTACTCGACGATCGCGGGCAGGAAGCCCTTGGCCGGCTCGATGAAGCCGCCCTCGCCCTGGATCGGCTCGATGATGATCGCCGCGACGTTCTCGGCGCCGATCTGCTTGTTGATCATGTCGATGGCCTGCGCGGCGGCCTCGGCGGCGCAGTTCTCCGACCCGGTCAGCCAGCGGTAGGGGTAGGCGACCGGCACCCGGTAGATCTCCGGGGCGAACGGCCCGAAGCCCTGCTTGTAGGGCATGTTCTTCGCGGTCAGACCCATGGTGAGGTTGGTCCGGCCGTGGTAGCCGTGGTCGAACACCACGACGGCGGTGCGCTTGGTGTAGACGCGGGCGATCTTCACCGCGTTCTCCACCGCCTCGGCACCCGAGTTGAACAGGGCGGTGCGCTTCTCGTGGTCGCCCGGAGTCAGCTCGTTGAGGCGCTCGGCCACCTCCACGTAGCCCTCGTACGGGGTCACCATGAAACAGGTGTGGGTGAAGGCGGCCAGCTGCTCGGTGGCCTTGGCCACGACGGCCTCGGCGCTGTTGCCGACGCTGGTCACGGCGATGCCGGAACCGAAGTCGATCAGCGAGTTGCCGTCCACGTCCTCCAGCACGCCGCCGTTGGCGCGGGACACGTACACCGGCAGGGTGGTGCCGACCCCGGCCGCCACCGCGCCGAGCTTGCGTGCCTGCAGCTCCTGCGACTTCGGACCGGGGATCGCGGTGACCAGGCGGCGCTCCTGCGGGAGCGGCGTTGCGGCGCTCATGGTGTTCTCCAGACTTCTCGGCTCGGTCTTCGCAGGCTACGGCCGGCGCGCGCACGCAGGCATGCGCCACTCGGTACCACTGGGCCGTCCGACTTGTCCTGCACGGCCAGCGAGCCGTCCGCGGCCACCGGCGGACGCCGCTCCACTACATTGAGCGCGGGCGTGTCGCCGGTACGGCTGCATGGGTATGGCTGCATGGGCATGAACGGCCTGTGGGGCGGGCGAGGGAGCGGGACCGTAAATGGGACTGGACGGGACACCGGGGCACGTACGGCGGGGCACGGTCACGACGCCCATGCCCCAGCAGGCGGGCCGAGGCCTGCCGCGACCGCCCGCCGCCCCGGCCTTCGACCTGGCGACCTGGGTCGCCGGACCCCGCCCGGAGGCGGACCCCGGCGTCTACCGCCTCGGCTACCGGCCGACGGACCCCGAGCGGGCCGAGCAGGCGAAGGTGCCGGCGGGGCCGCTGCTGCTGCGGGCGGGGCTGAACGCGGTGGCTGCCTGGTTCGCCTACCTCTACGGCACGTACGTCGTCATGCACGTCGCCGGATTCCTTGGTTGGTTCAAGGGATTCTCGCCTGATCAGTTCGACACCGCGCAATCCCTGATCAACCCGGCCACGGCCCTGTGCGTGGTGGCGATCTTCGGAAAGACGGGCCGCTGGCTCGAAGTTCGACGGCGCTTCCTGACCCGTCAAGGGTGGCGGCAGAACGTCAGCCCGATTCTTTCGCGCTTTGTGACGCATGACGGCCAGGCACCGGAGGCATCGCCGGAAGGCAAGCAGTCTCGTCCTGCGACCGATCCGTGGGCCCCGCTCCGGCTGGCCGGGGCCGCGGCCGCCGCGCAGCGGTTGGACCGGGAGGTCGTCGGGGACGTCGACTACGTGCGGATCCGGCGGGCGTGGGAGGTCGTGCAGCAGGATCCGGAGATCCTCCCGGCCTTCGTCGAGCAGGTGGCGTCCCGGGGCGGTGCGGCGTGTGCGCATCCGTCGGAGGCGCGGGACCTGCCGTCGCGTTCGGGGCGCCACGACCTGCTGGTGGGTCAGGTGCGGTTGGGGGCCGCGCAGGATGTGCCGAAGAACCCGCCGGCGCACCGCGGGGCGGGCTTCGCCCTGGATCCGGCGGTGCTCGGCACCTCGTTGCTGGCGGTCGGTCCGGCGGGCACCGGCAAGACCTCGGGACTGGCCCGCCCGGTGGCGGAGGCCCTGTGCCTGCAGGCGCTGGCGGGGACGGCCTGCGCGGTGGTGATCGGCGCCGCCGACGCGGACCTCGGGCCGGACGCCTGGTACGACGTGGTGATCGCGCCGGCCGACCCGGGCTCGGTCTACGGACTCGACCTGTACGGGGCCGCCCGGGATCCCGACGAGGCCGCCGCCCGGCTCGCCGACGCGCTGCTGCCCGACGAGCTGGCGCTACGGGCGGAGAGTGCGCGGACGGCGCTGCAGCAGGTGGTCGGCCCGTTCCACGCGGCGTTCCGGCGCTATCCGGGTGTGCGGGAGCTGCGGGAGCTGCTCGGCGGTGAGCCGGCGGCCGTGGAGGCGCTGACGGAGGGGCTGCGGGCGGGCGGGCTGCTGGCGCGGTACGAGCGGGAGCTGCAGTACCGGGATCGTCAGCGCGGTCGCGCGGACGATCCGGGGACGCTGCTCGCGGACCGGCTGGGGCTGTTGGACCGGCCGGCCTTCGACGGGTGCTTCGCCACCGACGGTTCGGGACGGCCGGCGTTCGCGATGCGGGTGCTGGACCATCCGCTGCGGGTGCGGGTGAAGCTGCCGGAGCTGAGCCACCCGGAGGCCGCCAGGATGCTGTACCGCCTGGTGGTGGGGCAGTTCGTGCAGGCGGCGGTGGCGCGGGAGGACCGTTCGCTGTTCGCCGGGCTGGTGGTGGACGACGCGTCGGCGGCCCTGGACGCGAACATCGTCCGGGGTGTGCAGCGGATGCGCGGGACCAACGCCGGCGCGCTGTTGCTGCTGCGGACGCTGGTGGACCTGCCGGAGGCGTTGCGGGCGCCGCTGTTCGGCGCGGTCGGCTGCCGGATGGCGTTCCCCGGGATCGCGCCGTGGGACGGCCGGCTGTTCTCCGAGGCCTGGGGCACCCATCTGGTGCGGGAGACGGCGGTCACGCATGCCCCCGACACGTCGGGCGGCCTGCTGCGGCGGGCGGGCCGGCTGGGTCGCAAGGCCCTGTCGGGGACGACGGCGCAGACCGAGAGCGTCACGACCCGCGAGGTCGAGCGGCAGCGCTGGTCGCCCTCGGACCTCGCCCACGCGCTGCCGGCCGGGCACGCGGTGATCTCCCTGACCACGGTGGGCGGCGCGCAGGTGCCGCCACTACTGGTCGACCTTCGGGGCTGACTCGGCGCACCGGCCCGGGCCGGCCCGTACCGGCACCGGTCCGTACCGGTGTCCCGGTAGCACCGGCCCGATCCTCCGCCCGGGCCTCCGTCCTGGCCGGGCCCGGCCGGTCGCCTATCGCCGTCGAGGTGGATTCGGCAGTGCGGGTTGTCCGGGGCGTCCATAATGAGGGGTAGCGACTCCCTCCTCGCCCGGCCGCAACGGCGCAGCCTGGTCGTCCCACCGAAGGTGCCATGCCTCCCACACTCGCCTCCGTCGTCCGCAACACCTCGCTCCACCTGACGGTCATCGCCGGGGCGGATCACCTGGAGCGCCCGGTCCGCTGGGTGCACACCAGCGAGCTGGACGATCCCACCCCGTTCCTGGAGGGTGGTGAGCTGCTGCTCACCACCGGTATCAAGCTGGGCCGGTCGGCCGCGCAGCTGCAGGCGTACGTGCACCGGTTGGCGGACGCGGGGGTGGTGGGTCTCGGCCTCGGCGTCGGCCTGTCGCACACCGAGGTGCCCAAGCCGCTGGTGGAGGCCGCTGCGCAGCGGGGGCTGCCGCTGCTGCGGGTGCCCGAGCCGACGCCGTTCATCGCGATCAGCAAGGTCGTCTCGGCCGCGATCGCCGCCGAGCAGTACGAGGCGGTGACGACGAGCTTCGAGGCCCAGGAGGAGCTGACCCGGGCCGCCCTCGGCAAGGACGGCACGACCGCGGTGGTCCGCCGGCTGGCCGCACGGCTGGGCGGCTGGGCCGCGCTGTACGACGGTTCGGGCGCGCTCTCGGTGGTCGCGCCGGACTGGGCGGCCCGCCGGGCCGGTCGGCTCGCCGCCGAGGTGGACCGGCTGCGCCGGCGTCCGGCGCCGTCCAGTGCCGCGCTGCAGGGCCGCTCGCCCGGGATCGACACGGCGGACGAGGACTACGTGGTGGTCCAGTCGCTGGGAGCCGACCGGCGGGCGCGCGGGTTCCTCGCGGTGGGTACCGAGGACCGGATCACGCCGACCGAGCGGTACGTGCTCAACGCGGCGGTGGCCCTGCTGACGCTGACCCTGGAGCGCTCCCGCGAGTTGCGCCAGGCCGAGGAGCGGATGGGCGCCGCGCTGCTGCGGATGGTGCTGGCCGGTGAGGTGGCGACGGCCCGGCAGGTCGCGCTGGGCCTGTTCGGCGGCCTGCCCGAGGGAACGATCAGGGTGCTGGTGGCCGGGGCCGCCCAGGGGGCGGACGCCTCCGAGGCGCTCGGCGAGCTGGCCGAGCGGGCCGAGCAGGCCGGCGGCCGGGTCGGGGAGCGGCTGCTGGTGGCCCGCGAGGAGGGCGAGTCGGGGGCGCGCCTGATGGTGCTGGCGCTGGACAACGGCGCGGTGCACCGGGCGTGTCTCGGGGTGGTGGAGGAGCACGAGGGCGTGTCGTTGGGCGTCTCGGCGCCCGCCGCGGTGGAGGAGGCGGGGGTGGCCTTCGCGCAGGCCGAGCGTGCGCTGGCGGTGGCGCTGCGCGGTGGACGGCGATCGGTGGACCACGAGGAGGTGGGCGCCGGCTCGCTGCTCCCGTTGTTGGGGGAGGAGGCGGTGACGGCCTTCGCCGAGGGGCTGTTGCGGCCGTTGCGCGAGCACGACCGCACGGCGCGCGGCGACCTGGTCCGGTCGCTGCGGGCCTGGCTGTCGCGGCACGGTCAGTGGGACGCGGCCGCCGCCGATCTGGGGGTGCACCGGCACACCCTGCGGTACCGGATGCGCCGGGTGGAGGAGCTGCTGGGCCGCTCGCTGGACGACACGGACGTCCGGATGGAGCTGTGGTTGGCGCTGCGCTCGGGCGAGGAGTAGAGGAGTAGGCGTCTCCTCGGCCCCACGCGTCCGTGGGCGCCCGGCACCCGGCACCCCGGAGCCCGCGCGTCCACCGACGGCGCCGGGCGTCGCGCCGGTTCTGTCCGGGATGGAGTACGGGCGCGGCTGAGCGCTACGACTCGGCCAATCCGGATCCGTCGCGCCGCCGCCTACCGTGGGGTTCAGGCTCCACGTCGGTGGGGCGCAGACGACGAGGAGAGGGCCGGTACCACTGTGACCACCACCCATGAGTTCTGGCTGGCCGGCCGCCGGGCGAGCGGCGACGGCGACTTCGAGGTGCGCAACCCGTGGGACGGGCGCCTGGTAGGCAAGGTCGCGGTGCCGTCCGAGGCGCAGGTGGAGGAGGCGCTGGCCGCCGCCGTGGCCGCGCTCCCGGTGTTCGCCGCGACCCCCGCGCACGTGCGCACCGCCGCCCTGGACCACGTGGCCAAGCGGCTGGCCGAGCGCTCCGAGGAGATCGCGCAGCTGATCACCGCCGAGAACGGCAAGCCGATCAAGTGGGCCCGCGGCGAGGTCGGCCGGGCCGTCTCGGTGTTCCGCTGGGCGGCCGAGGAGGCCCGCCGTACGAACGGCGAGACCATGCGGCTGGACACCGACCCGGGCGGCACCGGCCGCTTCGCGGTGGTGCGCCGTTTCCCGCGCGGCGTGGTGCTGGGCATCGCCCCGTTCAACTTCCCGCTGAACCTGGTCGCGCACAAGGTGGCCCCGGCCATCGCGGTGGGCGCCCCGATCATCCTGAAGCCGGCTCCGGCGACCCCGCTGTCCGCCTTGGTGCTGGGCGAGATCCTGGCCGAGACGGACCTGCCGGCCGGTGCCTGGAGCGTCCTTCCGGTGCCGAACGAGCGGATGCCCGCGCTGGTCCAGGACAAGCGCCTGCCGGTGATCTCGTTCACCGGTTCGGACAAGGTCGGCTACCAGATCATGGACTCGGTGCCGCGCAAGCACGTCACCCTGGAGCTCGGCGGCAACGCGGCCGCCGTCGTACTGGCCGACTGGTCCTCCGACGCCGACCTGGAGTGGGCGGCCTCGCGCATCGCGACCTTCGCCAACTACCAGGGCGGCCAGTCCTGCATCTCGGTGCAGCGGGTCATCGCCGACGCGACGGTGTACGACGCGCTGGTCGAGAAGGTCGTGGCCAAGGTGCAGGCGCAGGTCACCGGTGACCCGACGGACGAGGCCACCGAGGTGGGTCCGCTGGTGGACGAGAACGCCGCCACGCGGGTGGAGTCCTGGGTGGACGACGCCGTCGCCAAGGGCGCGAAGCTGCTCACCGGCGGTACCCGTGAGGGTGCCTCGTACGCCCCGACCGTGCTCGCCGAACTGCCCTCGGACGCGATCCTGGCGACCGCCGAGGTGTTCGGCCCGGTGCTGTCGCTGCAGAAGGTGGACGGCACCGACGAGGCCTTCGCGGCCGTCAACGACTCGCTCTTCGGCCTGCAGGCGGGCGTGTTCACGCACGACGTGCAGACCGCGTTCCGGGCGCACCGGGAGCTGGAGGTGGGCGGCGTGATCATCGGCGACGCTCCCTCCTACCGGGCCGACCAGATGCCGTACGGCGGGGTCAAGGACTCCGGTGTCGGCCGCGAGGGCGTCCGGTACGCGATGGACGACTACACGCAGGAGAAGGTGCTGGTCCTCACCGGCCTGGACCTCTGATCCGCCGGGATCCGCCCGGATCCGCGTGCCGCGGCCCCGTCACCGACTCGGTGGCGGGGCCGCGGCCGTTCCGGACACGTGTGTTGAGGGCTCAGCCGAGGGTGGCCACGGCCTGCGTCACCGGGGTGTCGCCGGCCACCAGTTCGAGGGTGAGGCCGGCGGTGGTGGGGGCGGCGAGCAGGGCGGCGAGGACGGCTGCCACGTCGGCGCGGTCGACGTCGCCGCGGCCGGTGGAGGCGGCGAGGCGGACGCGGCCGGTGCCGGGTCCGTCGGTGAGCCGGCCGGGCCGCAGGATCGTCCAGTCCAGGGCGTCCTGGGCGCGGATGGCGTCGTCGGCCGCGCCCTTGGCCCGCAGGTAGGTCTCGAACACCGGGTCGGCGGGGTACGTGGCGGCGGCGTCGGCGCCCATCGAGGAGACCATCAGGTAGCGCCGGACGCCGGCGAGTTCGGCGGCGTCGGCGAGCAGCACCGCGGCGTCGCGGTCCACCGTGTTCTTGCGCTCGGCGCCGCTGCCGGGGCCGGCGCCGGCGGCGAAGACCACCGCGTCGGCGCCGTCGAGCAGGGCGGCGAGCTCGGTGGGGGTGGTCGCCTCCAGGTCGAGCAGCAGCGGTTCGGCGCCGGCCTCCTGGAGGTCGGACGCGTGCTCCGGGCGGCGGATGATCCCGGCCGGCTGGTCGCCGCGTTCGGCGAGCAGCCGCTCCAGGAGCAGTGCGATCTTTCCGTGGCCACCCGCGATGACGGTACGCATGCTGCGACGGTAGCCGGTGCGGGCGCGGGCGGCGCGCGGACTCAGCCGGAGGGGTGGGGGCCGTCGGTGCGGGTGCCGTCGGTGCGGGCGTCGGAGGGGTCGGGGGTGTGCGGGAAGGCCCGGTCGAGCAGCGCCTGCAGGGCGCGGCGGTCGTCCGCGTCGAGCCGGGTCAGGCCGGGCAGGCCGGCGACGATGTCGGCGCGGATCCTTCGGACGGCCTCCTCACCCTCGGGGGTGAGCAGCACGGTCTTGACCCGGCGGTCCGCCGGGTCGGCCGCGCGGCGGACCAGACCGCGTGCTTCGAGCCGGTCGACGATGCCGGTGACGTTGGAGGCGTCGCAGCCGAGCAGTTCGGCGAGGGCCCGCATGGGCAGGGGCCGCCCGAGCAGGCTGAGCATCTTGCCCTGGATGAGGGTGAGGCCCTGGCCGGCGGCGACGACGGCGAAGCTGCGGTAGTAGCAGGCGGCGGCGTGGGCGAGGTGGTCCATGAGCCGGTCCGTGCCGGGCGCGGACGGGTCTGCGGGCGCTGGTGTGGGTGTGGTCCGGGTCATGGGACCAGTCTAGGCCCGATTACTTGACATCTTCAATCATCGAGATCTACCTTCGATTTATTGCTTGATGACCTCAACCATCGAGCCCATCAAATCTTTCTGTTCAGGAGCACCACCATGAAGGCCATCACCTACCGCACCTACGGCAGCCCCGACGTCCTGGAGTACGGCGACGTCCCGGAGCCGAAGCTCGGCCCGGACGCCGTCCTGGTGAAGGTGCGGGCCGCCTCGGTGAACCCGGTCGACTGGAAGATCCAGGCCGGCTACCTGGACGGCGTGATGGACGCCGTCTTCCCGGTGATCCCCGGTTGGGACGTGGCCGGCGTGGTGGAGCAGGTGGGGGTCGGCGTCACCGAGTTCGCCCCGGGCGACGAGGTCGTCGGCTACGTCCGGGAGGACACGGTCGGCCGCGGCACCTTCGCCGAGTACGTCGCCGCGCCCGTCCGCACCCTCGCCCGCAAGCCCGCCGCGCTCGACTTCGAGCAGGCCGCCGGCCTCCCGCTGGCCGGCCTCACCGCCTACCAGGCGCTGACCCGGGCGCTGGAGGTCAAGCCCGGCGAGACGGTGCTGGTGCACGCCGCGGCCGGCGGCGTCGGCTCGCTCGCCGTCCAGATCGCCACCGCCCTCGGCGCCCGCGTGATCGGCACGGCCGGCGAGCACAACCACGACTACCTGCGCGAGCTCGGGGCCGAGCCCGTCACGTACGGCGAGGGCCTGGCCGACCGGGTCCGCGCGCTGGCGCCCGAGGGCGTGGACGCCGTCCTCGACCTGATCGGCGGCGAGGCCCTGCAGCTCTCGCCCGGGCTGCTGGCCGAGGGCGGCCGGCTCGCCTCGATCGCCGACGGCGCCGTGCTGGCCCTGGGCGGCCGCTACGTCTTCGTCCGCCCGGACGCCGCCGACCTGACCGCGCTGGCCGACCTCGCCGACCGCGGGCTGCTGCGGGTCGAGGTCGCGGCGAGCTTCCCGCTGGAGCGGGCCGCCGACGCGCAGCGCCTGAACGCCGGGGGGCACACCCGCGGCAAGGTCGTCGTCACCGTGGCCTGATCCGCGCCCGTACGGAACCCGGGAGACACCCCCATGTCCATCGTCGCCATCGCCGACTGGCTCGCCGTCCGGGGCCAGGAGCAGCGGGTGGCCGGCCTGCTGGCCGCCCTCACCGAGTCCGCGCTCGCCGAACCGGGCGTGATCGCCTTCCGGGCGCTCCGCTCGCTGCGTGATCCGGCCGCGTTCGTGCTCCTCGCGGAGTACGCGGACGAGGACGCGGCCCGGGCGCACCGCGACAGTGACCGCTACCGCGAGCTCGTCCAGGGCACGATCGCACCACTGCTGATCGACCGCCAGGTCGAGCTGCACGCACCGGTCCTGACGGCCGCCGGGAACGGGACCGCCGCGTCCGGGGCCACTGGCACCGGCAGCGCCCGCACCGAGCAGGGCACCGCCGAGCAGGGCACCGCCGACCGCACCGACACCCCACGGAGCACCGCACCATGACCGACACTCCCGCCGCCGACGTGGTGGCCCGGCTTCGCGCCACCTTCGCCACCGGCCGCACCCGACCGCTCGACTGGCGCCTCGGCCAGCTGGAGGCCCTGCGCACGCTGCTCACCGAGGAGAGCGGCGCGCTGCAGCAGGCCCTGCGCGCGGACCTCGGCAAGGGGCCCGCCGAGGCCTACCGCACCGAGATCGGGTTCACCCTCAACGAGCTCGACCACACCGTGCGCCACCTGGCCGAGTGGCTGCGCCCGCGGCCCGCCGCCGTTCCCGAGGCCTTCCTGCCGGCCGAGGCCAGGGCCGTGCGCGAGCCGCTCGGCGTGGTGCTGGTGATCGCGCCGTGGAACTACCCGCTGCAGCTGGCGCTCGCCCCGCTGGTGGGTGCGCTGGCGGCCGGCAACACCGTGCTGGTCAAGCCGAGCGAGCTGGCACCGGCCACCTCCGCGGCGATCGCCCGGTTGCTGCCGCGCTACCTCGATCCGGAGGCCGTGGCCGTGGTCGAGGGCGCGGTCCCGGAGACCACCGCCCTGTTGGAGCAGCGCTTCGACCACATCTTCTACACCGGCAACGGCGCGGTCGGGCGGATCGTGATGGCCGCCGCGGCCCGGAACCTCACCCCGGTCACGCTGGAACTCGGCGGCAAGAGCCCGGTGATCGTCGACACCGGCACGGACCTGGCCGTCACCGCCCGGCGGATCGTCCGCGGCAAGTTCCTCAACGCCGGGCAGACCTGCGTCGCCCCCGATTACGTGCTCGCCGTCGGGGACACCGGCCCCCGGTTGGAGGCCGAGCTGGCCGAGGCCGTGCGCGAGGCCCACGGCGAGGACGCCGCCGCGGATCCCGAGTACGGGCGGATCGTCAACACCCGGCACTTCGACCGGCTGGCCGCGCTGCTCGGCGACGGGCGGACGGTCGTCGGCGGCGGACACGACCGCGCCACCCGCTACCTGGCCCCGACGGTGCTCGCCGACGTCTCCCCGCAGGCCCCGGTGATGCGGCAGGAGATCTTCGGGCCCGTCCTGCCGGTGCTCGGGGTGCCCGACCTGGACGCGGCGATCGCCTTCGTCAACGAGCGGGACAAGCCGCTGGCCCTGTACGCCTTCACCGAGTCGGACGCGACGAAGGAGCGGCTGGCCGCCGAGACCTCCTCGGGCGCGCTGGTGTTCGGTCTGCCGGTCTCCCACCTGGCGGTGCCCGAGCTGCCCTTCGGCGGGGTCGGCGAGAGCGGCATGGGCCGCTACCACGGCGAGTACTCGGTGGACACCTTCAGTCACACCAAGGCCGTGCTGGACAAGCCGCTGCACTGATCCCGCCGCACCGATCCCCGGCGGAGGGGTGCCGCGCCGGACGGGTGACGCGCCGGACGAGTGACGAGCGGGCCCCGGCACCGTGAAGATCTGCACCCGATCCTGCCCGCCGCGCCACCCGGCGCGGCGGGCAGGACACAATGGGCGCATGAACTCGCTCGCCCACCCGACGCTGCGCTTCACCCCCACGGTGAAGGACCCTTCCGCCCCCCGGGAGCTGGTGATCCTCGGCTCCACCGGTTCGATCGGCACCCAGGCGATCGACGTGGTGCTGCGCAACCCCGGGCGCTTCCGGGTGGTGGCCCTCTCGGCGGCCGGCGGCCGGGTCGCGCTGCTCGCCGAGCAGGCCCTGGAACTGGGCGTGCACACGGTCGCGATCGCCGATCCGGCGGCCGAGCCCGCGCTGCGCGAGGCGCTGGCGGCGAAGGCGGCCGGCCGGCCGCTGCCCGCGATCCTGACCGGCCCGGACGCGGCCACCGAGCTGGCCGGGCTGGAGTGCCACTCCGTCCTGAACGGCATCACCGGCTCCATCGGCCTGCGCCCGACGCTGGCGGCGCTGCGCGCCGGGCGGGTGCTGGTGCTGGCCAACAAGGAGTCGCTGATCGTCGGCGGCCCGCTGGTGAAGGCGCTGGCGAAGCCGGGCCAGATCGTCCCGGTGGACTCCGAGCACACCGCGATCTTCCAGGCGCTGGCCGGCGGCACCCGCGCGGAGGTCCGCAAGCTGGTGGTGACCGCGAGCGGCGGCCCGTTCCGCGGTCGCAGCCGCGCGCAGCTCGCCGCCGTCACGCCGGACGACGCGCTGGCGCACCCGACCTGGGCGATGGGCCCGGTCATCACGATCAACTCGGCGACCCTGGTCAACAAGGGCCTGGAGGTGATCGAGGCGCACCTGCTGTACGACGTGCCGTTCGACCGGATCGAGGTCGTGGTCCATCCGCAGTCCGTCGTCCACTCGATGGTGGAGTTCTCGGACGGCTCGACGCTCGCCCAGGCGAGCCCGCCGGACATGCGGATGCCGATCGCGCTCGGCCTCGGCTGGCCGGACCGCGTCCCGGACGCCGCCCCCGGCTGCGACTGGACCAAGGCGGCCACCTGGGAGTTCTTCCCGCTGGACGACGAGGCCTTCCCCGCCGTGGAGCTGGCCCGCGAGGTCGGGACGCTCGGCGGCACCGCCCCCGCGGTGTTCAACGCCGCCAACGAGGAGTGCGTGGAGGCCTTCCTGAAGGGCCGTCTCGCGTTCACGGGGATCGTGGACACTGTTGCCAAGGTCGTGGCCGAGCACGGAACGCCGGCCCCGGGAACTTCTCTCCGGGTCGAGGACGTCCTGCACGCCGAGGACTGGGCCCGCGCCCGGGCCCGCGAGCTGGCGGCCGGCTGAGCGCCGTAGGGACGACAGGGACGGTACGGACCCGATGGGTGGACTGAGCGGCATGACGGAGGACCAGCGGTGGCGGCAGTGATGTGGGGAATCGGCCTGGCGGTCTTCGTGGTCGGGCTGCTGTTCTCGATCGCCTGGCACGAGCTCGGGCACCTCTCCTGGGCGAAGGTCTTCGGCATCCGGGTGCCGCAGTACATGGTCGGCTTCGGCCCGACCGTCTGGTCCCGCAAGAAGGGCGAGACGGAGTACGGGATCAAGGCCGTCCCGCTCGGCGGGTACATCCGCATGATCGGGATGTTCCCGCCCGGCAAGGACGGCCGGATCACCCAGCGCAGCAGTTCGCCCTGGCGCTCCATGATCGAGGACGCCAGGGAGGCCTCCTACGAGGAGCTGCAGGACGGCGACGAGCAGCGGCTGTTCTACACCCGCAAGCCGTGGAAGCGCGTCATCGTGATGTTCGCGGGCCCGTTCATGAACCTGATCCTGGCCTTCGGACTGTTCCTGACCGTGATGATGGGCTTCGGCGTCCAGGACACCCTGCCGACGGTCAAGCTGGTGCAGCAGTGCGTGGTGCCGGCCGGCCAGCCCACCGACACCTGCCCGGCCGGTGCGGCGGCCTCGCCGGCTGCGGCGGCCGGGCTGCGCAGCGGCGACACCGTCCTGTTCTTCGACGGCGACCGGATCCGCGACTACGACCGGCTCCAGGCGGACATCCGCAGGTCCGCCGGCCGCACGGTGCCGGTGGTGGTCGAGCGCGACGGGCAGCGGGTCACCCTCACCCCGACCATCGGCGTCAACCAGGTGCAGAAGTACGACGGCAACGGCATTCCGCTCAAGGGCCAGACCGTGGAGGCGGGCTTCCTCGGCTTCGTCCCGGTCAACGGCGTGGTCAAGCTCGGCTTCACCGACAGCCTCGACCGGATGTACACCAACGCGGAGACCGGCGTGAAGTCGCTGGTCGCGCTGCCGGGCAAGATCCCCGGCCTGTGGCACTCCATCGTGGACGGCACCCCGCGGGACGCCGACTCCCCGATCGGCATGGTCGGCGCCGCCCGGATCGGCGGCGACGTCTTCGCGCTGGAGATCCCGGCCACCCAGCGGGTCGCCGTCATGGTGAACCTGCTCGCGGGGATCAACCTGTCGCTGTTCCTCTTCAACATGCTGCCGCTGCTCCCGCTGGACGGCGGCCACATCGCGGGCGCGCTCTGGGAGTCCGTCCGGCGCCGGATCGCCCGGCTGCTGCGGCGGGCCGACCCGGGCCCGTTCGACGTGGCCAAGCTGATGCCGGCGGCCTACGTGGTGGCCAGCATCTTCATCGGCTTCACCCTGCTCGTGCTGGTAGCCGACCTCGTCAACCCTGTCAAGATCACCTAGCCGGCGCCGGCGGGCGGATGTGCTCCGCCCGCCGCAGGTGCCGTACCGTTGGACGCCGGGTGCGCGTACGTCTGCGCACCCGGCCCGGCAGCCGCAAGCGGCCGGACCACCCACCTCAACCCCGGGGAACCCTGCGCACATGACCGCGATCTCGCTCGGTATTCCGTCCCTGCCGCTCAAGCCGCTGGCCACCCGCCGCGTCTCGCGGCAGATCATGGTCGGCAACGTTCCGGTGGGTGGCGACGCCCCGATCTCCGTGCAGTCGATGACGACCACCGTCACCGCCGACATCAACGCGACCCTCCAGCAGATCGCCCAGCTGACGGCCTCCGGCTGCCAGATCGTCCGGGTGGCCGTGCCGACCCAGGACGACGCGGACGCGCTGCCGATCATCGCCAAGAAGTCGGGCATCCCGGTGATCGCCGACATCCACTTCCAGCCGAAGTACGTCTTCGCGGCGATCGAGGCCGGCTGTGCGGCGGTCCGGGTGAACCCGGGCAACATCAAGCAGTTCGACGACAAGGTCGGCGAGATCGCCAAGGCCGCCAAGGACGCCGGCGTCCCGATCCGGATCGGCGTCAACGCCGGCTCGCTCGACAAGCGGCTGCTGGAGAAGTACGGCCGGGCCACCCCGGAGGCGCTGGTCGAGTCCGCGCTCTGGGAGTGCTCGCTGTTCGAGGAGCACGACTTCCGCGACATCAAGATCTCGGTCAAGCACAACGACCCGGTCGTGATGATCAACGCGTACCGCCAGCTCGCGGCGGCCTGCGACTACCCGCTGCACCTGGGCGTCACCGAGGCCGGTCCGGCCTTCCAGGGCACCATCAAGTCCGCGGTCGCCTTCGGCGCGCTGCTGTCCGAGGGCATCGGCGACACCATCCGGGTCTCCCTGTCGGCCCCGCCGGCCGAGGAGGTCAAGGTGGGCAACCAGATCCTGGAGTCGCTGAACCTGCGCCAGCGCGGCCTGGAGATCGTCTCCTGCCCGTCCTGCGGCCGCGCCCAGGTGGACGTCTACAAGCTCGCCGAGGAGGTCACCGCCGGCCTGGAGGGCATGGAGGTGCCGCTGCGCGTCGCCGTCATGGGCTGCGTCGTCAACGGCCCGGGCGAGGCCCGCGAGGCCGACCTCGGCGTCGCCTCCGGCAACGGCAAGGGCCAGATCTTCGTGAAGGGCGAGGTCATCAAGACGGTCCCCGAGTCGAAGATCGTCGAGACCCTGATCGAGGAGGCCCTGAAGCTCGCCGAGCTGATGCAGGCCGAGGGTGTCGAGGCGGGCGCGCCGACCGTGGTCGCCGCCGACTGACCGAAGTCCGCTGCGGGGTCGTCCGTCGACGGACGACCCCGTGGCCGTATCCGGGTGGGGCCACGGAGTAGGGTGCGGCAAGAGTCTCTCAGTGAGGTGCTGTCTCGATGCTCGATCGAGGTGTGATGCTCCCCAGTGCGTTCCAGGCCGCACGCGCCCTGGCGACCACCCGCGTCCTCGACGCCCCGGACCTGGCGGACACCCTGGCGGTGCTCCACCGGGACCCGGTCGCCAACGCCTTCGTCGCGACCAGGGTGGAGTCCGTCGGGCTCGACCCCTGGCGCCTGGGCGGCGAGATGTGGGGCTGGTACGACGAGAACGGCGGCCTGGAGTCCCTCTGCTACGCCGGGGCCAACCTGGTGCTGGTCAACGCCGGCCCGGAGGCCGTCCGCGCCTTCGCGGAGCGGGCCCGCCGGCAGGGGCGCCGCTGCTCCTCCATCGTCGGCCCGGCCGATTCCACCGCCGCCCTGTGGGCGCTGCTGGAGCGCAGCTGGGGCCCCGCCCGCGAGGTCCGGGCGCACCAGCCGTTGATGGCCGCCACCGCGCCGGCCGCCGGGGTGACGCCCGATCCGCTGGTGCGCCGGGTGCGCAAGAACGAGGTCGAGGCCGTGATGCCCGCCTGCGTGGCGATGTTCACCGAGGAGGTCGGCATCTCCCCGCTGGCCGGTGACGGCGGCCTGCTCTACCAGGCCCGGGTCGCCGAACTGGTGAGCACCGGTCGCTCCTTCGCGCGCTTCGACGAGGACGGCCAGGTGGTCTTCAAGGCCGAGATCGGCGCCGTCACCAAGGGCGCCTGCCAGATCCAGGGCGTCTGGGTCGCCCCCGAGCACCGCGGCCGGGGGCTGTCCGTCACCGGGATGGCGGCCGTCCTCGACCTCGCCCTGCGGGAGGTCGCACCGGTGGTCTCGCTGTACGTGAACGACTACAACCTGCGGGCCCGTGCCGCGTACCGCCGGGTCGGCTTCCGCGAGGTCGGCGCCTTCATGAGCGTGCTGTTCTGAGCCGGCGGGGGGCTGCGGGGCGTTCCGCCCCGAAGCGCCCTGCTTCGAGGTCCGTCGGGGCCCGCCGAGGGCGCGGCAGGTAGTAACGTCCCGGGGCATGGAGCAGCTGACCGAGGTGACGATCGAGGCCATCGACCTGGCGGCCTGGGCGCCGTACGCGCTGGAGGTGCAGGCGCGGGCCTTCGGGCTGACGTCCGAGGAGGTCGCGGTCCGCCTGCAGATCGTCGGGCGGCACGCCCTGCAGCCCGGGGTGATCGCGCTGGGGGCGATGAGCGGCGGCCGGCTGGTCGGCTTCGGCTACGGCATGCCCAACCACCGGGAGCACTGGTGGAGCACGGTGATCCAGCCGCACCTGGAGGCGCGCGGGTACGGCGACTGGCTGGACGACGTCTTCGCCGTCACCGAACTGCACGTGCTGCCGCAGTTCCAGGGCCGGGGGGTGGGGAGCGGGCTGATCAGGCGCCTGTGCGAGCAGTCCGGCCTGCACCGCAGCATCCTGTCGGCGATCGACGAGGAGACCCCGGCCCGCCGGCTGTACCGCTCGCTGGGCTACCGGGACCTCGCGCGTGCGGTGCGCTTCCCGAACACCGACCGCCCGTACGTCGTGATGGGCGCGACGCTGCCGTTGCTGCCGGGCCGGGCGGCTCAGAGCCAGTCGGCGAACTCCAGGTAGAGCTGGGCGGTCGCCGTGTCGCCGGCGTCCAGGCTGTGCAGTCCGGTGGCGACGCTGCGGAACAGGGTCCAGCCGCGCAGCCGGTCGTGGTCGACCTCGACCGCCTCGGCGAGCTGGTGCAGCCGGCGGCGGGCGGCGCCGCGCGGGCCGGGGGAGCCGACCAGGGTGTCCATCCGGTCCTGGGCGAGCCGGGCCAGGTCGTAGGCGCGTTCGCCGACCAGCGGTCGGGGGTCGATGGCCAGCCAGGGCGAGCGGTCGGCGGCCAGCACGTTGCCGTGGTGGAAGTCGCCGTGCAGCAGGAACCGCTCGTCGCCCGATCCCAGCAGGTCGTCGGCGATGCCCAGGGCCTCGTCGGCGAGCGGCCGGGTGTCCGCCGCGCCGGGCAGGTCGCGATGGCGGCGGATGCCGTCGGAGAGCACGGCCACGCGGTCGGCCACGGTGGTGAACGGATGGCCCTCGGCCGGTGGCACCCAGAGGCGCTGGAGCAGGCCGGCGGCCTCCAGCATGGCCTTGGCCTCGGCCAGCGAGCGCAGCGGGATCTCGCCGTGCAGGCGCTCCAGCAGCAGCATGCCCTCGGCGGGTTCGGCGGCCAGCAGCAGGACGGCGCCGCGGCCGGCCCAGTGGGTGAGGGCGGCGTGCTCCTGGGCGGTCTCGGGGGTGATCAGTCCGGCCTTGAGCACGGCCGGGCTCAGGTCGTCGCGGTGGACGTACCCGATCAGGCTGAGCCGGCCGCCCGGGTCCAGGATCCGCTCCAGCGTCAGGTCCCAGTGCCGGAGGTAGCCGGTGACCCGCTCGGGCAGGCCCTCCAGCCAGGCGCGGCCGTCGTCGCCCTGGCGGGCGCCGACGCTCCGGACCAGGTGCTGCGGGACGGTGATCCGCGCTGGTGCTGCCGACATGCTGGCCTTCCGGTTGGACGCTCCCCCGCTGGTTACTACCCGTCCATTGTCGGCCATGAACGGGAACCCGCAGGTCAGCGAAGCGACCGGGTGGTGTCAGCCGGCCGGGGTCGAGGCCGGTGCGGTGCCGGGCGTGCCGGTGGCGGAGGCGGCGGGCTCGGGCAGGCCGGGGAAGGCGGTGGCGGCGGCGCCCCAGCGGTGGGCCTGCAGGGCGGTGCCGCGCAGGGCGTCGGCGGCGCCGGTGCGCCCGTCGGCGGGCAGGGCGGCGACCAGTTCTCCGTACACGTCGGCCAGTCGGGCCTCGATGTGGGCGGCCAGCCTGGCGGCGCCGGCCGCGTCGCCCACGGCGAAGGGCAGCTGGTAGCCGGGGGCGGCCGCGCCGGGGCTGGCGCCCGCGCCGGCCAGCTGCCGGCGCCAGGCGTCCCGCCGGGCCTCGTGGGCGGCGAAGGCGGCGCGGGCGTCCGTCCGCTGCTGGTCGTCGGGGAGTCGGGCGCCGACCACGCCGTAGCCGTAGACGGCGGCGTGCTCGGCGGCCAGGGCGCTCTGCAGGGCGGTGGCCGCCGCGTCGGGCAGCGGCGTCGCGGTGCTGGTGGCGCCCGCGGTGGTGGCGCCCGCGGTCGGGGAGGCGGCCGCGGTCGGGGAGGCGGCCGCGGTGCCTCCGGTCGCGCCGGCGGAGGCGGTGCCCGTTGCGGTGGGGGTCGGGGAGGTGCCGGCGCCGGTCGGCGCGGCGGCGGTGCCCCCGGCGGGGCCGGTCACCGGGGTGGTGTCGCCGAGCGCGGCGGCGTGCAGCGCGTCGGAGGCGGAGACCGAGGCGAGCAGTCGGGCGAGGTCGGGCGAGGCGGCGGGCAGGTCGGCGAGCCGGGCCTGCGCCGTCCGCCGTTCGGCGGCGCCGAGTTCGGCCACGGTGGTGACGGGGGTCGCGGTGGCGGCCGGGCCGGAGGCGGTGGCGGCCGGGCTGCCGGTGGCGGGCACCGTGCTGGCGGGCGGTGCGGTGGCGGGCGGTGCGGTGGCCCCCAGCCCCTCGGCGAAGGCGGCCCGGTGGCGCAGCAGGTCGGCCCGCAGCGGCTGGAGCTCCCCGGCCCGGCCGGCGCCGGCGCCGGCGAGGACGGTGTCGTAGGCGGCGAGGAGGGCGTCGGTGGCCGCCACGGCCCGGGTCCGCACCGGCAGGTCGGGGTCCGTCTGCTGCTGGTCGCGCCGGTCCTCGTGCGGGGATCCGGTGCAGGCGGCGAGCAGTGCGGCGGCGGTGAGCAGCCCGAGGGTCAGGGTGGTCCGTCGGACGGGGGGCTGCATCGGTGTCTCTCCCGGGTGGTGGGGGAGCGCCTCGACTCCCGATGGCGTGAATGATTACAGAATCCCCACGTCCGCGGACATCCTTCGGGGACCGGGCCCGCGGTGTGACCTTGCTCGCAGTGGGGCCCGGCGGCCCCGGCGCCGGGGTGTGCGGAATCGGTGGTTCGGGGGTTGACCGGATAGGCTTTGGGCCGAGTTGCTGCGATCCGCCCTGTGGGGGTTCCACCCCGGAGGCGATGCAGTATGACCTTCTGACAACAGCAGACGCGGCCGAGGAGTCACCCGGATGAGCACCACCCAGATCGACCGGCTGCGTGCGTTGCTGGAGCCGCTGGCCGCCGACGCCGGGCTGGACCTGGAAGAGGTCAAGGTCACCCAGGCCGGCAGCCGCCGCCAGGTGCAGGTCGACGTGGACGCCGACGGCGGCGTGGACCTGGACGCCATCGCCGAGTTCAGCCGCGTGGTCGGCGAGGCGCTGGACGAGTCCGACGTGATGGGCAGCGGCGCGTACGTGCTGGAGGTCGGTTCCCCGGGTGCCGAGCGCACCCTCACCGAGCCCCGCCACTGGCGCCGGGCCGAGGGCCGGCTGGTCAAGGCGCAGCTCGCGGACGGCACCGAGATCGTCGCCCGGGTGCTCTCGCCGGACGAGGACGGCGCGCTGGTCGAGGTCCAGCCGGTGAAGGGCCGCGGCCGGGCCAAGGAGCGCCGTCTGGAGTACTCCGAGGTGGCCAAGGCGCGCGTCCAGGTGGAGTTCAACCGCAAGGACGAGAAGCTCCTCGACGAGGCCCCGGACTTCGAGGACCCCCACCTGGATGACGCCGCCGACGACGACATCGCTGACGACGACATCGCCGACGACGACGGCACCGAGGGGTCCGGGGACTCCGACGAGGACCGCGCCTAGGCGACGCCCCCGACGACCGGGACGCGGAGTGACGACCTCCGCACCATCCGCACCATGAACGTGAAGAAAGACGAGGAGGCGTAGCCGTGGACATCGACATGAGCGCCCTGCGTGGGCTGGTTACCGAGAAGAACATCCCCTTCGACCTGCTGGTCGAGTCGATCGAGTCGGCCCTCCTCATCGCGTACCACCGCACCGAGGGCTCCCGCCGCCGCGCGCGCGTCGAGCTGGACCGCAAGAGCGGCCACGTGACGGTGTGGGCGCTGGAGGACGCGAGCGAGCTGGACGAGGGCGTCGAGCCCAAGGAGTTCGACGACACCCCGAGCGGTTTCGGCCGGATCGCCGCCAGCACCGCGAAGCAGGTCATCCTGCAGCGGCTGCGCGACGCCGCCGACGACCAGACCTTCGGCGAGTACGCGGGCAAGGAGGGCGACATCGTCACCGGTGTCGTCCAGCAGGGCAACGACCCCAAGAACATCCTGGTCGACATCGGCAAGCTGGAGGCCATCCTGCCTCCGCAGGAGCAGGTGCCGGGCGAGGACTACAAGCACGGCACCCGGCTGAAGTGCTACGTGGTCGCCGTGCGCCGCGGTGTCCGCGGCGCGTCGGTGACGCTCTCGCGCACCCACCCCAACCTGGTGCGCAAGCTGTTCGCGCTGGAGGTCCCGGAGATCGCCGACGGCAGCGTCGAGATCGCCGCGATCGCCCGTGAGGCCGGCCACCGCACCAAGATCGCCGTCTGGTCCCGCCGTCAGGGCCTGAACGCCAAGGGCGCCTGCATCGGTCCGGTCGGCAGCCGGGTGCGCAACGTGATGGCCGAGCTGCACGGCGAGAAGATCGACATCGTCGACTGGTCGGAGGACCCGGCGGAGATGGTCGCCGCCGCGCTGTCCCCCGCCCGGGTGACGAAGGTCGAGATCGTCGACTACAACCAGCGCTCCGCACGGGTGATCGTGCCGGACTACCAGCTGTCGCTGGCGATCGGCAAGGAGGGGCAGAACGCCCGCCTGGCCGCCCGCCTCACCGGCTGGCGGATCGACATCCGGCCGGACACCGAGGGGCAGCCCGAGGGCGGGTCCGGGCAGGACGGCCGGGAGCGCGCGGGAGAGTAGGTCCCGCACCGGTCCGAGTCACCGTGCCGTCCCGCCCGGATCGGCGGGGCGGCACCATGTCCCTTCGGAGGGGTAGACTTGCCTTCGTCTGGCCGGACGCATGTCCGAGCACGCCCGGAGCGCACCTGCGTGGGCTGCCGCAAGCGAGCGGCCAAGCACCAGCTGTTGCGTGTCACGGCGGTCGAGGGCGTCTGCGTCCCCGATCCCCGTGGCGCACTGCCGGGCCGGGGTGCGCACCTGCATCCCGACCCGACCTGCCTCGACCTCGCGGTCCGCCGTCGCGCGTTCCCCAGGGCCTTCCGGCTCCAGGGCACGCTCGACACGGAGCGGCTCCGCGAGTACATCGAGGAGCGGGTTGGCGGCACCCCGGCGCCCTGAGGCTTCCCTCAGGCCCGCCTGGAGGGGGACTCCGCCCGCTACGGCCGCCGTCACCACGGCGGAGAACCACCGCAACAAGCACAGTGCGCGCGTGTATCCGCGCGCCGTGCGATCCAGTCAGGTACCTCGCGATGTGGAAGTAGGTCGAGATTGCGATGAGCACTCGATGAGTACGCGATGAGTACGCGATGGGTACGCCCATGAAGTAGCGACAGTCCGGCGGACGATCACCCCGGACTCATAGACAGGAGTGAAGTGGCTAAGGTCCGGGTTTACGAACTCGCCAAGGAGCTTGGCTTGGAGAGCAAGGCCGTCATGGCCAAGCTCACCGAGCTCGGCGAGTTCGTCCGTTCGGCGTCCTCGACTATCGAGGCGCCGGTCGTACGCAAGTTGACTGACGCGCTTGGTGTGGCCCCCACGGGTGGTTCCGCTGCCAAGCCTGGCCCGCGCAAGCCCGCGGCGCCCCAGCCCGCCGGCGGCTCCGCCGCCGGTTCGGCCGCACCCCGCCCGGGTGCCCCCACGCCGGGACCGCGCCCTGCCGCGACCCCGGGTCCCCGTCCCACCCCGGCCGCCGCGGCTCCCGCCGCCCCGGCCGCCCCCGCCCCGGTGAAGCCGGCCGCCGCCCCGGGCCCGCGCCCGGCCGCGCGTCCGGTCACCCCGGCGGCCCCGGCCGCTCCCGCGGCCGAGTTCTCCTCGCCGGCTCCCGCCGGTGACGCGGCGCCCGCCGCCCCGGAGCGTCCGGCCCAGGCCGCACGTCCGGCCGCGCAGGCCGCCGGTGCCGGCGCCCGTCCGGGCCCGCGCCCGGCCGGTCCGCGCCCCGGCAACAACCCGTTCACCTCGGGCAGTGCCACCGGCATGGCCCGTCCGGGTGACCGTCGTCCGGCCGCGCCGGGTGCCGCTCGTCCGGGTGCCGGTGCTCCGGGTGCCGACCGTGGCGCTCCGCGTCCCGGTGGCGACCGTCCGCGTCCCGCCGGTGCTCCCGGTGCCGACCGTGGCGCTCCGCGTCCCGGTGGCGACCGTCCGCGTCCCGCGGGCGCTCCCGGTGCCGACCGTGGCGCTCCGCGTCCCGGTGGCGACCGTCCGCGTCCCGCCGGTGCTCCGGGTGCCGACCGTGGCGCTCCGCGTCCCGGTGGCGCCGCGCGCCCCGACGGCATGCCGCGTCCGGCCGGTCCGCGTCCGGGTGGGCCCAGCCCGTCCGGCATGCCGCGTCCGAACCCGGGCATGATGCCGCAGCGTCCGGCCGGTCCGGGCCCGCGTCCGGGCCCCGGTGGCCGTGGTCCCGGTGGCCCCGGTGGCCGTCCGGGTGGTCCGGGTGCCGGCGCCGGTGGCGCTCGTCCCGGCTTCGCCGGCCGTCCGGCCGGTCCGGGTTCGCGCCCGGCCGGTGGCGGCTTCGGCGGCCCGCGTCCCGGTGGCGCTCCCGGTGGCGGCGGTGGCTTCGGCCCGCGTCCCGGTGGCTTCGGCGGCCGTCCCGGCGGCCCGGGTGCCCGTGGTGGCACGCAGGGTGCCTTCGGTCGTGGCCCGGGCGGTCGCCCGGCCCGTGCCCGCAAGTCGAAGCGCGCGCGTCGCCAGGAGTACGAGGCCATGCAGGCCCCGTCCGTCGGCGGTGTGATGCTGCCCCGCGGCAACGGCCAGACCGTTCGCCTGTCGAGCGGCGCCTCGCTGATGGACTTCGCGGAGAAGATCAACGCCAACCCGGCCGCGCTCGTCTCGGTGATGTTCAACCTCGGTGAGATGGTCACCGCGACCCAGTCGGTCTCCGACGCCACGCTGCAGCTGCTGGCGGACGAGATGGGCTTCGTCCTGGAGATCGTCAGCCGTGACGACGAGGACCGTGAGCTGCTGGAGTCGTTCGACATCGACTTCGGTGCGAACGAGGGCGACGAGGACATGCTGGAGGCGCGCCCGCCGGTCGTCACCGTCATGGGTCACGTCGACCACGGTAAGACCCGCCTGCTGGACGCCATCCGCAAGACCAACGTGGTGGCCGGCGAGGCCGGTGGCATCACCCAGCACATCGGTGCCTACCAGGTGTCGGCGACGGTGAACGGCGAAGAGCGTCCGATCACCTTCCTCGACACCCCGGGTCACGAGGCGTTCTCCGCCATGCGTGCCCGTGGTGCCAAGTCCACCGACATCGCGATCCTGGTGGTCGCGGCCAACGACGGTGTCATGCCGCAGACGGTCGAGGCGTTGAACCACGCCAAGGCCGCGGGCGTGCCGATCGTGGTCGCCGTCAACAAGATCGACGTCGAGGGCGCCGACCCGACCAAGGTCCGCGGTCAGCTGACCGAGTTCGGTCTGGTGGCGGAGGAGTACGGCGGCGACACCATGTTCGTCGACATCTCCGCGCGCCAGGGTCTGAACATCGACCAGCTGCTGGAGGCGGTCGTCCTGACCGCCGACGCCTCGCTCGACCTGCGGGCCAACCCGGAGCAGGACGCGCAGGGCATCGCCATCGAGGCGCACCTCGACAAGGGCCGCGGCGCCATGGCGACCGTCCTGGTCCAGCGCGGCACGCTGCGCGTCGGCGACTCGATCGTGGTCGGCGACGCCTACGGTCGCGTCCGCGCCATGCTGGACGAGAACGGCAACAGCCTCGCCGAGGCCGGCCCGTCCCGTCCGGTGCTGCTCCTCGGTCTCACCTCGGTGCCCCGCGCCGGCGACAGCTTCATCGTCGTCGACGAGGACCGCACCGCGCGTCAGATCGCCGAGAAGCGCTCGGCCCGTGACCGCAACGCCGCGTTCGCGCAGCGCCGGGTCCGGGTGTCGCTGGAGGACCTCGACAAGGCCATCGCGGCCGGCGAGATCGAGCAGCTCAACCTCATCATCAAGGGTGACGTCTCCGGTTCCGTGGAGGCCCTGGAGGACGCCCTCGTCAAGCTCGACGTGGGCGAGGAGGTCGAGCTCCGCATCCTGCACCGCGGTGTGGGTGCGATCACCGAGTCCGACGTCAACCTGGCGATGGGCTCCGACGCCATCATCATCGGCTTCAACGTGCGCGCCGAAGGCCGTGCCCGTACCGCGGCCGACAAGGAAGGCGTGGACGTCCGGTACTACTCGGTCATCTACCAGGCGATCGAGGAGATCGAGTCGGCCCTCAAGGGCATGCTCAAGCCGGAGTACGAGGAGGTGCGCCTCGGTTCCGCGGAGATCCGCGAGGTGTTCCGCTCCTCCAAGTTCGGCAACATCGCGGGTGTCATCGTCCGCGAGGGCCTGCTGCGCCGCAACGCCAAGGCACGCCTCATCCGCGACGGCAAGGTCATCACGGAGAACCTCACCATCGAGGGCCTGCGTCGTTTCAAGGACGACGCGACCGAGGTCCGCGAGGGCTTCGAGGCCGGTGTGACCCTCGGGTCGTTCAACGACATCAAGGTCGAGGACGTCATCGAGACCTACGAGATGCGCGAGAAGCCGCGCGCGTAGGCGAGTGGTCGGTCCGGGGCCGGTCGGCGGGGAATTTCCCGTCGACCGGCCCCGGTCCACTGTGTAGGGTCCTCGTACATCAGCCCGGTCACCGGGCTCCCCCCGAGGCCTCCAGGTCGGCTTGACCTGTCACACATGTTCGTAGGAACACTCACGTTCGACCTCCTGCTCGGCGACGTCCACTCGCTGAAGGAGAAGCGCTCGATCGTGCGGCCCATCGTGGCCGAGCTGCAGCGCAAGTACAGCGTGTGCGCGGCGGAAGTAGGGAACCAGGATCTGCACCGCAGGGCCGAGATCGGCGTCGCGGTGGTGTCCGGCGAGGCCGGGTTCGTCACCGAGATCCTGGACAGCTGTGAGCGGTTGGTCGCCGGCCGCCCCGAGGTGGAGCTGCTCTCCGTGAGGAGGCGCTACCACGGGGACGACGACGACTGAGATCCGCAGTGGGAGCGGCGGGAGTCGCCACTCTCACACAGATCAGGACCGAGAGCGCCCACAAGGCTGGGCGCGGGCCGGTACGTTGGGGCATGGGCCCCTGAGGGTGAGCTTTCGACCCCCGAGTACCGGGCCCACTGCACGAGGAGGCAACGTGACCGACAAGGCAAGGGCGCGCAAGCTCGCCGACCGCATCCAGGTGGTGGTCGCCGAGACCCTGCAGCGGCGGGTCAAGGACCCGCGACTGGGCTTCGTGACCATCACCGACACCCGGGTCACCGGTGACCTGCGGGAGGCCACCATCTTCTACACGGTCTACGGCGACGAGACCGAGCGCCAGGCCGCGGCCGCCGGGCTGGAGAGCGCCAAGGGCATTCTCCGCAGCACCGTCGGCAAGGAGACCGGTGTGCGCCACACCCCGTCCCTGACCTTCGTCGCGGACGCCCTGCCGGACAACGCCCGCAACATCGACGACCTGCTCGACCGGGCCCGGCAGATCGACGCCGAGGTGCGCACCACGGCGACCGGGAAGTCGTACGCCGGAGAGGCGGACCCGTACAAGGTCCCGGCCTCCGAGCGTGACGACGAGGACGAGTAGTCATGGCCGGCGAGCCGGCGGTGGCCGACTCCGTGGTGAGTGCAGCGGCAGACGGCGCGGCGGCGGCCGGCGGGACTTCGGGGGCGTCCTCCACCAACTCGGTGGAGGGTGCCCTCGCGGTGCTTCCGGGCCCGCGCGCCGAGGTCCCGGGCTTCGAGCTGGTCTGGCAGCAGGTCGTGGCCGAGATCGGGCGCGCCCGCTCCATCGACCTGATCTGCCACATCTGCCCCGACGGTGACGCGCTCGGCTCGGCCCTCGCGGCCGGCCTCGCGCTGCGCTCGCTCGGCCACGAGGTGCGGGTCTCCTTCGGGGACGACCCGCAGATCGTCCCCGAGTCGCTGGCCTTCCTGCCCGGGCAGGAGCTGATCGTCCCGGCCGCCGACGTCCCCGACGTCCCCGACCTGGTGCTCTGCTTCGACGTGGCCTCCGAGGGGCGGCTCGGGCTGCTCCACGGGAAGGCCTTCGCCGCGCCGGTGCTGGTGGTCGTCGACCACCACGCCTCCAACCCCGGCTTCGGTACCCACCAGCTGATCGATCCGACCGCGCCGGCGACCGCCGTGCTGGTGGACGAGCTGCTGCGGCGCCTGGGCGTACCGCTCGACCAGGACCTGGCGACCTGCCTCTACACCGGCGTGGCCACCGACACCGGCTCGTTCAAGTACGCCGCCACCACCCCGGCCACCCACGAACTCGCCGGTCGGCTGCTGGCCACCGGCATCCGGCACGACCTGATCTCGCGGCAGCTCTGGGACACCTCCTCCTTCGGCTACCTCAAGGTCCTCGCCGGCGCGCTGGAGCGGGCGGTCTTCGAGCCGGACGCGGCCGGCGGCCTCGGGCTGGTCTGGAGCTGGGTCCCGTACGAGGACCTGGCCCTGTTCAGCGTCACCGTGGAGGAGATCGAGGGCCTGATCGACATCCTGCGCCGCCCGGCCGAGGCCGAGGTCGCGCTCGTCCTCAAGCAGGACCCGGACGGCACCCTGCGCGGCTCCTCCCGTTCCAAGGGCGCGGTGGACGTCGCCCGCGTCTGCGCCGAGCTGGGCGGCGGCGGGCACACCTTCGCGGCCGGGTTCTCCACCCGGGAGGACGTCGCGACCGTGGTGGCGCGCTTCCGGGCGGCGCTGGACGCGGCCGGCGGCCCGGCCGCCGGGTGACCGACGGCGGCCCGCCCGTCCGGCTCCGCACCCGTGGCGTCCGCCTCCTTCCGCACGTCCTCCACCGCCCGTCCGCTGTTGCACGTCCTGGAGAAATGAACCGATGAAGCGCAAGGGAACCGGCCCCGACGGCCTGGTCATCGTCGACAAGCCGGAGGGCATCACCTCGCACGGGGTAGTGGCCAAGATGCGGTGGCTGGCCGGCACCCGCAAGGTCGGCCACGCCGGCACGCTGGACCCGATGGCCACCGGAGTGCTGGTCATCGGCGTCGAGCGGGCCACCAGGCTGCTCGGGCACCTGATGCTCACCGCCAAGACCTACGAGGCCACGGTGCGGCTCGGCCAGGACACCGTCACCGACGACCGCGAGGGCGAGGTCACCTCCTCGACCCCCGCCACCGGGGTGACCAGGCAGGCCGTGGACGCCGGGGTGGCGAAGCTGACCGGCGAGATCATGCAGGTGCCGTCCAAGGTCAGCGCCATCAAGATCGACGGCAAGCGGTCCTACACCCGGGTGCGCGAGGGCGAGGACTTCGAGATCCCCGCCCGGGCGACCACCATCCACTCCTTCACCGTGCACGAGCTGCGCGAGGCCGTGGCCGAGGACGGGACGCCGGTGGTCGACCTGGACGTCACCGTGGAGTGCTCCTCCGGGTCGTACATCCGGGCGCTGGCGCGCGACCTCGGGGCCGACCTCGGGGTCGGCGGCCACCTGACCGCCCTGCGCCGCACCAGGGTCGGCCCGTACTCGGTGGAGTCGGCCCGCACGCTGGAGCAGCTGGAGGAGAAGCTGGAGGTGCTGCCGATCGGCGAGGCCGCCGCGGCGGCCTTCCCCCGCTGGGACATCGACGCCGACCAGGCCAGACTGCTCGCCAACGGCATGAAGCTGAAGGCCCCCGGGCTGGGGGTGGACGGCCCGATCGCCGTCTTCGGCCCGGAGGAGCGGTTCCTGGCGCTGGTGGAGGAGAAGGGCGGCCACGCCCGCCCGGTCGCCGTCTTCGTCGGCTGAGCCTGCGGCCCGCCCGCCGCACCGCGGGCCGGTGCTCGGCACCTTCGGCCGCCTTCGCGAGCCCGTACGCGCACGTCGCGTACGGGCTCGCGCCGTCTGCGGGCCCGGCCCTGCACCCCCGCCCGTTCCGGTCGGCCCGCACCCCCACCCGGGACGGGGCTCACCCGGACGGGCGAGCGCGCGAGGTGAACCGGGGTGGTGAACGGCGCGCGCGGGGTCGTGCGGGCACCGGGGCGGGCAGACTCCCGGGCGGCCGGGCACGACGGCCGTGGCGGGCCCGCCCAGGGCCCGCACGGCCCTTCGGGAAGGGCGGCGCCGATGACGGGTGGCCTGGGCGGTGCTGCGCCGGCGGATCCGGGGCGGTCCCTGGTCCGGATCCACGACCTGGCGGGCCGCCTGCGGGGCATCGGCTTCGTCGCCGACCCGCAGGGCACCGTCCTGACCGCGCACGAGGTGGTGGCGGGCCTCGACCGGGTGGTCCTGCACACCCCCGGCGGCCAGACCCGGGTGCTCGGAGCGGACAGCGTGCTGCTGCTGCCCGGTGCCGGGCTCGCCCTGCTGAGGACCGACCGCGTCGGCGGCCTGCCGCTCCCGCCGCTGCCGCTGGCCGCCGCCGAGGCGGGTCGGCCGGTCGCGGTGCCGTGGCTGCCCGGCGGGCGCGAGCGACCCGGCCTGCTGCGCGGCGGTGTGCTGGGCACCACCGCCGCGATGTACGCCCCGGGTGAGGGCTTCCAGGTGATCGGGGGAGTGCTGCTGCTCGACCTGCCGCAGCCGGCCGGGCCGCCACCGGCGGGCGCGCCCGTCCTGGACGCCGGCAGCGGCGCCGTGCTCGGCGTGCTCTGCCCCGCCCTGCGCAGCCCGCACCCGGTCGCGGAGCCCCCCGTCACCGCCCTGGCCGCCGTACCGGACGCCGCCGACCCGGACCTGGCCCGGCTGCTCGCCCGCAACGCGGCCGGCGTGCCGGGCCTCGGGCGGGCGCTCAACCTGGGCGGCGTCCTGCGCCTGGCCGCCGCCCAGCTGGCCGCGGCCGGCGCCGGCCCGGGCGCCGCCGCCGACCTCGCGGCCGACCGGGTCGACCGGCCGGACGGACTGGTCGGGGAGGAACCGCGGGCCACCGTCACCGCCCTGCTCGGCGCCCCGGGCAGCGGCCGCACGACCGAGCTCGCCGCGCTGGCCCTCCGGCGCGCCGGCGCTGCCCGGCCGTTGCCGACGCTCTGGCTGCGCGGCGCCGACCTGCGCGCCGCCGACCGCTCGCTCGCCGAGCCGGTCGGGCGGGCGCTGGGGCACGCCGCCCGGTTGCTCGCCGCCGAGCTGCCCGGTGCGGGGCCCGCCCCGGACCCGGCCGCGGTGGCCCGGCTCTGCTCGGCCGCGCACCGGCCGCTGCTGGTGATCCTGGACGCCCCCGAGGAGGCTCCCGCGCCGCTCGACGCGGCCTGGTTGCGGGCCGCCACCGGCTGGTTGGAGGAGTGCGGGGCCCGGCTGCTGACGGCCTGCGGCCCGGACGCCTGGGAGCAGCTGCGGCCCGCCCCGGCCGACCCGCCCGCCGGGGAACCCGCGGAGCCGCCCCGCGTGCACCGGCTCGGCCCGCTGCCGGCCGAGGCCGCCGACCGGGCCCGCCGCCGCTACGGCCTGCCCGCCGGCCGGCTGGCCGCCGCCGACGCGCGCCACCCCTTGGCCCTGCGACTGGCCGGGGAGCTCCGGGCGGCGGGCGTCGAGGGCGAGCCCGCCTCGCGCGGGGACCTCTTCGCCGGCTACCTCGACCTGCGCTGTCTGGCCGTGGCCCGGCGGATCGCCGGCGCCGCGGCGCCCCGGCGGGCGGGCGCGCACCGCCGGGGCGGGCCGCCGCCGGCGGCCGAGGAGTGCGGGCGACTGCGGCGGCTCGCCACGGCGGTGGCCGGCCGGGTGCACGAGGCCGCCCGGCGGATGCTCGGCCCGGGGCACGGCGCCCTCGGCCGCGACGCCTTCGAGGAGCTGTTCCCGGTGGCCGGCGGCTGGGCCGCGGCGGTGCTGGCGGAGCGGCTGTTCGTGCCGGCCGGCTCCGGGTACCGGCCGGCCCACGAGGAGTTCGCCGACTGGCTGCAGGGGCTGCACCTGGACCTGGACGCGGCCCTGCGGCTGCTGCTCGCCGAGCCGGACGGGCCGGACGAGCCAGCCGAGCCGGACGAGCTGGATGGGCCGGACGCGCCGGCCGGGGGCGGCCCTCAACGGCCGGACGGCGGCGGGCCCGTCCTGGGGGTGGTGGCCCGGCACCGCGCCGGGCCGGTGACGGCCGCCCTGCGCGCCCTCGGCGAGCAGCGTGGGCCGGTGGCGCTCGACCCGTGGCTGCACCGGCTCCGGCAGGCCCTCGACCGCCGGCCGTCCGACGGGGAGGCGGCCTGGTGGGCGGGCCGGCTGCTGGCGGCGGGCCTGACCGCCGGCCCGGAGCCGGTCGCGCACCGCGCGCTGCTGAACGCCCTGGCGGACGCCCTCGCGGACCGGCACGCGGACGGCGCTGTGGTTGCAGGGGCCGATGGGGCCGCAGAGGCCGCGCGGGCCGGGGCGGCCGGTGGCGGCGGGCCGGTGGCGCGCGGGTACGGCCGCTTCGGGCCGGACTTCTGGCTGGGGCTGGGCCTCCCGCCGGAGGCCGAACTCGACCTGCTCCGCCGCCTGGTCCGCGCCGACGGCCCCGAGCAGTCCTTCCTCGCCGCCACCGCCCGGCGGCTGCGCGCCGACCCGGCCGCGGTGATCCCGCTGCTCTGCGCCTGGTTCGACGACCCGGGGGCGCTGCCGCACCGGCCCGGCGCCACCGTGGCCGACCTCGCCCACGAGCTGCTGTACACCCACCGCAGGCTCGCCCTGGACGATCTGACGGACCGGCTGGCCGACGCCGCCCACCCCCGCGCCGACGCGCTCCTGCTGCTGCTGGCCGCCGAGGAGCCCTCCGCGCTCTGCCGGGCCGTCGACCGCTGGAGCCACGACCCCCGCCCCGAACGCCACGTCGCGGCGGCCGTGCACGCCCTGCGGACCGCCCCCCACGCCCACGGCCCCGGGGCCGAACTGCTGGGCCACAGCGCGCTCGCACTGCTCGCCCGGGAGGACGAACCGGCCCTGCACGGCGCCGCGCTGGCCCTGCTGGTACGGGCGCCGCAGACCCGAGACGGGTACCTGGAGCGGGCCCTGGCCGCGTACGGCGAGGACGATCCCTTCGTCACGGCCGAGGTGCTGGCCCCGGCCCTGGAGAGCCACCCGGAGGCGGTGCTCGCCGCCCTGGCACGGCGGCTCGCGGCCCCGGGGGCGGCGCCGGCCGAGGCACTGCGGGTGCTGGCCGCGGCGGGCGGGCCGGAGGTGGCGCGGCGCGGTGCCGAGCTGGCCGGGGCACTGCTGAGGGAGCGTCCGGAGCGGGCCGCGCTGGTCGCCGTCGAGTACCTGGACGGGCGGCTGCGGCGGCTGCCCGTCCGGTCGGGGGCGCCGGCGGACCTGCGGGCGCTGGTGGAGGGTGTGCTGACGACGCGCCCGGCCGTCCGGCGGGCGTTCGTCGAGGTGCTGGCCGTCGGGGGAGCCCCGGCCCGGGGCGAGCTGCTGGCCGGCCTGCTGGCGGCCGAGAGCGATCCGGCGGTGCTGACGGCCGCGCTGGAGCGGCTGGCCGAGCACTGCGCGGGACACGACCAGGCGCGGGTCCGGCAGGTGGTGGCGGGTGCCTGCGCCGCGCTGCTGGAGGCCGACGAGGTGCTGGTGCGCTGCGCGGGCCGGTCGGCGGTGTTCGCCCTGCTGCTGGCGCAGTGGCCGCCGGACTGCGTTCCGGCCGCGCCCGACGGGCCGGGGCTGGCCCGGATGCGGGCTCTGGTGGCGGCCGGCCGCGATCCCCAGTACGCCGCCGCGGAGGCGGAGCGGGAGCCGGGCGCGGGGGGTCGGCCGGCGGCGCCGCAGCCGCTCGTCCGGGCGTCGCAGCGGCGAACCGGCCTTCCGGTGCCGAAGCAGGGGCGGGCGCATGGGACGCTATAGGGGTTCGGATGTGAGCGTTTGAGCGTGCAGAAGGTACGCGTCGTACGGAACAAGGAGCGGTCAGGGTGCAGCGCTGGCGTGGCCTGGAGGAGATCCCCGGCGACTGGGGACGCAGCGTCGTCACCATCGGCTCGTTCGACGGGGTGCACCGCGGGCATCAGCTGATCATCAACCGGGCCGTCGAGCGGGCCCGTGAGCTGGGCGCCAAGGCGGTCGTGGTGACCTTCGACCCGCACCCCAGCGAGGTCGTCCGGCCGGGCAGCCACCCGGCGCTGCTCGCCCCGCAGCCGCGTCGGGCGGAACTGATCGCGGCGCTGGGCGTGGACGCGGTGCTGGTGCTCCCGTTCACCTTCGAGCTCTCGCAGGAGTCCCCGGAGGCGTTCGTCCAGCAGGTGCTGGTGGACGCGCTGCACGCGCGGACCGTGATCGAGGGGCCCAACTTCCGCTTCGGGCACAAGGCCGCGGGCAACGTCGACCTGCTCGCCAAGCTCGGCCGGGGGGCGGACTTCGACGTCGAGGTGGTCGACCTGCAGGTGTGCGGATCGGCCGGCGGCGGCGAGCCGTTCTCCTCGACCCTCACCCGCCGGCTGGTCGCGTCCGGCGACCTGGCCGGCGCCGCCGAGGTGCTCGGCCGCCCGCACCGGGTGGAGGGCGTGGTGGTGCGCGGGGCGCAGCGCGGTCGCGAGCTCGGCTACCCGACCGCCAACGTGGAGACGGTGCCGCACAGCGCGATCCCCGCCGACGGCGTCTACGCGGGTTGGCTGACCGCCGGCGGCGAGGCGATGCCGGCCGCCATCTCGGTCGGCACCAACCCGACCTTCGACGGCACCGCCCGCACCGTCGAGGCGTACGCCATCGACCGGGTCGGCCTGGACCTGTACGGGATGCACGTCGCGGTGGACTTCCTGGTGTACCTGCGCGGCATGGAGAAGTTCGACTCGATCGACGCGCTGCTGGTGCGGATGGCCGACGACGTCGAGCGGGCCCGCGAGCTCACCGGGGCGGGCACCGCCACCGGCTGACAGGCGTCGGCTGACGTGCGCCGGCGAGCGGAACGACTAGCGGAACGACGGAAGGGCCCGCCGACCTCGGAACGACGAGGTCGGCGGGCCCTTCCCGATGGCGACCGGGCGCTGCCCGGGGCTACTGCTGCGGTGGCGGCGGGTAGCCGTAACCGCCCTGCGGGGGCTGCTGCTGCGCCCACTCCTGCGGGGGCTGCTGCTGGGGCGCGCCCGGCTGGGGCGGGTAGCCGTACCCCGGCGGGGGCGGCGGCGCCTGGCCGGGCTGGGGAGCCCAGGGGGCGCCCGGTGCGGGCTGGCCCGGCTGCTGCTGCGGGGGGTAGCCGCCCTGGCCCTGCTGGGGGTACTGCTGCTGCTGGCTCCACTCGCCCGGCTGCCCCTGCTGCGGGTAGGGCTGGCCGGGGTAGGGGGCGGCGGCCTGCTGCTGCCAGCCGCCGGCCTGCTGACCGGCGGCGTGCTGGGCCCGCATGATGTCCTCGCCGACCAGGGTGGCCAGCTCGAAGTAGGACTCCCGGACCTTGGGGCGCATCATGTCGAGGTTGACCTCGGCGCCGGCCGCCAGGCTCTCGTCGAAGGGCACCACCACGACGCCGCGGCAGCGGGTCTGGAAGTGCGCGACGATGTCCTCGACCTTGATCATCTTGCTGGTCTCGCGGACCCCGGACACCACCGTGATGGAGCGCTGCACCAGGTCCGCGTACCCGTGCGCGGAGAGCCAGTCCAGGGTGGTGGAGGCGCTGCTGGCACCGTCCACGCTGGGGGTGGAGACGATGATCAGCTGGTCGGCGAGGTCCAGCACCCCGCGCATCGCGCTGTACAGCAGCCCGGTGCCCGAGTCGGTCAGGATGATCGGGTACTGCCGGCCCAGCACGTCGATGACCTGGCGGTAGTCCGAGTCGTTGAAGGTGGTCGAGACGGCCGGGTCCACGTCGTTCGCCAGGATCTCCAGGCCCGAGTGCAGGTCCTGCGAGGTGAACTGGCGGATGTCCATGTAGCTGCGCAGGTGCGGGATGGCCGTCACCAGGTCGCGGATGGTCGCGCCGGTCTGCCGCTTCACCCGGCGGCCGAGCGTGCCCGCGTCCGGGTTGGCGTCGATCGCGATCACCTTGTCCTGGCGCTCGCTGGCCAGCGTGGCCCCGAGCGAGGTGGTGGTCGTGGTCTTGCCGACGCCGCCCTTGAGGCTGATCACCGCGATCCGGTAGCAGCTCATCACCGGCGTCCGGATGATCTCCAGCTTGCGGGCCCGGTCCGCCGCCGCGGCCTTCCCGCCGAACTGGAAGCGCGACTGCTGGCGCTGCTGCTTCGGCTGGCTGCGCAGCAGCCGGTCCGAGGAGAGCTCCACGGCGGCGGTGTAGCCGAGCGGAGCGCCGTGCGCGGTCTGCTGCGGCGGCCCGGCCTGCTGGAACGCGGCCGGCGCCTGCGGGACACCGCCCTGCTGCGGCCAGCCCGGCTGGCCGCCCTGCTGGGGCTGCGCCGGCGGCTGGTAGGCGTTCGGCTGCGGCCAGCCGCCCTGGCGCGGGTCGACCGGCGGACCCGGCTGCTGCCCCTGCTGCGGGGGCTGCGGGGGTTGCTGCTGAGGCTGCTGTTGCTGGGGTGCCTGCTGCTGCGCCCACGGGGCCTGCTGCTGCTCCTGGCCGGGGAACTGCGGCTGGGGCGCCTGCTGCTGGACCTGCGGCGGGAACGGCTGCTGCGGCTGCTGGTACTGCTGCTGCGGGGCCTGCGGCGGGTAGGGCTGCTGCCCCTGACCCTGCTGCTGTCCCTGCTGCTGGGCGTACGGGGCCTGGTACTGCTGCGCCTCGGGTGCCGGCGCCCATGCCTGCTGCTCCGGAGCGGGGGCCCACGGCTGCTGCGGCTGCTCGGGAGCGGGAGCGGGAGCGGGAGCGGGCCCGGGTGCGGCGGCCTGCTGCACCGGCGCCGGTGCGGGGGTCGCTACGGGAGCGGCGGCCTGCTGCACCGGCGGCGCGGTGGCCTCCGCCGGAGCGGGGACGGCGGGGGCGGGGACGACGGGGGCCGGGGCAGCCGGCTGCTGCTCGGCGGCCTGCGGGTGGGCCGGTACCGGAGCCGGTTCCGGCGCCGCGACGACGGGTTCGGGCGTGCCGGCGGCGACCGGCGGCACCGGAGCGGGCGCGCCGACCGGCAGCGGTGCGGGCGTCGGCCCGGTCGCCTCGGCGGGCACCGGCTGGGCCGGGACGGCGGGCGGCTGAGGAGCCTGAGGCGCCTGCGACGGCTGAGGCGCAGGTGGCGCCTGGGTGGCCGCCGGCGCGGCCGGCTCGCTCTGGGTGTACCAGGACGGGGGAGTGTAGTCGGGCGCGTCGGACCAGTCGTCGTCGTCCTCCGCCGCGTTGTCGCCGACGTAGACGCCGTCCCGATCGCTGCTCACTTGGGCTCCCTCGTGTTCGCCGCCGCTGGTCGCGGTGCCGTTGCACCTCAAGATTAGGACGTGAATCGGCCCGCGCTGAAGGCGGTGTCTCATCTTGTCCGGGCAACGCCCTCTTCGGAGTGACGCGCGGGCTCCGGCCCGACGCGGCACCGGTGGCCCGGCCTCAGTCCATCCGGCGGGGGGCGCCCAGGACCTGGGTCTCGGCCTGACCGGCCACGGTCCGCACGTACTGACGCCGCATCCGGGTCGCCCAGAGCGTCAGGTCCTCCCCGAGGGTGGGCAGCGAGAGCACGTCCTGGTCTCCCAGCGAGAGCAGCCGGCCGACCAGCTCCGCCTCCTGGGGGGAGATCCGCTGCAGCCCGACCAGGTCGGCCGCGTTCAGCACCCGCGCGGCGTTCGGCCCGAGGTACGGCAGCAGGGTCAGGGTGGTCTGCCAGGGCGCGGCCGACAGCCGGCTGCGCGGCGGACGGGCGCCGAGGTCGCGGACCACCAGGACCGGCGAGGCCACCGAGGCGCCCTGCGGCCCGAGCCGGCCCACCTGGTGCACGGTCACGCACGGCTGGCCGCCGCCCGCGGCCTGCGCCATCGGGGCCCACAGCTGCGGACGGGCGGTCTCGACCGCGATCCGGGCGCCGGTGGCGGCCGCCCGCAGCGCGATGATCTGCGCGGTCCAGACCCCGCCGACCAGCACCAGGTCGTAGGCGGTGGGCCGGAACAGGCCGAGGACGGCCGGCTGTTGCTGCGGGTCGACGCCGATCACGACGCCGTCGTCGCCGACCGGGAAGGCCATCGCGCCGAGGTCCTCGGGGTTGAGGACGTGCTTCTCGCGCCTGGGCCCGCGCAGGCCGAACCCGGGCAGGATCCGCGGCCGGGGCCGGGCCTGCTCGGCGCCCGGGGCGGGGGCCGCGGCGGTGGGGTAGGTCTGGTACGCCATCAGGAAGTCCCTCCCAGGGGCAGCGTGGCGAGCAGGCCGGGCGCCTGCTCCAGGTCGAGCCGGGCGAGGCCGAGGCCGGCGCTCTGCGCACGCGCCTCCACCAGCCGCCCGACCTGGGCGACCTCGCTCTCGCTGCGTCCGGTGACCCGCACGTGCCCGCTGATCGCCACCGAGCCGCCGGTGCCCCGGCTGGCCGTCAGGCTGAAGGTGCTGGCCAGCGCGGGGGTGCCGGTGACCAGGTTGACGAGGTCGGGTGCCGCGATCCGTCCCGGGGTTCCGCCCGGGCGGCTCAGCTGCGGCCACCTGGAGATCCAGTACGTGCTGTGCCAGCGGTCGTCGATCCGCCAGAACTTGGCGCTCTCCTGGGTGCGGCGGGCGTTGGCACCGCCACCGCCGGTGCCCTGACGTCCCGCCACCGCGATCGGGTTGGCGCAGGTGGAGATGGCCAGCGCGGCGATCAGCTCGCGCTCGTCCAGCACGGTGGCGCTGAAGCCGGCCCCGTTGAGCCGCCCCGCCAGCTGGTCGGTGACGCGCTGGAGGGCCTTGCGGGCGCCGTCCTCGCCGCCGCCGCGGGCGAGCACGGCGGTGGAGGCCTGCTCCGGGTTGAGCTTGAGGGCGACCCAGGTGAGCCGCAGGCCGGGGGTGGCGGTGCCGTCCGGAAGCTGCTGGTAGGCGCGGGCCGCCAGCGACTGGTCGGGCAGGTGCGGCGCCGGTGCGGGCTGGGTGTGCTGGACCAACTGCACGGACTCCAGGGCGATGTCGTCCACCTGGAGGGCCGAGCAGATGACGTCCAGCGGCAGCGGGAGGGCGGTGCGCACCGGGCGCAGCGGCTGGTCCTTCGCCTGGACGAGCAGGATCGAGCTCAGGAAGGTGCCGTCGCCGACCATGCCGGTCTCGCGGCGCACCGGCCGGCCGCCGAAGTCGGTCTCGGTGGCGTGGGTGCAGGTGCGCAGGGCGGGTTCGAGCTCCAGCGCCGGGGCCAGTGCCGGGTCGGTGCCGGCCGGCGGGATGTTGTCCGCGGCCTTCCTGCGGCGGCCCTTGAGCGCGGAACGCACGCGCAGCGCCTCGGGGATGCTGCGCCCGCGCAGCGGGATCAGGGCGACCACGACCAGGGCCGCGGAGAGCACCGCGAACGCGCCGGCGGCGGCCTTGCCGATCGTCCAGCCGACCGCGACCAGCGCCACGGCGACCTCGACCAGGACGATCTGCTGCAGCCTCAACCGGCCTCCCAGCAGCCCGGGCCGGGGGTGGATCCTGACCGGCACCGCGGCGGTCGGAGCGCTCGGCGCAGCCTGCGCGGGCTGGTCCCGCCGGCTTCCGCGACTCGCGCCCCGCCTCTGCGATGTACTGCGGCGCTCTGGAGCGGTCTGGCTTGGCATCCCCCGAATGACCCTCTCTGATCAGATATCGCGGCCCGGTTGGCTGGTTCGCGAACCGTACCCGTACCGTACTCACCGTCTGCTGCCGCATCGTAGAGGGTTTGCTGTGGCCCTCGCCCGGCGGGTGGCAGGCTCGCGGGCCGTCCGGCCGTCGGACACCGCGCCATGACTGCAGGTCACACAGCAGATGTCGGTCATACAGGGGAGACGACGAGCAATGGCATCACGCCGGGACGAGCTGAACGCCTACACCTTCGCCCGCAAGCGCACCGTGGGAGCCTTCCTGCTGCCCGGTGGTGGCGGCAGCGACGAGGACGCGCCGCGGCCGCTGAAGGCGGTGCTGCCCAGCGTCATCGTCGGGACGCTCATCGTCGGCGGCTTCGGCCTCTGGGGGGCGTTCAAGCCCAGCGCACCGGTGAACTGGGACAACACCAAGAACATCATCCAGGGCAAGACCTCCTACACCCGGTACGTGGTCCTGCTGGACCCGGACGGCCGGACCAAGCGGCTGCACCAGGTGCTGAACATGTCCTCGGCCCGGCTGGTGGTGCCGGCCGACGCCAAGGTGGTGGTGGTCGCGGACAAGGTGCTGGACGCCTACCCCAACCACGGCGCGACCATCGGCATCCCGTACGCGCCGGACAAGTTGCCGAGCAAGGCGGTGGCCGGTCAGGCGATGATGTGGTCGGTCTGCAACAAGCCCGGGTCGGACGAGAAGCACGAGACCGTCAACCAGGCGGTGTTCGTCGCCGGCGGCGCGGACGCCAAGGACCTGGCCGCGAAGGACAAGGTCCTCGACATCGACCAGGCGGTGCTGGTCCAGGAGGTCGACGACGCGCAGGTCAATGGCCAGCAGGGTGCTCCCACGACGCAGAGCAGGCTCGACCTCTACCTGGTCGACGCGCAGGGCCGCAAGCACGCCATCGGCGGCACCCAGGCCTCCGACCGGGAGAAGAACGCGCTGGTCACCGCGGTGTTCGGGGAGAGCGCCGTCCCGCAGCGGGTGAAGAAGGAGTGGCTGAACACGCTTCAGCGCGGTATCGCGATCAGCTTCCCGCAGGTTCCCGGGATGAACCCCGCGGTCAAGGGGGCGAACTCCAAGGTCGAGCTGCAGAACGCCGAGGACCGCAAGATCGGCCGGCTGGTCAAGTACGGCGAGAAGTACTACACGGTCGGCGCGGACCAGCTGTACCCGATCACCCAGTTCCAGAGCATGCTGATGCTGCGCAACCCCGACCTCCAGGGCCTCTACGGCCAGGACAAGGACCCGCACCCCCGGGTCGACGAGCTGACCCCGGCCGAGCAGTCCACCTTCGGCCAGGGGACGTTGACGGACAACAAGCTGAAGCTGCCGGAGGACTGGCCGGCCCGGGCGGGCGCCCCGGTGAACAACTGGACGGCGGCCAAGGACGCCAAGACCGTCCTGTGCAGCACCTTCGAGGGGGTGGAGGCGGACGGCAAGACGCCCCGGCGCAGCGTCTGGGTCAGCTCCTCGTACCCCGGCAACTACAGCGGCATCACCGCCTCGGCCCGGGTGACGCCCGGCCACGGCCTGTTCTACCGGGCGCTGGACAACGAGGCGGGCGGCTCCGGCAGCAGCTACCTGATCACCGAGACCGGACTGCGCTACGCGGTGCAGGCCAACGGCGACGGCGGCCGCAAGAAGGCGGCGACCCCGCAGCCCGGCCAGTCCACCCCGCCGGCCGCCGAACAGCCCGCCCAGCAGGGGCAGAAGGAGCCGGGCAACGCGCAGGCCAGGCTCGGCTACAACGAGCTCCAGCCCGCGCTGGTGCCCCGGGAGTGGTCCGACCTGGTGCCCAACGGCCCGGTGCTCAGCGAGGAAGCGGCAGTTCAGGAGCAGGACGCCTGACATCGGATCAGGTGGGGGGCCCGGCACCACTGTCATGGTCTGGTAACTGGCGGGCTCCCGGTGTTGGGTGACGCGCCGACGCCTACTAAAGTGCTTGGAGCACCGCACGGGTGGTGTCGGCGGGTGGGCCGTGTCAGGACATCTGCGGGAACATTGTCTGTCTCATGGGGGACGGTAGATCATGGCTGGTCAGTTCAGGACGACCGCTGAAGAGATGGTGGCTTTCGCCAAGCACATGGGCGAGGTCAGCGAGCAGGTGCAGGGCGAGCTGAAGAAGCTCGACGCGCTTGTGTCGTCGATCGCCTCGGGCTGGCAGGGCCAGGCCGCGACGGCCTACCAGAACCTTCAGAACCGCTTCAACGAGGACGCGAAGGGGCTGAACGAGGCGCTGCGCGCGATCCAGAACGCGATCGAGCTCACCACCAAGGCCTACGCCACGACCGAGGCCGCGCAGCAGTCCGCGCTCGGCAGCGTCGCAGGCCAGATCTGACCTGGTCGCTGAAGCGACCGCGTCACTCGTTCGCAGGTCCTCGTACGGACCGCAACCGATCTTCGACAGGGAGACAGCATGTCCGCGAGCCACATTCTCGTTAACTTCGCCACCATCTCGGGCGCCGGATCCGAGGTCCGCGCCACCGCGGCCCGCATCCAGTCCCAGCTCGACGAGCTGAAGGCCGGCGTCACCAAGATCGCCGCCTCCTGGGAGGGCGCTGCCCAGCAGGGCTACCAGGCCCACCAGAAGAAGTGGGACGACAAGGCCGCCGACCTGCAGCAGGTGCTGACCCAGATCGGCTCCTCGCTCGACCAGGCCGCCGAGAGCTACCAGAACACCGAGAAGAAGAACGAGCAGATCTGGCACTGACCAGACCCACCCCTCGCACGGGGTGAGCTCAACTTCGCTGTACGGGGCGGGTGTCCGAGAGGGCGCCCGCCCCTCGCGCGCGGGAGCCGCGCCGTCCGGCCCGGCCGGACCGCTCCCGGTCGGACCACGGGTGGACAGACTAGGGGTGGCAAGGTGTCGGTGGGTACGTACCGGAAGGCAGCCGCGTTGGCGGCTTCGCTCGTGGTGGCCGGCAGTCTCGCCGCGACCCCCGCGTACGCCGCGCCGGGCGATCCGGGCACGACCTGGTCACCGATCGGCATCGCCGCGGCCGGCGACTGCCCGAGCCCCGCGAAGGACGTCTCGGTCACCCCGTGGTCGCTGCAGCGGGTGCTGCTCGACCAGCTCTGGCAGGACGACAAGGTGACCGGCGCCGGGGTGATCGTCGCCGTCATCGACACCGGGGTGGACGACGTCAACCCGCAGTTGGCCGGCAAGGTCCTCAACGGCGGTTCGCCGCTCAGGGACAAGGACAAGAACCCCGTCCCCGGCGACGGCAAGACCGACCTGGTCGGTCACGGCACCAAGGTGGCCGGCATCATCGCCGCCGCCAAGCGGGACGCCACCGGCTTCGTCGGACTCGCCAAGGACGCCAGGATCCTGGCCATCCGGCAGAACGACAACGAGGGCAACGGCGACGTCGGCACCCTGGTCGACTCGATCCGGTCGGCCGTCGACCAGGGTGCCCGGGTCATCAACATCTCCCAGGACGTCCGCAGCAGCGACGACAGCGGCCGGTTCCCCGGCTACGACTCGCTGAAGGCCGCCGTCGACTACGCCGAGTCCAAGAAGGTCGTGGTGGTGGCCTCCTCCGGCAACGACGGCCGCGAGGGCCCGACCTACCCGGCGGCCTACCCGACGGTGCTGGCGGTCGGCGCCTCCGACCGCAACAACGAACGGGCCGCCTTCTCCCAGTACGGCGACTTCGTGGACGTGGCCGCGCCCGGCGTCGACATGCTCTCCACCGTGCCCAAGCAGGGCCAGTGCGTCGACAACGGCACCAGCTTCGCCGCCCCCTACGTGGCCGGTGTGGCCGCGCTGCTGGTCGGCGCGCACCCGGACTGGTCGCCGGCGCAGGTCCGCGCGCGGATCGAGCAGACCGCGCAGCGTACCGAGCACACCCCCAACCGGTTCATCGGCTGGGGCGTGGTCGACCCGGTGAAGGCGGTCACCAGCACCGCGCCGGCCGCCAGCGAGGCCGTGACGGACAAGCCCCGGCCGCTGTCCGACGGCGGCGTCGTGCCGATGCCCGTGGGCCTCGCCGAGACCCAGGCCGACCGCGACGCGCGGACCGCCACCTACGTGCTGGGCATCGGCGCCCTGCTGGTGGCGCTGCTCGGCGGCGGCGCGGTCGTGGTGCGCGACCACCGCCGGCGCGCCGGGGTCTGACCGGCCGCGATCGCGCCCGCCGCGACATCGTTCGGGTCCGGGTGTAACGTCCGCCGCCGCTCACCGCATCTATCCAGTAGTCGGGGGTACGAGCGGGCGGTATCGGGGGGAACACATGGGCCGGGCCACAGCCAGGGACGCGAAGGACGCCGAGTTCCTGGAACTCGTCTCCAGCCGGGCCGGGCACCTCTACCGCTCGGCCTGCCTGCTCACCAGCGGTGACACCCACCTGGCCGAGGACCTCGTCCAGGAGACCCTCGGCCGGATGTACGTGCTGTGGCGTCGTACCTCCTGGCGCTCCGGCCGGTCCGGCGGGATCGACAACCCGGGGGCGTACGCGCACACGGTGATGGTGCGCACCTTCCTCGCGCAGCAGCGCCGCCGCTCCAGTACCGAGCGGCCCACCGGTGACGTCCCCGAACCGGCGGGCCGCGAGGCCGACAGCACGCTGCGCCTCACCCTGCTCGACGCGCTGGGCCGGATGCCGGCCCGGGACCGGGCGGTGCTGGTGCTGCGCTACTGGGAGGACCGCAGCGTCGAGGAGACGGCCGAGGTGCTGCGCTCCAGCGCCGGCGCCGTCCGGACCCGTAGCAGCCGGGCGCTGGCCCGGTTGCGGATCCTGCTCGGCGACTCGCTCGCGGAGCTCGCCGACCGCTGACCCCCCCGCGGCCCGCCGGCCGCCCGCCCGACGAACCCGCCCCGCACCCTCTGCGACCACGAAACGGTGATCAAGCATGTCCGCAGACGACAAGTTCGAGGACGACCTACTCTTCGCCATCTCCCGTACGGGCGACGCCTTCCAGGCCGACCAGACCCCCCTGCTGGCGGGGGGCCTGCAGCGCGGCCGCCGCCGCTGGCGCCGGCGCTCGGCCGCCGCCGTCGCCGGCGGGGCGACCGCGCTGGCCCTGGTGGCCACCGGCGGCGTCTACCTGGCCGGCCTGGGCGGCCCGCAGGGCAACGCGGTCACGGTCGCCCCCGCGGGCGTGACCGGCGGCTCGACGCCCTCCGCGCCCACGGCGACGCCGTCGGCGGGCGCTCCGACCACGGCCGCGGTGAGCGGCGACGAGATGGCCGCCCTGCTCAAGGGGCTGCTGCCGCCCGGCACCTCGACGGTCGCGAGCAGCCGGGGCAGCGAGGGCAAGGAGAACGAGCCGCCCGCCGCGCCGGCCGTGTCCCTGGTGTTCGACGACGGTCACGGCAAGGCCGCGATCGGCCTCGTCGTCCAGCGGTACGCGCCGGGCGACGCCTCGCTCCTGGAGCAGGCGCAGTGCCCGGACCCGAAGTTCCGGGTCGCCGACTCCTCCTGCACCACCACGACCCTGGGGGACGGCTCCACGCTGACCGTCCTCCAGGGGTACGAGTACCCGGACCGCCGGGTCGACACCCGGGCCTGGTCGGCCACGCTGGCCGGCAAGGACGGCCGGCTGGTGCAGCTCCAGGAGTGGAACTCCCCCCAGGAGAAGGGCGCGCCGATCAGCCGCCCGGCGCCGCCGCTGAGCCCCGAGCAGCTGCGCGCCGTGGTCACCGACCGGTCCTGGGACCGGGTCGTGGCGGCCCTGACGGCGCCCAAGCCGCGCCAGTCGCAGGACACCGGGAAGGAGTACTCGGCGCAGGAGATCCTGGCGATCGCCGCCAAGCTGCTGCCGGCCGGGCTGACCGAGACCGAGACGGACGGCCAGCCGGGCTACGCCAACTTCGTGCTGAACGACGGCCGGGGCAAGAGCATGGTGGAGATCAACGTCCAGGACTGGAGCCCGAAGCCGGGCAAGGACAAGCAGGACGACGGGATGGCCTCGCACTTCGCCGCCGGCCGGACACTGCCGGACGGCACCAAGGTCGTCGTCCAGAAGTTCGCCGGGAACCCGGCCCGGTGGACGGTCGACGCGCTGCGTCCGGACGGCCTGCGGGTGGTGATCGGCGCCTACAACAGCGGCGGCCCCCGCCAGCCGGCCGTCCGCACCGCCCCGGTGCTGAACGACGCGCAGCTGGAGGCCGTCGTCACCAGCCCGCTGTGGCAGCTCCGGAAGTAGGACCGGGCGTGATGGTGCCCCGGACGTGACGGTGCCCCGGACTCGGCGGAGTCCGGGGCACCGACGCGTGGGTGCGCGGGTCAGGCGCGCTCGTCCTCGGGCAGGGTGATCACCCAGTGGGTGTCCTGGCGGGGGCGCAGGTAGAAGGCCCAGTAGAGGGTGGCCGCGGCGGTGATGCCGCCGGTCCAGAGCAGCGGCTGGGTGCCGAGCTGGGTCATGATGCCGAGCAGCACCACGATCAGCACCATCGGCGCGACCGGCCACAGCGGCATCCGCCAGGCGGAGGCGTGCCGGTGGGCGCCCCGGCGGGAGAACAGCGTGGCGACGGCGACCAGCAGGTACATCCCGGTGACGGCGACGCCGGTGATCTCGGTCAGCAGGTCGGCCTTGACGAAGCACAGGGCGGCGCCGGGCAGGCCGACGGCGAGGGTGGCGACCCACGGGGAGCCGAACCGGCCCAGGGTGGAGAAGGCCTTGTTGACCGGCTCGGGCCAGGCCTTGTCGCGGGCCGAGGCGAACAGCACGCGGGAGTTCTGGATGACCATCACGATGCCGGCGTTGATGATGGCCAGCGCCACGCAGAGGCTGATGAAGGTGCCGACCGCGGAGTTGCTCCAGGCGGTGACCATGCCGGAGATGTCACCCGCGCTGAGGGTCTGCAGGTCGGGGGCGCCCACGGTGATGGCGGCGACCGGGACGAGGATGACGGCCGTGGAGATGCCGAGGGTCCACAGGACGGTGCGCGAGACGTTGCGGCGCGGGTTCTCCAGCTCCTCGGAGAGGTACACGGCGGTGCTGAAGCCCTGGGTGATGAAGAGCGCGATGCCGATGGCGCCGACGACGGCGCCCATGCTCACGGTGGTGGCGACGCCGTTCTCGTCCGCCACCACGCCGTGGATCAGGCTGGGGGCGCCGCCGCCGGCGTGGCTGAAGCCGAGCACCGAGACGACGCCGGCCGCGATGACCTCCAGGACGAGGAAGACGCCGGTGATCCACGCGTTGGCGCGCAGGTCCAGCAGGCCGGCCAGGGTGGCGGCGAGCATCACGGCGGCGCCGGCGACCGGTCCGCTGACGTGGACGATCGGTGCCAGGTAGTCGGCGGTGCCGAGGGCGATGACCGAGGGGACGATCATCACCACGATCAGCGACAGGACGAAGACCAGCCAGCCGGCCAGCCGACCGGCCAGCGTGCCGACCATCGCGTACTCGCCGCCGGCGCTGGGGATCAGGGTGCCGAGCTCGGAGTAGCAGAACGCGACGGCGATACAGAGGATCGAGCCGATCGCGATGGCGAGGGCGGTGGCGCTGCCGATGCTGGAGAAGAGGTCCGGGACGATGACGAAGAGCGTCGAGGCCGGGGTCACACACGAGAGCGTGAGCAGGGTGCCGCCCACGACACCGATCGAGCGCTTGAGCTTCTGGGGGTGGGCGCCGGTGCCGTCGGTCGCCGGGTCGGCGGCTACGGCGAGTGGCGGGCGAAGCGTGTCGGTCATGGGGCTTCCGATCGGCTCTGTGCTGTCCTGGGGGAGGGGAGCGGTATCGCCTCCGCTGGCTGGTGCTCGTGGGTGTTGGTCCTGTCGCTCCCGAGGCGCAATGGAACCTTGTACGTATTGATTGCGTCAACGGCCGATCAGCTTCGGAATCCGTTGTCATAAGCCGTCCGGACACCTGATCACAAGATCACTCACGGTAATTGTCAACTTTGTCCGACTTGTTGGTTTCATCGAATCGAAGATGAATCCAAGGTGAACCGCAGATTGCCTTCCTTGAATCCAAGGTAGGTGTGCGGCCTGGCGCTGGACACCCAGGTGCCCCTTCGGGGTCCGGCGGCGCCCGCGGGAGGTGCGGGAACCGCAGCCCCGGCCGGGAAAGATCTCCATAACGTTTCGGACCGTGGACAGCGGCAGGGCCGGGCCCCCTGAGGAGCCCGGCCCTGCCGGTCACAGCGGGTCACCGCGAAGGGTGCCCGTACCGCTCGGTCACACCGTCGGCAGCCAGCCCGTCTGGACCATCTGCCCGCTGGCGATCCGGCGCGACACGAACATGCCGCGGCCCGGCGGGAGCTGCTGCGGCTTCACGGTGCCGAGCAGCGCGCCCTCGTCCTTGTTGCCGGAGAGGATGATGCCCTGGCCGCCCAGCTCCTTCATCCGCTGCATGACCGGCTCGTACATCGAGCGGCTGGCGCCGCCCGCGCTGCGCGCGATGATCACGCGCAGGCCGATGTCGCGGGCGAACGGCAGGAACTCGGCGAGCGGCGCCATCGGGTTGCCCGACTGCGTCGCCACCAGCTCGTAGTCGTCCACGATCACGAACATGTCCTTGCCGCTGTACCAGCTGCGGTTGCGCAGCTGCTCGGCGGTCACGTCCGGGCCGGGCAGGCGGCGCGAGCAGGCGCCGCGCAGCATCTCCACGATGTTGGTCATCGCGGGAGCCGCCGCCGCGTACTCCACCAGGTACTCCGGCGGCACCGTGCCGAGCAGCGCGCGGCGGAAGTCGCCGACCACGATGCCGGCCTGGTCCGGGGTGTACCGCTCGGTGATCTGCTTGATCAGCATGCGCAGCAGCGCCGACTTGCCCGACTCGGTGTCGCCGAACACGATGAACAGCGGGTCGGTCTCGAAGTTGACGAAGGCCGGGGCCAGCTCCAGCTCGTCGACGCCGAAGGCGACGCCGCGCTCCGGGTGCTCGAAGCCCTTGGGCAGCGCGTGGCCGTCCAGCACCGTCGGCAGCATCCGGACCTGCGGCGCGCGCGGGCCCGTCCAGGCGGAGGCGACGGCCTGCACCAGGCCGGACACGCCGTCCAGCAGGTCCGCCGCGGAGGAGGAGCCGTCCAGGCGCGGCAGGCCGGCCAGGAAGTGCAGCTTGCCCGCCGTGATACCGCGGCCGGGCTGCCCGGCGGGGACGTTCTGGGCGACCTTGCGGTCCACCTCGGACTCCATCGCGTCACCGAGGCGCAGCTCGGTGCGGTTCTGCAGCAGGTCCTTCAGGGCCGGGCGGACCTCGGCGTAGCGGGCGGCGGTGATCACCAGGTGGACGCCGTAGCCGAGACCGCGCTGGGCGATGTCGCCGATGACCGGCTCCAGCAGCTCGAACTCCTGCTTGAAGGTGAGCCAGCCGTCGATCACCAGGAACACGTCGCCGAACTGCTCGTCCGGCAGCTGCCCGGCCGCCCGCCGGGTGCGGTAGGTGCCGATCGAGTCGATGCCGGTCGCGCGGAACAGCTCCTCGCGGCGGTTCAGGACCCCGTGCACCTCGCTGACCATCCGGCGGACCTTCTCGGCGTCCAGACGGCCGGCGACCCCGCCGACGTGCGGCAGGTCCTGCAGCCCCTGGAAGCCGCCGCCGCCGAAGTCGAGCAGGTAGAACTGCGTCTCGACCGGCGTGTGGGTGACGGCGAAACCGGCCACCATGGTGCGGACCATGGTGGACTTGCCGGACAGCGGACCGCCGACGATCAGACCGTGGCCGGCCGCGCCCGAGTAGTCCTGGTAGAGGACGTCGCGGCGCTGGTCGCGCGGCTTGTCGACGATGCCGACCGGCACCACCAGGCGGCCCAGTGCGCCGAACTCCGGTGAGGTCAGGCCGCGTTCGGGTGTCGCCGTGAGCGGCGGCACCAGCTGGTCGACGCTGGGGGACTCGTCCAGCGGCGGCAGCCACACCTGGTGGGCGGCCGGGCCCTGCCCCTGCATGCGCTGCACGAACACGTCGAGCACGGTGTCGACCAGGGCGTCGTCGATCTCCTCGACCTCGGGCTCGATCTCCTGCACGACCGGCTCGATCACCGGCACCTCGGCGGCCGTGAACAGCACCGGCTGCGCGCTGACCACCCGGCCGCTGACCCGCTGCTGCCCGGGGGCGCGGTACGGACCGGAGACGTACGCGGCCTTGAAGCGGTCCATCACGTCGGTGCCGAACTTCAGGTAGCCGACACCGGGCACCGGCGGCAGGTGGTACGCGTCGGGGACACCGATCGCGGCCCGCGACTCGGCGGCGGAGAAGGTCCGCAGGCCGATCCGGTAGGAGAGGTAGGTGTCCAGACCGCGGAGCTTGCCCTCCTCCAGACGCTGCGAGGCGAGCAGCAGGTGCACACCCAGGGATCGCCCGATCCGGCCGATCTGGATGAACATCTCGATGAAGTCCGGCTTGGCGGTGAGGAGTTCGGAGAACTCGTCGATGATCAGGACGAGCGAGGGCAGCGGGTCGAGCGCGGCGCCGGCGGCCCGTGCCCGCTCGTACTCGTTGAGGTTCGCGTAGTTGCCCGCCGAGCGCAGCAGCTCCTGGCGGCGGTTCATCTCGCCCTCGATCGCGTCCCGCATGCGGTCGACGAGGGTGAGCTCGCCCTCCAGGTTGGTGATCACGGCCGAGGTGTGCGGCATGTCCGCCATGCCGGCGAAGGTCGCACCGCCCTTGAAGTCGGCGAGGACGAAGTTGAGGATCTCCGAGGAGTGCGTCATCGCCAGCGCCAGCACCAGGGTGCGCAGCAGCTCGGACTTGCCGGAGCCGGTCGCGCCGACGCACAGGCCGTGCGGGCCCATGCCCTCCAGCGCGGCCTCCTTGATGTCCAGGTGGACCAGCTCGCCGTTGGCGCCGACGCCGATCGGCACCCGCAGCCGCTCGTGGCTGGGGCGCGGACGCCAGGTGCGCGAGACGTCGAAGGACCCCGGGTCGCCGGAGCCCATCAGGTCGGTGAAGTCCAGGTTGGACAGCAGCGGTTCGTCGTCCCCGCCGGCCGAGATCCGGTAGGGCGCCAGCTGGCGGGCCAGCGCCTCGGACTGCCAGGAGGAGAGGGTGTCCGGCAGGCCGGTGTACGAGGCGCCGGAGGCGGACTGCAGCAGCAGCTCGTCGGGCGTCACGGTGACGACCAGGTGCCCGGTGGGCTCGTCCAGGTCACCGGGGACGACCTCGATGATGGTGACGCCGTGCACGCCCTCGGCGCTGGCCAGGATCGAGTCGTGCGGCACGGCCGCGCCGTCCATGATCACGATGATGTGCGGCTGGTCCGGGCTCGGGACGGCGTCCCGGGTGAACCGCTGGCGGCCGGACAGCTCGTTCTCCAGCAGCAGTTCCAGCTCGCCCAGGCCGCCGGCGATCAGGCGGCGCGAGCCGGCCCCGTCGTTCTCCTTGCGGTGCTGGGTGTGCGGCAGCCACTTGGTCCACTCCCACTCGTCCACCGCACCCGGGGCGGCGGCGACCGCCACCATCAGGTCCTCCGGCGAGTGCAGCGTCGTCAACTGGGCGATCATCGCCCGGACGTTGCCGTAGACGGTGTCCGGGTCCCCGCACACCGTGATGTGGTAGAACGCCCGCAGCGAGACGGCCAGCGGCAGGTCCTGCAGCGTCCCGTGGGACTTCAGGAAGGTGTGCATCGCGGCGGCCGCGAGCGGCTCCAGCTCCTCCATCGGAGCGGTCTGCGGCGCCACCAGCGGCGTCGACAGCTGCTGGGGCCCCCGACCCAGCCGGATCTGCGCGAAGTCCGGGTCGCTCGGCCGGCGTTCCCACAGCCGGCGGCCCTCGGCCACGATCGACCACAGCTGGTCGGGCTCAGGGTGCAGGAACAGCTGCGCGCCGCGCTGGCGGTCGGCCGTGCGGCGGACCTGGCGGCGCATCTGCTGCAGGTACTTCAGGTAGTCCCTGCGCTCGTCCGCGGTACCGGAGTTGCCGCCCTTGCGGGACCGGATGATCTGCGCCACCGCCATGCCGACGGTCGAGGCGATCATCAGCCCGCCCATGATCTTCATCGGGCCCTGCGCGCCGGGCGAGAAGAAGAAGGCCGCCGAACCGCCCATGCCGAGCAGCGGCAGCATGTTCATCATCCAGTCCTCGCCGCCCAGTCTGGGCAGCTCGGGCGGAGTAACCAGCTCCACCGGCGCGTCCGGCACAGCGGGCGGATACGCCCTCGCCGGACGCTTGACGGTCACAACGCTCACAACAGCATCAGCCCTCACGCAAATGGATACGTACGGGTGAGGACGCCCCGTGTGATGACGCCGCCCCCGCTCCGCCGACCGCAGGCGTCACGGAGGAGCGCTTACCCACCCCCGTCGCCTTGCGCAGGGGCCGATCCTACTGGGCAGCGTCGGAGCTTCCGTCAGGGGGCTTCCGCTGCCCGGCGGGCCCGCGCGGACCCGCCGGCCGTCAGGGCCCGCCGGGCGCCCGGCCGGTGGCCCCGCACCGTGCGGCCCGGGCCGGCGGGCACCGCGAGCGGGTGCCCCGGGCAGCGGCGGGGGCCCCAGGGACCGTCCGCCGGCGGGACGGTAGGGTAACGCCGCGCCAACTCTCGGCCCGATCGTGTCAGTTCCGCCCGGGCCGGGCCGGCGCACAACGGGAAGCTGACGCCGGCCCCACGGGCGGCCGTCAACGAGGCACAGTCAACGAGGGGGAGCGCTGGTGAGCGCCAACGCAACGACCGGGTTCTGCCGGGTCACCGTTGTGGCACCGGACAGCCGGATCGACGTCGCACTGCCGGAGGACGTCCCGCTCGCGGACGTCTACCCCGAGGTGCTGAGGCTGTCCGGGCAGACCCAGCCGGACGGCGCCCCGACCGGATTCCACCTGGTCCGTCGCGACGGCACGGTGCTGGACAGCGGCCTGCCGCTGGCCGCCCAGCAGGTCCGCGACGGGGACCTGCTGAGCCTGCGCCCGTTCGGGGAGTCGCTGCCGCCGGCCGTCTACGACGACGTCGCCGACGCGATCGCCACCGCCGTCGAGGCCGACCGCCGGTTCTGGAGCCCCGAGCTGATGCGGGCCTTCGGCCTGATCGGCGCCGGCGTGCTGCTCACGCTGCTCGGCTTCGCCCTCTGGTTCTCCGACCTGCGGCACGACATGCACGGACTGGCCGGGATCCTCTCGGGCGTCACCGCCGTGGTGCTCACCGCCTTCGCGGCCGTCCGGGCCCGGGTCTACCAGGACCACGACGCCGCCCTCGCGCTCGGCCTCGGCGCCCTGCCGCACGCGCTGATCGGCGGCAGCGGCATCATCGCCGTCGCCACCCTCGGGGACGGTCCCGGCCGGCTGCAGTTCCTCACCGGCTGCGTGGCCGTCCTGGTGGTGTCCGTCCTGCTGGTCGGCCTGCTGCCGGAGAAGGACTCGGTCTTCGTCGCCTCCGCCTTCCTCGCCGTCGCCGGCACCCTCGCGACCTTCGCCGCGGTGCTCCTGCCGGACACCGCGGCCAGCCACATCGCGGCCGTCACCGGGGTCGCGGCCGTCGCCGTGATCGGCTTCCTGCCCTCCCTGTCCGCGCGCTTCGCCCGGCTGCCCGTCGGCTTCAGCGCGCCCGGCCAGGCCCGCACCCGCAGCCGTGACTACGACGAGGAGAGCACCCGCGCCGAGACCGTCCAGTACGAGCGGATCGCGCAGCAGGCCCGCCGCGGCCACGAGGTGCTGGTCGGGCTGGTCGGCGGCTGCGCCGCGGTCATCGTCGGCGCCTGCACGGTGCTGGGGTTCACGGACGCGCTGTTCCCGCAGCTGCTCGCGCTGACCATCGGCATCTCGACGATGCTGCGCGCCCGGCTGTTCCGCTACACCGCGCAGGTCTTCAGCCTCACCATCGCGGGCCTGCTGGGCCTGTCGCTGCTGATCGTGGGCCTGTCCCTGCACACCCCGCTGTTCCTGCTGAAGGTGCACCCGGGCAGCACCTCGGCGGACCTGCGCACCATCTGGCTGGGCGCCTCGATCGCGTTCGGCGCGGCCGTGCTGACCGCGATCGCGCTGGTCGTCCCGAGGCTCGGGGTCTCGCCGTTCTGGGGTCGTATCCTCGACCTGGTCGACAGCCTGACCCTGATGGCGCTGGTGCCGCTGGCGCTGGCCGTGCTCGACATCTACGACCTGGTGCGGGGCGCCACCGGCTGACCGCCGACGCCCCGCGGGCCCCGACCGGTGCCCGCCACCGACCCGCTTCCGGGGTCGGTGGCGGGCACTGGTACGCTTGGCCATTGAGCGCAGCCGTGCGCCCGTGGCCGTCGGCCCGGTGAACCACGGCGGCGCCCGATGTACGACACCGAGTCCTTTCAAGATCCTGTGCCGTAGACCAGGATCGCTCGGATCACCTTGAAGGAGTTGCTGTGGCTCTCGACGCCGCTGTCAAGAAGCAGATCTTCGCCGAGTTCGGCCAGAAGGAGGGCGACACCGGCTCCCCCGAGGTCCAGGTCGCCATGCTCTCGCGCCGGATCTCGGACCTGACCGAGCACCTCAAGCTGCACAAGCACGACCACCACTCGCGTCGTGGCCTGCTGATCCTCGTCGGTCAGCGCCGTCGCCTGCTGCAGTACCTGGCCAAGAAGGACATCGAGCGTTTCCGTACGCTCGTCGACCGCCTGGGCATCCGTCGCGGTGCCGCCGGCGGCGCCCGCTAAGACCGCCGCTCGGGGCGGCTCCCCACACCGGGGAGCCGCCCTTCGCGCGTATGCCGCCCACGAGGGGCGGCGCATAACAACTCGCGTCCACCTCCCCGGGTGGCCGAGGATTGCACCGTAGGGTTATGGGCATGCCGGGTGATGGCGCAAACGGAGCGCCGCCCGGGCACCAGCCCGAACCCCTCGCGGGACGAAGGCTTCAAACGGAAGCCGCCCGCATCCAGGAGAGCGTCCAGCCGCGACCGCCGACCAGGCCTGGCAGCCGAGAAGGCGCCGGTCCTCGGTAGTGGCCGCCGGAAGCCCCGCAGACCGAGCGGGGTGCCCCGGAGGCTTCGATCGAAGACCGGCCCGACTGCCAACCTCTTCCGAGAAGAGGACTCAGGGCCACCGGCAGGCAAGCGCAGGGACGCTCTCCGGGAGACGTACGAAAGAGGAGATCTTCCAGGTGGAAGAGAACGTGTTCTACGCCGAGGCCGTCATCGACAACGGTTCCTTCGGCACCCGTACCATCCGCTTCGAGACCGGCCGTCTGGCCCGTCAGGCCGCCGGCTCCGCCGTGGCCTACCTCGACGACGACACCATGGTGCTGTCGGCCACCAGCGCGTCCAAGCAGCCGAAGGAGCACTTCGACTTCTTCCCGCTGACGGTGGACGTCGAGGAGCGGATGTACGCCGCGGGCCGGATCCCCGGCTCGTTCTTCCGTCGTGAGGGCCGGCCGTCCGAGGACGCCATCCTCACCTGCCGGCTCATCGACCGCCCGCTGCGCCCGTCCTTCGTCAAGGGCCTGCGCAACGAGATCCAGGTCGTCGTCACCGTGATGGCGCTCAACCCGGACCACCTGTACGACGTGGTGGCCATCAACGCCGCCTCGGCGTCCACCCAGCTCGCGGGCCTGCCGTTCTCCGGCCCGATCGGCGGCGTCCGCGTCGCGCTGATCAAGGGCCAGTGGGTGGCCTTCCCGACCCACAGCGAGCTCGAGGACGCCGTCTTCGACATGGTCGTGGCCGGCCGCACGCTGCCGGACGGCGACGTCGCGATCATGATGGTCGAGGCCGAGGCCACCGACAAGACGATCAAGCTCGTCGAGGGCGGCGCCGACGCGCCGACCGAGGACGTGGTCGCCGCCGGTCTGGACGCCGCGAAGCCGTTCATCAAGGTCCTGTGCGCCGCGCAGTCCCAGCTGGCCGCCCAGGCCGCCAAGCCCACCGGCGAGTTCCCGGTCTTCCTGGACTACCAGGACGACGTGTTCGCCGCCCTGACCAACGCGGTCAAGGACGAGCTGGCCCAGGCGCTCACCATCCCGGGCAAGCAGGAGCGCAACAACGAGCTGGACCGCGTCAAGGCGATCGCCGCCGAGAAGCTCCTGCCGGAGTTCGAGGGTCGCGAGAAGGAGATCAGCGCCGCGTACAACGCGCTGACCAAGAAGGTCGTGCGCGAGCGCGTCATCAAGGACAAGGTCCGCATCGACGGCCGCGGCGTGACGGACATCCGTACGCTGGCCGCCGAGGTCGAGGCCATCCCGCGCGTGCACGGCTCGGCCCTGTTCGAGCGTGGCGAGACCCAGATCCTGGGCGTCACCACCCTCAACATGCTCCGCATGGAGCAGCAGCTCGACACGCTCTCCCCGGAGACGCGTCGCCGCTACATGCACAACTACAACTTCCCGCCGTACTCGGTCGGCGAGACCGGCCGCGTGGGCTCGCCCAAGCGCCGCGAGATCGGCCACGGCGCGCTGGCGGAGCGGGCGATCATCCCCGTGCTGCCGACCCGCGAGGAGTTCCCCTACGCGATCCGCCAGGTCTCCGAGGCGCTGAGCTCCAACGGCTCCACCTCGATGGGCTCGGTCTGCGCCTCCACCATGTCGCTGCTGAACGCCGGTGTGCCGCTGAAGGCCGCCGTCGCCGGTATCGCCATGGGCCTCATCTCGCAGGAGATCGACGGTGAGACGCACTACGTCGCGCTGACCGACATCCTGGGCGCCGAGGACGCGTACGGCGACATGGACTTCAAGGTCGCCGGTACCCGCAACTTCATCACCGCCCTCCAGCTCGACACCAAGCTGAACGGCATCCCGGCCTCCGTCCTCGCGGCTGCGCTCAAGCAGGCCAAGGACGCGCGTCTGCACATCCTCGACGTGATGAACGAGGCCATCGACGCGCCCGACGAGATGTCGCCGAACGCGCCGCGCATCATCACCATCAAGATCCCGGTGGACAAGATCGGTGAGGTCATCGGCCCCAAGGGCAAGATGATCAACCAGATCCAGGAGGACACCGGCGCGGACATCACCATCGAGGACGACGGCACCATCTACATCGGTGCCGTCGACGGTCCCTCGGCGGAGGCTGCCCGTACGACGATCAACCAGATCGCCAACCCGACCATGCCGGAGGTCGGCGAGCGCTACCTGGGCACCGTGGTGAAGACCACGACGTTCGGCGCGTTCGTCTCGCTCATGCCGGGCAAGGACGGCCTGCTGCACATCTCGCAGATCCGCAAGCTCGCCGGTGGCAAGCGCGTGGAGAACGTCGAGGACGTGCTGGCCGTCGGCGCCAAGGTCCAGGTCGAGATCGCCGAGATCGACCCGCGCGGCAAGCTCTCGCTGATCCCGGTCGTCGAGGGCGAAGAGGGCGGCGAGGCCGGCGCCTCGGCGGCCGAGTGACGGTCCGCTCCTAGCTCCACCGCGGCCCGCACACTCCGGACTCGGAGCGTGCGGGCCGCACCCTGTTGTCATTGCTTGAGAGGAACATTCGTGGCCCAGGCCTCGGCGGCGAAGCAGCGCCCCGGCACCACCCGCACCCTGCTCAAGGGCATCGACGGAGCCGGCACGGTACGCCGTACCGTCCTCCCCGGCGGCCTGCGGGTCGTCACCGAGACCCTGCCGACGGTGCGCTCCGCGACCTTCGGCATCTGGGTCGGCGTCGGCTCCCGGGACGAGACCCCGGTGCTGAACGGCGCCACGCACTACCTGGAGCACCTGCTCTTCAAGGGCACCGAGCGGCGCAGCGCGCTGGAGATCTCGGCCGCCCTGGACGAGGTCGGCGGCGAGATGAACGCCTTCACCGCCAAGGAGAACACCTGCTACTACGCGCGGGTGCTCGACACCGACCTCCCGCTCGCCATAGACGTCGTCTGCGACATGCTCACCGGCTCGCTGATCCGCCCGGAGGACGTCGAGGCCGAACGCGGCGTCATCCTGGAGGAGATGGCGATGGCCGAGGACGACCCGGGTGACGTCGTCCACGACCTCTTCGCCAAGGTCATCTACGGCACCGGGCCGCTCGGCCGGCCGATCCTCGGCACCCAGGAGACGGTGCGCGGCCTCTCCCGCGACCAGATCGCCGGCTTCTTCCAGCGCCGCTACCGCCCCGAGAACCTGGTCGTCGCGGCCGCCGGCAACCTGGACCACCGCAAGGTCGTCAAGCAGGTCGAGCAGGCCTTCGCCGCCGTCCTGGCCAAGTCCGAGGCCGTCCCCAGCGAGGCCCGCCGCGGCACCAAGGTGCTGCGCACGGCCGGCCGGGTCGAGGTGCTCAACCGCCCGACCGAGCAGGCCCACCTCGTCCTCGGCGTGCCCGGCGTGCCCCGGCACGACGAGCGCCGCTGGGCACTGGGCGTGCTCAACGCCGTCCTCGGCGGCGGCATGAGCTCGCGCCTGTTCCAGGAGGTCCGGGAGAAGCGCGGCCTGGCGTACTCCGTGTACTCGTACAGCTCCTCCTACGCCGACAGCGGCCTCTTCGGCATCTACGCCGGCTGCCAGCCCAAGCGGGTCGAGCAGGTGCTGGAGATCTGCCGGGTGGAGCTCGCCAAGGTGGTCGAGGAGGGCATCACCGAGGACGAGCTGCGCCGTGCCATCGGCCAGATCTCCGGCTCCACCGTGCTCGGCATGGAGGACACCGGCTCGCTGATGAACCGGATCGGCAAGGCCGAGCTCAGCTACGGCCACCACCTGTCGGTGGACGACATGCTGGCGAAGATCGCTGCGGTCACCCTGGACGACGTCCAGGCGGTCGCCAGGGACGTCCTGGGCGCGCACCGGCCGTCACTGGCGCTGATCGGGCCGATCACCGCCAAGCGCGCCGACAAGCTCACCGAACTGCTCGCCTGAACCCGTCCGCTCGTACCGGGCGCGGTGCCCGGCTCGCTCGTTTGCTCGTTGCCCGTCGGAAAGGACGAACTCATGACGCTGCGCGTCGCCGTCATCGGCGCAGGCGGCCGGATCGGCTCGGAGGCCGTGCGGGCCGTCGAGGCGGCCCCCGACCTCGAACTGGTCGCCGCCCTCGGACGTGACTCCGACCTGGGGGAGCTCACCTCCTCCGGGGCCCAGGTCGCCGTCGAACTGACCCACCCCGACTCGGTGATGCGCAACCTGGAGTTCTGCACCGCCAACGGCATCCACTCCGTGGTCGGCACCACCGGCTGGACCCCGGAGCGGATCGAGCTGTTGGAGGGCTGGCTGGCGGCCTCCCCGGGCACCGGCACGCTGATCGCGCCGAACTTCTCCATCGGCGCCGTCCTCACCATGCAGTTCGCCCAGCAGGCGGCCAGGTACTTCGAGTCCGTCGAGGTCGTCGAGCTGCACCACAACCGGAAGGCCGACGCGCCCTCCGGGACGGCCACCCGCACGGCCCAGCTGATCGCCGCCGCCCGGGACGCCGCCGGCCTGCCCCGCCAGTCGGACCCGACCACGCACGGCCTGCCCGGTGCGCGCGGCGCCGACGTGGACGGGGTGCCGGTGCACGCCGTCCGGCTGCGCGGCCTGCTGGCGCACCAGGAGGTGCTGTTCGGCGACACCGGCGAGACCCTGACGATCCGTCACGACTCGCTGCACCACAGCTGCTTCATGCCCGGCATCCTGCTCGGCGTGCGCCGGGTGGTGGAGACCCCGGGGCTGACCTTCGGCCTCGAACACTTCCTGGACCTGTGAGCACCCCATGACCTCCCGCACCGGTTTCTTCGCCCTGTCCGCCGTCCTGCTGCTGGTCGCCGTCCTCTGCGTCGGCGAGGGCGTCCAGCTGATCGCCACCGGCAAGCCGCTCGGCATCGGCCTGGGCGTCTGCGCCTTCGTGATCCCGGCGATCGGCGTGTGGTTCCTGCGCCAGACCGTCCGCTTCGGCCGGGCCAGCGAGCGGATGGCCCGGGAGCTGGAGGCCGAGGGCGGCCTGCCGGTGGACGAGCTGCGCCGCACCCCCGGCGGGCGGATCGACCGTGCCTCGGCGGACGAGGTGTTCGCCCGCCGCCAGGAGGAGGCCGAGAGCGCGCCGGGGGACTGGCGGGTGTGGTTCCGCCTGGCCGTCGCCTACGCGGACGCGGGGGACACCCCACGGGCCCGCAGGACCATGCAGCACGCCATCCGCCTGCATGCCGCGTCCGTGCCCGCGCCGGTCGCGGGCTAGGCTGTCGGCCGTCACACCGCCCTACCTCTGGAGGAGATCCCCGCGTGAGCGACGAAGTGGGTACCGACCCGCAGTTCCGCAGCGACGTCACGGTGGAGCTGGTCCGCAGCGCCGCCGCCGACTCGGACGTCATCTGGGCGGCCCGGGTGTCGACCGCGGGCGAGCAGTCCCTGGAGGAGGTCCGCAAGGACCCGGCGAAGTCCAAGGGCCTGATCAACTTCCTGATGCGGGACCGGCACGGCACGCCCTTCGAGCACAACTCGATGACCTTCTTCATCAGCGCGCCGATCTTCGTCTTCCGCGAGTTCCAGAGGCACCGCAGCGGATGGTCGTACAACGAGGAGTCCGGCCGCTACCGCGAGCTGCAGCCGGTCTTCTACGTGCCGGGCGAGGAGCGCAAGCTCGTCCAGCAGGGCCGCCCGGGCAAGTACGAGTTCGTCGACGGCACCGAGAAGCAGCACGCCGTGGTGACCGAGCAGATGGCCGCCTCCTACCAGGCCTCGTACCGGGCCTACCAGGAGATGCTGCAGGCCGGTGTCGCCCGCGAGGTGGCCCGGGCCGTGCTGCCGGTCGGGCTGTTCTCCTCGATGTACGCGACCTGCAACGCCCGCTCGCTGATGCACTTCCTCTCGCTGCGGACCAAGGACGAGCGGGCCACCGTGCCGTCGTTCCCGCAGCGCGAGATCGAGATGGTCGCGGAGCAGATGGAGGCGGAGTGGGCCGCGCTCATGCCGCTCACCCATGCGGCCTTCAACGAGCACGGCCGAGTCGCCCCCTGACCTGGGACGATAGGCATATGGACGGTTTGACGAGCATGTCTGGATTGCGGCTTTTCTAGCCGCTCCATAGGCTCGTGGCACGGATTCCGGTGCTGCTTGAACCCCCGAGCACGCAGCACCGGAATCCCATGTCCGCCGGGCTGCGAGGCCCGCCGGCGGCCGTCCCCCCGGCTTCTCACCTGTCCGAACCCTGGACCGGCATGGGTACCCCCCTGCCGCCTACGAGTAGTTTTGGACGTATGGCTCCGACCTCCACCCCCCAGACACCCTTCGGCCGGGTCCTGACCGCGATGGTGACCCCGTTCACCGCCGACGGCGGTCTCGACCTCGACGGCGCGCAGCGCCTCGCCGCGCACCTCGTCGACTCCGGCAACGACGGCCTCGTCGTCAACGGCACCACCGGCGAGTCGCCGACCACCAGTGACAGTGACAAGGCCCAGCTGGTCCGCGCCGTGGTGGAGGCGGTAGGAGACCGGGCCCACGTGGTGGCCGGTGTCGGCACCAACGACACCCGCCACAGCGCCGAGCTGGCCCGCCAGGCGGAGGCCGCCGGCGCGCACGGCCTGCTGGTCGTCACGCCGTACTACAGCAAGCCCCCGCAGGAGGGGCTCTACCGGCACACGGTGCAGATCGCGGACGCCACCGGCCTGCCGGTCATGCTGTACGACATCCCCGGCCGCAGCGGCGTCGCGCTCGGCCAGGAGACGCTGGTCCGCCTCGGCGAGCACCCGCGGATCGTCGCCAACAAGGACGCCAAGGGCGACCTGGGCGCGGCCTCCTGGGCGATCGCGCGGTCCGGCCTGGCCTGGTACTCCGGCGACGACATCCTGACCCTGCCGCTGCTCTCGGTCGGCGCGGTCGGCGTCGTCAGTGTGGTCGGTCACGTGGTCGCCCCCGAGCTGCGGACCATGGTCGACGCCTTCGCGGCGGGGGACACCGCCAAGGCCACCGCCATCCACCAGAGCCTGCTGCCGGTCTTCAGCGGGATGTTCCGCACCCAGGGCGTGATCCTCACCAAGGCGGCGCTGGAGCTCCAGGGACTGCCCGCGGGCCCGCTGCGGCTTCCGCTGATCGCGGCGACTCCCGAGGAGATTGCGCAATTGAGGGAGGATCTCGCCGCCGGCGGGGTACACCTGTAGCAGACGCAGACGTGCGCGCCCCGGCTCGCCGAGTCCCCGTGGACTTCGCCGCTGAACCGGATGACGGCGCGAGAGCACCAAGGCCTAGTAGGAAACCGACACTGAGTCCGCACGCCATATGTCTCCAGGGGGAGGACCCCGGGCATATGGCGTGCGGTGTAAGGAGAGTCTTTTGAGCCACCCGCACCCTGAACTCGGCGCGCCCCCCGCTCTGAAGGAGGGCGCCCTGCGCGTCACTCCGCTCGGCGGCCTCGGCGAGATCGGCCGCAACATGACGGTCCTCGAATTCGGCGGCCGTCTTCTCATCATCGACTGCGGCGTTCTCTTCCCCGAGGACGAGCAGCCCGGCGTGGACCTGATCCTGCCGGACTTCAGCTCCATCCGGGACCGCCTCGACAAGATCGACGGCATCATCCTGACCCACGGGCACGAGGACCACATCGGCGCCGTCCCGTACCTCCTGCGGGAGAACCCGGACATCCCGCTGATCGGCTCCAAGCTGACCCTCGCCCTGATCGAGGCCAAGCTCGCCGAGCACCGGATCCGTCCGTACGTGCTGGAGGTCAAGGAGGGCGAGCGCGAGCGCATCGGCCCCTTCGACTGCGAGTTCATCGCCGTCAACCACTCCATCCCGGACGCCCTGGCCGTCGCCGTCCGCACCCCCGCGGGCATGGTCGTCGCCACCGGTGACTTCAAGATGGACCAGCTCCCGCTGGACGGCCGCCTCACCGACCTGCCGGCCTTCGCCAAGCTGGCGGAGGAGGGCATGGACCTGCTGCTGGTGGACTCCACCAACGCCGAGGTCCCCGGCTTCATCCCGCACGAGCGGGACATCTCGGCCGCGCTGCGCAACGTCTTCGCGAGCGCCGAGAAGCGCATCATCGTGGCGTCCTTCGCGAGCCACGTGCACCGCATCCAGCAGGTCCTGGACGCCGCGCACGAGTACAAGCGCAAGGTGGCCTTCGTGGGCCGCTCGATGGTCCGCAACATGGGCATCGCCCGCGACCTCGGCTACCTCAAGGTGCCGGGGAACCTGATCGTCGACGTGAAGACGCTGGACGACCTCCCGGACAAGGACGTCGTCCTGGTCTGCACCGGCTCCCAGGGCGAGCCGATGGCCGCGCTGTCCCGGATGGCCAACCGCGACCACCAGATCCGGATCGTCGAGGGCGACACCGTGATCATGGCCTCCTCGCTCATCCCGGGCAACGAGACCGCGATCTACCGCGTCATCAACGGCCTGACCCGCTGGGGCGCGAACGTCGTCCACAAGGGCAACGCCAAGGTGCACGTCTCCGGCCACGCCTCGGCCGGCGAGCTGCTGTACTTCTTCAACATCTGCAAGCCGAAGAACCTGATGCCGGTCCACGGCGAATGGCGCCACCTGCGGGCCTGCGCGGACCTGGGCATCAAGACCGGTGTTCCGAAGGAGCGCACGGTCATCGCCGAGGACGGCGTGGTCGTCGACCTGGAGAACGGCGTCGCGAAGATCGTCGGCAAGGTGCAGGCCGGGTACGTCTACGTTGACGGCTCCTCCGTCGGCGACATCACCGAGGCCTCGCTCAAGGACCGCCGCATCCTCGGCGAGGAGGGCTTCATCTCGGTCTTCGTCGTGGTGGACTCCAGCAGCGGCAAGATCGTGAGCGGCCCGACCATCCAGGCCCGCGGCTCCGGCATCGACGACAACGCCTTCGTGCCGGTCGTCGCCAAGCTGCAGGAGGCGCTGTCGCGCTCCGCCAGTGACGGCGTGCTGGAGGTGCGCCAGATCCAGCAGCTGGTGCGACGCGTCATCGGCAAGTGGGTCGCGGACAACTACCGCCGCCGGCCGATGATCATCCCGGTCGTGGTCGAGGTCTGACCGCCAGACCCGGTTTGACCTGGGGCAGCCCGGAGCGTAGTGTTCTCCGGGTTGCCCCAGTGGCGACACGCTTCCCCTCGGATTGAATTCGGATTCAGGTTCGGATTCGCAAGGGAAAAGCAGCCCGAGAAACTCTGATAGAGTTCGGGAGCGCCGAAAGGCCCCAGGGAATTGGATGAACGAAACTCCGGTAAACGGAGCGGAGAACGTCTGATAAGCTGGAAACACGAAAG
>NZ_JBHUSG010000050.1:0-51363 GCF_042673745.1 Kitasatospora sp. NPDC057015
GCAGGTCGACGCCGCGGCAGAGCGCGACCCCGTGGTCGCGGTAGCTCGGGAAGACGTGGTCGTCGGCGCGCAGCGCGCGGGCCGAGCCGCCCTGGCCGCGGAGCGGGCCGCGTCCGGCTACTCCCAGCGGAAGAACCGCGCCGCCGCCGTGAGCCCCAGGACGGACCACACGCCCAGGACGCCCAGGTCGCCCCAGGGCACCCCGCCGCCGTGCTGGAGGACGGACCGCAGGCCGTCCGAGAGGGCGTTGATCGGGAGGAGTTCCAGGGCCTGCCGGACGCCGGCGGGGAACTTCGAGAGCGGGACGATCACGCCGCCGGCCAGCAGCAGCAGGATGAAGACCAGGTTGGCGGCGGCCAGGGTGGCTTCGGCACGCAGGGTGCCGGCCATCAGCAGGCCGAGGCCGGAGAAGGCGGCGGTGCCGAGGACGAGCAGGGCGGCGACGCCGAGTGCCCCCTGCGGGGTGGCGAGCCCGTGCGGGGACCAGCCGAGGGCCAGGGCGACGGCGGAGAGCAGGGCGACCTGGAGGGCCTCGGTCACCAGGACGCAGCCGGTCTTGGCGGTGAGCAGGCCCCAGCGGGGGAGCGGGCTGGCGCCGAGCCGCTTGAGGACGCCGTAGCGGCGTTCGAAGCCGGTGGCGATGGCCTGGCCGGTGAAGGCGGTGGACATCACGGCGAGGGCGAGCAGGCCGGGGGCGAGGAAGTCCACCCGCTTGCCGGGGCCGTCGACGGCGACGATGTCGACGGCGCTGAACAGGACCAGCAGGACGGTCGGGATGACGACCGTCAGCAGCAGCTGCTCGCCGTTGCGCAGCAGCATCCTCGTCTCGAAGGCGGTCTGGGCGAGCACCATCCGGGCGACGGGGGCGCCGCCGGGCCGGGGGGTGTAGTCGGTCCGGGGGGCGCGGTCGGTCGGGAGCGGCCGGGTGGTCTGGTCGGTCACGAGCGGAGGTCCCGTCCGGTCAGGTCGAGGAAGACGTCTTCGAGGCTGCGGCGCTGCACCGTCAGCCGTTCGGGCAGGATGCCGCAGGCCGCGCACCAGGTGGTGACGGTGGCGAGCAGCTGGGGGTCCACCGCGGCGTCGACGCGGTAGCTGCCGGGGGCGGTTTCGGCGACGGCGGCGCCGTCCGGGAGGACCTTGAGCAGCGAGCCGAGGTCGAGGCCGGCGGGGCCGTCGAAGCGCAGGCTGTCCTCGGCGCCGCCGCGGCAGAGCTGGTCGGGGGTGCCGGTGGCGATGACCTTGCCGCGGTCGACGATGGCGACCTGGTCGGCGAGCTGTTCGGCCTCGTCCATGTGGTGGGTGGTGACGATCACCGTCACGCCGTCCCGGCGCAGGTCGCGGACGAGGTCCCAGGTGGCGCGGCGGGCCTGCGGATCGAGGCCGGCGGTGGGCTCGTCCAGGAAGACGAGCTCGGGGCGGCCGACCACGGCCATGGCGAGGGCGAGGCGCTGCTGCTGGCCGCCGGAGAGCCGGCGGTAGGTGGTGCGGCCGCAGGAGCCGAGGCCGAGGCGTTCGACGAGCTCGGGGACGTCGAGCGGGTCGGCGTGCAGTCTGGCGGTGTGCCGGAGCATCTCGACGGCGCGGGCGCCGGCGTACACGCCGCCGGACTGGAGCATCACGCCGATCCGGGGCCGCAGCGCGGCGCCCTGGGCGACCGGGTCGAGGCCGAGCACGCGGACGGTGCCGGCGTCGGGGCGGCGGTAGCCCTCGCAGGTCTCCACGGTGGTGGACTTGCCGGCGCCGTTGGGGCCGAGCACCGCGGTGATGCCGCCGCGTTCGACGACGAGGTCGAGGCCGTCCACCGCGGTCTTGTCGCCGTAGCGCTTGACCAGCCCGGCGATCTCGACTGCGGGTTGTGGACGGTCGGGGTCTGCGTGCATACCGGCGAGTCTAGGAGGCCCTCGCACGACGTCCGCACGGCACCTCCGTGATCGTTTTCGCAGGTCAGGTAAGGCTTACCTGCGTGACAGATGCCACGGGTGAGGCGTGGGTCACGGCTTGTCCTTCCGGAAGGAATTACGCAACACTGGTGTTGTGAAAAACATGCGGGAGCGGAACCAGCAGCAGGAGGCCGAGTCGGCCCCCGGCTGTGCCGTGCCCGAAACCGCGGCAGAGGTGCTGCTGGAGGGCCACCGGGCCACCCGTGACCGGGTCGCCCGTTCGATCCTCGACCACGGCCCCTCCTCCGCCGCAGACCTGGCCGGCCGGCTCGGCCTCACCGCCGCAGCCGTTCGGCGTCACCTGGACGGCCTGACCGCCGCCGGCCTGGTCGAGTCCCGCGAGCAGCGGGTCTACGGCAGCCGGGGCCGGGGCCGCCCGGCCAAGGTCTTCGGTCTCACCGAGTCCGGCCGGGACGCCTTCTACCAGGCGTACGACCAGTTGGCCGCCGACGCACTGCGCTGGATCTCCGACGCGGTGGGCGGCGGCAAGGCGGGCGAGGAGGCGGTTGCCGCCTTCGCCCGGGCCCGCTTCGGCAAGCAGGGCGAGAAGTACCTCGGAGCGCTGGATCAGGTCCCGACCGACCAGCGCGCGGAGGCACTCGCCGAGGCCCTGAGTGCCGACGGGTACGCTGCCACCGTGCGGCGGGTGCCGTCCGCGACGGCCTCGAACGCCCCGGCGGGCGCGCAGCTCTGCCAGCACCACTGCCCGGTCGCGCACATCGCCGAGCAGTTCCCCCAGCTCTGCGAGGCGGAGACCGAGTTCTTCTCCCAGCTCCTGGGCACCCATGTGCAACGGCTGGCCACGATCGCCCACGGCGACGGGGTCTGCACCACCTATGTGCCGGCATCCGGTGCCGCATCGTCGTCCGCGAAGCCGCGGACGCCCGGTGCAGTGCCGACTGCCGGTACGCCACTCACTGATCCGGAACCTGCGTCCGCGCGGAGGAACCTCGCATGACTGACATCGTTTCGCACCCGGAGCTCGAAGGCCTGGGCACCTACGAGTACGGCTGGTCGGACCCGGACGCGGCAGGTGCCGCGGCCAAGCGCGGCCTCAGCGAAGAGGTCGTGCGCGACATCTCCTCGAAGAAGTCCGAGTCCGAGTGGATGCTGAACCTGCGCCTCAAGGGCCTGAAGCTCTTCGGCAAGAAGCCCATGCCGACCTGGGGCTCCGACCTCACCGGCATCGACTTCGACAACATCAAGTACTTCGTGCGTTCGACCGAGAAGCAGGCGGAGTCCTGGGAGGACCTGCCCGCCGACATCAAGGCGACGTACGACAAGCTGGGCATCCCGGAGGCGGAGAAGCAGCGCCTGGTCGCCGGTGTCGCCGCGCAGTACGAGTCCGAGGTGGTCTACCACCAGATCAACGAGGAGCTCGAAGCTCAGGGCGTGATCTTCATGGACACGGACACCGCGCTCAAGGAGCACCCGGAGATCTTCGAGGAGTACTTCGGCACGGTCATCCCGGCCGGCGACAACAAGTTCGCCGCGCTGAACACGGCCGTGTGGTCCGGCGGATCCTTCATCTACGTCCCCAAGGGCGTCCACGTGGAGATCCCGCTGCAGGCCTACTTCCGGATCAACACCGAGAACATGGGCCAGTTCGAGCGGACGCTGATCATCGTCGACGAGGACGCCTACGTCCACTACGTCGAGGGCTGCACCGCGCCGATCTACTCCTCGGACTCGCTGCACAGCGCCGTGGTCGAGATCATCGTCAAGAAGGGCGGCCGCTGCCGCTACACGACGATCCAGAACTGGTCGAACAACGTCTACAACCTGGTCACCAAGCGCGCCGTGGCGTACGAGGGCGCGACCATGGAGTGGATCGACGGCAACATCGGTTCCAAGGTCACCATGAAGTACCCGGCCGTCTACCTGATGGGCGAGCACGCCAAGGGCGAGACGCTGTCGATCGCCTTCGCGGGCGAGGGCCAGCACCAGGACGCCGGCGCCAAGATGGTGCACATGGCGCCGAACACCTCCTCGAACATCGTCTCCAAGTCGGTGGCGCGTGGCGGTGGCCGCACTTCCTACCGCGGTCTGATCGAGATCGGCGAGGGCTCCAAGGGCGCCAAGTCCAACGTGCTCTGCGACGCGCTGCTGGTGGACACCATCTCCCGCTCGGACACCTACCCGTACGTGGACGTCCGCGAGGACGACGTGTCGATGGGCCACGAGGCGACCGTCTCCAAGGTCAGCGAGGACCAGCTCTTCTACCTGATGAGCCGGGGCATGACCGAGTTCGAGGCGATGGCGATGATCGTCCGCGGCTTCGTCGAGCCGATCGCGCGGGAGCTCCCGATGGAGTACGCGCTGGAGCTGAACCGGCTGATCGAGCTGCAGATGGAGGGCTCCGTCGGCTGATCCAGGCCGCACGCAGTCCAGACCGGAACTTTCAGGAAGAGAGCACTACGACAGCCATGGCTGACGTCAACAACAGCACCGGCTCGACCACCGCCGGGTCCATCGAGGTCGGCACCGCCGGCGCCGGCGAGCAGCTGGCCGGCCCGGGCACGGGCCGCGCGAGCGTCCAGCAGCCGATCGACGCCCGCGTCGCGGTCAAGCCCTCGTACGACGTGAACGACTTCCCGGTGCCCACCGGCCGCGAGGAGGACTGGCGGTTCACCCCGCTGCACCGCCTGGGCGGACTGCACGACGGCACCGCCGCCGCCAACGCCACGGGCGTGGACAAGGTCGAGCTGGCCCTGCCGGACGGCGTCACCGCCGAGACCGTGGGCCGCGACGACGAGCGCCTCGGCCGGGCCGGCAAGCCGGTCGACCGGGTCGCCGCGCAGGCCTACAGCTCCTTCGAGCAGGCGCTGGTCGTCACCGTCCCCCGGGACGCGGTGCTCACCGGGCCGGTGAAGATCGACGTGCACGGCGAGGGCGGCACCCGCTTCGCCCACGTGGTGATCGACGTCAAGCCGTTCGCCGAGGCCGTCGTGGTGATCAACCACACCGGCACCGGCACCCGGGCCGCCAACGTCGAGCTGCTGGTGGGCGACGGCGCCAAGCTGACCTTCGTCTCCGTCCAGGACTGGGACCGCGACGCGGTGCACACCGCGCAGCAGACCGCCCTGGTGGGCCGGGACGCCTCGCTCAAGTCCGTGGTGGTGACCTTCGGCGGCGACGTCGTCCGGATCCACCCGCGGGTGACCTACGCCGCCACCGGCGGCGAGGCCGAGCTGTTCGGCCTGTACTTCGCGGACGCCGGCCAGCACCTGGAGCACCGTCTGGTCATCGACCACGACACCCCGCACTGCCGCTCCAACGTGGTCTACAAGGGCGCCCTGCAGGGCAAGGACGCGCACGCGGTCTGGGTCGGCGACGTGCTGATCCGCGCCGCCGCCGAGGGCACCGACACCTACGAGCACAACCGCAACCTGGTGCTCACCGACGGCGCCCGGGTCGACTCGATCCCCAACCTGGAGATCGAGACCGGCGAGATCGTCGGCGCCGGCCACGCCTCGGCGACCGGTCGCTTCGACGACGAGCAGCTGTTCTACCTGCAGGCCCGTGGCATCCCGGCCGAGGAGGCCCGCCGCCTGGTGGTCCGCGGCTTCTTCGCCGAGCTGGTCCAGCAGATCGGTGTCGCCGAGATCCAGGAGCACCTCCTGGAGAAGATCGAGGCCGAGCTGGAAGCGAACGTCTGATGAGCTTTCTCCGCGCCTGCTCGCTCAGCGACCTGGCCGAGGACGAGCCCAAGCGTGTGGACCTCAACGGTGTCCCGGTCGCTCTGGTCCGTACCGAGGGCGAGGTGTTCGCGATCAACGACATCTGCTCGCACGCGAACGTGTCGCTCTCCGAGGGCGAGGTCGAGGACTGCATGATCGAGTGCTGGCTGCACGGCTCCAGCTTCGACCTGCGCTCCGGCAAGCCCTCGGGCCTGCCCGCCACCAAGCCGGTCCCTGTCTACCCCGTAAAGATCGAAGGGGACGATGTGCTCGTCTCCGTCAACCAGGAGTCCTGAGTCCCCATGGCAACGCTTGAAATCCGTGACCTGCACGTCTCCGTCGAGGCCGAGAACGGCCCGCGCGAGATCCTCCGCGGCGTCGACCTCACCGTGAAGCAGGGCGAGACCCACGCGATCATGGGTCCGAACGGCTCCGGCAAGTCGACCCTGGCGTACTCGCTGGCCGGCCACCCGAAGTACACCGTCACCAGCGGCTCGGTGCTGCTGGACGGCGAGAACGTGCTCGACATGACCGTGGACGAGCGCGCCCGCGCCGGCGTCTTCCTGGCCATGCAGTACCCGGTCGAGGTCCCCGGCGTCTCGGTCTCCAACTTCCTGCGCACCGCCGCCACCGCCGTCCGCGGCGAGGCCCCCAAGCTGCGGCTGTGGGTCAAGGAGGTCAAGGAGGCGATGGCCGCCCTGCACATGGACCCGGCCTTCGCCGAGCGCAACGTGAACGAGGGCTTCTCCGGCGGCGAGAAGAAGCGCCACGAGATCCTCCAGCTGGAGCTGCTCAAGCCGAAGATCGCGATCCTCGACGAGACCGACTCCGGCCTGGACGTCGACGCGCTGCGCCAGGTGTCCGAGGGCATCAACCGGGTCGCCTCCTCCGGCGAGGTCGGCACCCTGCTGGTCACGCACTACACCCGCATCCTGAAGTACATCAAGCCCGACTACGTCCACGTCTTCTCGGCCGGCCGCATCGTCGAGTCCGGCGGCGCGGAGCTGGCCGACAAGCTGGAGAACGAGGGCTACGAGTCCTACGTGAAGGGTGGCGCTTCCGAGTGACAATCGATTCTGGCTCGGCGCGTGCGCTGACCGGTCCGCTGGCCGAGGCGCAGGAGTTCGGCGACGCGATCCGCAAGGACTTCCCGATCCTGCAGCGCGTGCTGCACGACGGCAAGCCGCTGGTCTACCTCGACAACGCGGCGACCTCGCAGAAGCCCCGGCAGGTGCTGGACGCGCTCAACGCCTACTACGAGCGGCACAACGCCAACGTGCACCGCGGCGTGCACGTGCTCGCCGAGGAGGCCACGGCGCTGTACGAGGGCGCGCGTGACAAGGTCGCGGCGTTCATCAACGCGCCGAGCCGGGACGAGGTGATCTTCACCAAGAACGCCTCGGAGTCGCTCAACCTGGTCGCCAACATGCTGGGCTGGGCGGACGAGCCGTACCGGGTCGACGCCGACGCCGAGATCGTCATCACCGAGATGGAGCACCACTCCAACATCGTTCCGTGGCAGCTGCTCTCGCAGCGCACCGGCGCGAAGCTGAAGTGGTTCGGCCTGACCGACGACGGCCGGCTCGACCTGTCGAACCTGGACGAGCTGATCAACGAGAAGACGAAGATCGTCTCGTTCACGCTGGTCTCCAACCTGATGGGCACCGTCAACCCGGTCGAGGCGATCGTCCGCCGCGCCCAGGCGGTCGGCGCCCTGGTGCTGATCGACGCCTCGCAGGCCGCCCCGCACATGGTGCTGGACGTCCAGGCGCTGGAGGCCGACTTCGTCGCCTTCACCGGCCACAAGATGCTGGGCCCGACCGGCATCGGCGTGCTCTGGGGCCGCCAGGAGCTGCTGGAGGACCTCCCGCCGTTCCTCGGCGGCGGCGAGATGATCGAGACCGTCACGATGGGCTCGTCCACCTACGCCCCGGCGCCGCACAAGTTCGAGGCGGGCACCCCGCCGATCGCCCAGGCGGTCGGGCTGGGCGCGGCCATCGACTACCTGTCGGCCATCGGCATGGACAGGATCGCCGCGCACGAGCACGCGATCACCGAGTACGCCGTCGAGCGGCTGCTGGAGATCCCGGACCTGCGCATCATCGGTCCGCGGACGGCGGTCGACCGCGGCGCCGCGATCTCCTTCGTGCTGGGCGACATCCACCCGCACGACGTCGGCCAGGTGCTGGACGAGCAGGGCATCGCCGTGCGCGTCGGGCACCACTGCGCCCGGCCGGTCTGCCTGCGGTACGGAATTCCGGCGACCACGCGGGCGTCGTTCTACCTGTACTCGACGCCGGCCGATGTCGATGCCCTCATCGACGGCCTGCACCACGTCCGGAACTTCTTCGGCTGAGGCATCGGAAGGGAGCCGCGGGCATGAAGCTCGACTCCATGTACCAGGAGATCATCCTGGACCACTACCGCAACCCCCACGGCAAGGGGCTGCGCGACGGCGACGCCGAGGTGCACCACGTCAACCCGACCTGCGGTGACGAGATCACCCTGCGGGTCCGGCTGGAGGGTTCCACGGTCGCGGACATCAGCTACGAGTCGCAGGGCTGCTCGATCAGCCAGGCCAGCGCCTCGGTGCTGAACGACCTGGTGGTCGGCAAGACCGTCGGCGAGGGCCAGCAGATCCAGGAGGCCTTCCTGGAGCTGATGCAGAGCAAGGGCCAGGGCGAGGGCGACGAGGAGGTGCTGGAGGACGCGGTCGCGTTCGCCGGCGTCTCCAAGTACCCGGCGCGGGTCAAGTGCGCGCTGCTGAGCTGGATGGCCTGGAAGGACGCCACCGCCCAGGCGCTCGCGCAGCACCCCGCCGTCAACGACTGAAGCAGCAGAGGAGGACACACGTATGAGCGACACCGAGACCAGCACGACGGCCCCGGACGCGGCCTCCCCGGCTGCCGAGGCCGTGCCCACCGAGGCCGTGTCGACCGAGGGTCCGACGGTCATCGTCGGCACCACCGCCGGCACCGTCTCCGTCGAGGACCTCACCGAGGCCCTGATGGACGTCGTCGACCCCGAGCTGGGGATCGACGTGGTCAACCTGGGTCTGATCTACGGCATCCACATCGACGAGTCCGATGTGGCCACCATCGACATGACGCTCACCTCGGCGGCCTGCCCGCTGACCGACGTCATCGAGGACCAGGCGAAGACCGCCACCGACGGCCTGGTCCAGGACCTGCGGATCAACTGGGTCTGGATGCCGCCGTGGGGCCCGGACAAGATCACCGACGACGGCCGCGACCAGCTTCGCGCGCTCGGCTTCAACGTCTGAGCACCGGCACTCGGCCTCACCACTGCCGCGCGGACCTCCGGGTCCGCGCGGCAGTGTCGTTCCCGGACGCCGCGCGGGCCCGACCCGCGAGCCGGCCGGTGCGGGCCGGACACCGAGGGGCCGGGCGCCGTGAAGGCGGCGGCCGGGGCGTCCTGAGGACACCCCGGCCGCCGGGAGGGTTCCGGGAGGGCGCCCGGGTCGCGTTTCGGCTGGATCCGCCGGAGGGGCCGCCCTACCGCCGGCCGGGCCGCAGCACGCCGACCGTGAGGGCCACGCAGGCCAGCGCCGCCACCGCCGCGAAGCCGCTGACGGCCGGCAGCAGGCCGTAGCGCTGGCTCAGCGCGCCGACCGCGACGATCGGCAGCGAGCTGCCGAGGTACACGATCACCCACAGGGTGCTCAGCTCACCGCCCCGCCGCTCCGGGTCCATCGCGGCCACCGCGCTGGTGAACAGCGAGCGGAAGGCCACCCCCTGACAGGCCCCGCCGAGCACGCTGCCGATGAACAGCAGCGCCGGCGTACCGGTGTACTGGGCGGTCACCACCAGCGCCAGGCCCGCTGCGAGCCCGCTCATGCCGAGGGCGATCACCAGCCGGTCCGAGGTGGGCGGCACCAGCAGCTGGACGGCGGCGGAGGAGCCGAGCAGCAGCGCCGCGACCACCGCGCCGGTCAGGTGCGAGCTGCTGTGCAGCAGCTTCGCCGAGAAGGCGGGCGCGAGGCTCAGGTAGACGCCGAAGACCGCGTACGAGACGAAGCCGGCGCCGGCGGCGAGCAGGAACTCGCGGCGGCCGCTCACCGGCAGTGCGAGCCGGCGCGGGCGCAGGTGCGCCGGTGTGGTGACCCGTGGCGGGGCGGCCGGCGGTCGCCGGCGGCCGGGCATCCGCGGGTGCACCAGGGCCAGCGGCACGCACAGCGCGAGCAGGGCGCACGCGTGCACCAGGAACGGCGTGAGCAGCGGGTTCGGGCCGCCCGACAGGGTGGCGCCGACGATCGGGCCCAGTGCCACGCCGCCCGCCGAGCAGGCCAGCGTGAGCTTGGCGGCCAGGGTGGGGTGGTCGGGCAGCAGGTCGCCGAGGGCCGCGCCGGCGGCGCCGGTGGACATGCCGACCGCGATGCCCTGGACGGCGCGGCCGGCGGCCAGCTGCCAGAAGCTCCCGGCGGTCGCGAAGATCGCGTCGCCGCCGGCGGCCAGCGCCACGGCGGGCAGGATCAGCGCGCGCCGCCCGAGCAGGTCGGACCAGTGGCCGACCGCGGCCAGCACCGGGACCAGTGCGAAGACGTACACGGTGAACAGGACCGTGGTGTCGAGCGCGGTCAGGCCGAGCCGGGACTGCAGGTAGGGGTAGATCGGGGTGGCCAGATTGGCGCCGATCAGCAGGAACAGCAGGGCGGCGGCGCAGAGGCCGACGCGGACGCCGCGGGCCGCGTTCCAGCGGCTGACGGCGGCGAGCTGGAGTTGCGTGCGTGGTGCGAGCTCCAGCGGGAGCAAGGCCTCCGAGAGCAGGCGTCCGCTGCGCCGGCGCCCGGGGAAGGGCGCGGAGGGCAGGCCGGAGCCGGCGGGGGAGAGGTCCGCCATGGCAGGGGTCTCCTGTGGCAAGGCGCCGCCACGGGTCGGCGGGGTGTGCCGATGCGCCCGTCCTGCGGCGCTGTGGTGTGGCCTCGGTGCGGGGCTCCCTGGCGGAGCGGGTGTGCGTGGGCCCCGTCGTCCGTGCCGGGCTTCGGGGTGGGGTGGGCTTCGTTGCCCGGGGGCGCGCGCGGGGTGTGCGCGGCGCTCGTCGAAGGATACGCGGTCGGCGTACGCTGCGGCGCGCGCCCCCGGAGGCGGGGCATCGGCGGTGCCCGACCGATACGCTGGGCTGATAGGCCGGTACGCGCAGCTGATGCTGGTGGACCGGTTGGCTGACAGGTCTCTGTAGGGAGAACGCGCACACCATGGCCGGACGACGTCGCAAGAATCCTGACAACCCGTCGGCGACCGGGCCCGGCGAGCGCCCTGCCGAGAGCCTGTTGCCGGCCGACTTCGCGCTGGAGGACCTGTACGGCGCCTTCGCCGCGCACGGGGCGGACGACGAGGACCTCGACGACGCGGCCGTCCTGGTGCCACCGGTCCGGCTCCCCCCGGAGGAGGAGCTGGTGGCCGAGGCGCTGGCCGTCCCGATGCTCGGATTCGCGGTGAAGCTGTCCCGCTGGACGGCCCCGCACCGGGCGGTGGACGAGTTCGGCGACCTGACCGAGGCGGACCGCGAGCCCGCCGCCCGGCTGCTGGGCCTGGCACCGGCCGAGGGCGAGGTGACCGAGGAGCAGGTGGTCGAGGCCATGCGGGCCTGGTCGCTGGCCTGTGACCTGGACCTGGTCGAGATCGGCACCACCGCGGCCGGCGAGCACGTGGCGATCCCCGGGCCGGACCTGGAGCCGGCCGAGCAGGGGGACGCGGAGACCGTCCTGGAGCTGTGGCTGACCGCCGCGGGCATCGTGCGCGAGCTGGCCGCGGAGGCCGACTCGCTGCCGGCCGAGGGCGAGGAGGAGGAAGAGGTCGAGGAGGGCTCGGAGGAGGACGAGGCCCGGCTGGCCGAGGTGGAGGAGTCCAGGGACGCCGCCGCCGAGCTGCTCGACGAGGCCCTCCAGGTGCTCTACGAGACCACCGCCTTCGCCGAGCCCGGCGGGGAGACCGTGCCGCTGGGCGTGCTGGCCGCGCTGCTGGTGGTGCCCGAGGGCGAGGAGCCGAGCGAGGAGCTGCTGGGCGACATCACCGACGTGATGGTCGCCCTCGACCCGATGCTCGGAGATCTCGCGGAGCTGGGCCTGCTCGCCTACCGCCCGATCGACCCGGAGCTGTTCGACGAGGAGGAGGACGGCCAGGCGCCGCCGGCGCCGGTCGACGAGCCGCTGGACGAGGAGGAGTCGGCCCGGTTCGGCCTGGTCCGGCTGACCCCGCTCGGGGTGTACGCCGTGCGCCAGTGGCTGCTGGAGGACGGTTACGACGCTCCGCTGGTGGGCGAGCTCGCCCAGGGGGACGCGGCCGAGCTGCTGAACGCGGTGGCCGAGGCGGGCAACGTGCTGCCCGAGGAGGAGATCCGCGAGTGGCTGGAGGGGCGCGAGCCCCTCGACGCGGCGCGCGACCTGCTGGTGGCGGCGCGCGGCACCGACACGTACGCCCCGTTGCGGCGGTTGCTCTGCCGGTTGGCGCTGGACCAGCTGGGCGCACCCGCCGAGCCCGCCGTCCGGGAGGTGCTGGACGACCCGGAGCTCGGCGGCGCCGCTCGGGCCTGGCTGGCCGCGGTGGGCGTCGAGGACGTGCCGGCCCCCGAGCGGCCGATGGCCCTCTGGACGGTGGTCGACACCTTCGCGGCCCACCTGCTCGACAGCGGCGGCGACGCCGGCACGCTGCGCGAGCTGGTCACCGGGCTGCCGGTCACGGACAACCCGGCCAGCTACTTCGGCGAGCTGTGGCGGGTCGACCACCCGAACACCGCCGACGTGCTGGACGCCGTGGGTGAGCTGCACCTGGACCGGCAGGTCGCCAAGGAGGCCAGGAAGGCCGCCTTCAAGGCCCGCTCGAAGAGCTGACCGCCCCGGCCGTCCGCCCGGGCGCCGGCCTGCGGCCCGCCGGCCCGCCGTCCGCCCGGGCGGCTCCGGCGGGCGCTACGGCAGGTCCAGCTGGCCCGACGCGGTGAACGGGAAGAACGGGTTGTGGGCGAGCTCCCACAGGTGGCCGTCGAGGTCCTCGAAGTACCCGGAGTAGCCGCCCCAGGTGGTGGCCGCGGGCGGCTTGACCACCGTGGCGCCGGCCTCCACCGCCACCGCGAGGGCGTCGTCCACCCGTGCGGGTGATTCCAGGTTCACCGCGAGGGTCACCCCCCGGAAGGACGGTTCGCCGGTGGCGGGGACACCCGCGTCGGCGGCCAGTTCCTCGTACGGGAAGAGGCCGAGCACCGAGTCCGCGGTGCGGAACCAGACGATCTCGGGGCTGGACTTGGACGAGCGCTGCCAGCCCAGCTGCTCGTAGAAGCGGGCGCTGCGTTCGAGGTCCGAGACGCCGAGGGTGACGATGCTGATGCGGGCCGGGAATTCCTGGGGTGCTGTCATGCCGCCAGCGTAGGCAGGATGACTGACAGGGCGTCGGGAACGCGGCCGGGGAGCCCCCGCGCCCGGGCGAACGAAGGAGCCGATGGCCCAGTGGGGCGGGTCGTCGTATCGTTGGGCCTCGTATCGTTGGCCGGACGGGGTGCGGACGGCGGCCGGGAGGCCGGCGGGTGCCGCGCAGGTGACGGGTGAGCACGGCGAGGACGCGGGGGTGCGGCGGAGCATGAAGAGGGAGAGCGGAGGCAGGGCCCAGGGCCCGGACGACGTCCACGCCGTCCAGGAGGAGCACACCCGCCGGACGGTCGCGGCGGCGGACTTCCCGGTGTACGGGGTGGCGCCGACCGCCTGCCCGGTCACCGCGCAGCAACTCGGCCGGGCGTACGCGGACGGGAGTGCGCCCCCGTACAGTGACGCGCTCGCCGCCTTCGAGTGCTCGAACGGCGAACTCCGCTGGGTGGAACTCCGCTCCGGTGACTGGACCTCGGCCGACGGCCCGTACGTGAGCGTGCGCACCTACCGGCCGGGCGCCGAACACCTCGTACCGCTACCGGAGTTGGAGGAGGTGGTCGAGGACGAGCGGGACCGGCTCTACGACCACCTCGGCATCGACGAGGGCGACGGCCCCGGCGTGGTCCGGGCGCTGCGGGAGTGGATCACCGTGGAGGGCGAGCCGCGGGCCCTGCAGATCCACGAGGACCGCCGCCCGGACGCCGTACCCGGCGCGGGCTTCGACCCGGGCCCGCTGCTCGCGATCGGGGCCGTCTGGTCCGGTCCGCTGCTGGAGACCGGCGCCGTCTGGGCGGGCCGGCTGCGGGTGGACGGGCTGACCGTCACGGTCTGCGGCCGGGGCGTGCCGCCCGGCGCGGTCGAGCTCACCCGGGTCGAGGACTTCGAGCGCTTCATCCTCGGCCGGACGGAGCTGATGCGCCGGCTGGCGACCCGGCAGGGCCTGCCCGTCCCGGTCGAGGAGCGCGAACTCGCCCCCGTCGCCGGGTTGGAGGCGCACCGGGCGCTGATCGAGCACACCGTCGCCGAGTCGCTCGCCATCGACGCCCACGTGCGTGCCCGGCGCACCCCGCGGCTGCCCCGCCGGCTGCGGGGGGAGGCCGGGCCGGTGCGCTGGGAGGCGGCCGTGCGCCAGCAGATGAGGCTCGCCTCGGAGACCCGGGAGGAGGCTTCCGAGGCGGTGGCGGCGATGGTCAACCAGCTCACCAGGCTGGTCCGGAACACCGACTGGGCGGCCGGCACGCCGGACGGGCGGGACGCCGTGGAGGAGGTCATCCGGTACACCGTCTTCGCCAGCGAGGTGCCCAGCCTGCCCGCCCAGCGGGCCTGGGAGCAGGTCTGGGCCACCGGGTCGGGCCGCTTCGGCGACGACGGACCGGCGGCCGGCGACGGCTCGGCGCGCCGGCTGGCCGAGCAGGTCTGGCTGTCCGCCTGGGAGCAGTGGCGGCTGGAGCGCAGCTTCCGCTGAGGCGTCAGACGGGCCCGCCGGGCGGCCGGGTGACCCGGTGGCAGGGTGACTCCGGCGTACGGCGGCCTGCCGCGATCCGCTGCCCGTCCCGTCCCGCTGCCGCTGCCGCCCGTCCCGCCCGTCCTGCCCGTCCCGCCCCCCGTCTTGCAAAGTGCAGGTCATGCATTCGGATACGGTCGGCAAATAACCACCCCGACGCGGTGTCGGATTCACCCGGGGTTCACTCGGAGAGCACAGTCTGCTGGGCGTCGACGTTCCTTCTCGACGCCAGCTCGCCGCGCACCGGCAAACCTCCGGGGCGGACGGCCAACCCTCAGGAGTGACTGCCATGTCGCTGTCCCGCCGGGACTTCGTCAACCGTTCCACCCTCGTCGGCGCCGGCGTGCTGATCGCCGGCAGCGCCGAGGCCCTGGCCACCGCGCCGGGTGCGATCGCGGCCCCGGTGGGCGGCGAGGCGCAGGCCGCCGAGACCGCCGACGCGGCCCGTGCCGCCGTCGGTTACGGCCCGCTGGTCGCCGACCCGGAGAACCTCCTGGCGCTGCCCAAGGGCTTCAAGTACAAGGTCGTCACCCGCGCCGGTGTGACCAAGCTCAAGACCGGCGAGTTCACGCCGAGCAACCACGACGGCACCTCCGCCTTCGAGGACGAGCGCGGCGGCAACCTGCTGGTCGTCAACCACGAGCTCGGCGGCGCCCGCGCCAACTGGCCGAACCCGGTGCCGCTGACCGAGGGTCACGTCTACGACCCGGGCGCGGCCGGCGGCTGCACCGTCGTGCACGCCAAGGCCGACGGCACGGTCGAGGAGTGGGTCGGCATCGCCGGCACCGCCACCAACTGCGCCGGTGGCGTGACCCCGTGGGGCACCTGGCTGAGCGGCGAGGAGACCGAGGACAAGGCCGGCAAGAACGGCTTCACCAAGGACCACGGCTACATCTTCGAGGTCGACCCCTTCGACGACGACTACAACCGCGACCCGCAGCCGGTGAAGGCCTTCGGCCGCTACGCGCACGAGGCCGTCGTGGTGGACCCGAAGCGCGGCCACGCCTACCTCACCGAGGACGCCTCGAACCCCAACGGTCTGCTGTTCCGCTGGACCCCGCCGGCCGGCTTCAAGCACGGCCGCTACAAGCTGCGCTCGCTCGCCGCCGACGCCGGCGTGCTGGAGGCCTTCAAGGTCTTCGACGCGCAGGGCAAGTTCATCGACGACCTGTCCCGCGCCACCAAGGTCGGCACCACGTACGGCGTGGACTGGGTCAAGGTCGAGGACCGCGACGCCAAGACCGTCTCCGTCCGCAAGCAGTTCAAGGACGGCGAGGTCACCCGCGCCCGCAAGCTGGAGGGCATGTGGTGGGGTGACGGCGGCTTCCACTTCGTCTCCAGCTTCGCCCGCTCGGAGAGCCCGCTGCAGCACGACGGCCAGGTCTGGTTCTACAACCCGGTCCGCCGCACCATCACGCTCAAGGTGCTGCTCGGCGTGAACACCGACGTGTTCGGCGACCACGACAACTACGACGGCCCGGACAACATCACCGTCTCGCCGTACGGCGGCATCGTGATCGCCGAGGACGGCGAGGGCGTCAGCCACCTGTTCGGCGCGACCGAGGACGGCCTGACCTACCCGATCGCCCGCAACGACCTGAACATCGGCACCGCCGAGAAGCCGGAGTTCAGCGAGTTCACCGGGGTGACCTTCTCGGACGACGGCAAGACGCTGTTCGCCAACATCCAGGTGCCGGGCATCCAGCTCGCCATCACGGGCCCGTGGCACCGGCTGAACGAGCACCACCGCGGCCAGGGCTACGGCGCCTGACCGCAGCGGTGAGCACGACGGCCCGCCGGGGGAGACCGCGGCGGGCCGTCGGCGTTCGCGGGGGAGCCGGGCCCGGCGGGCTCAGTCCTCCGCCGGCAGCCGCAGCTGGAGCATCGCGAGCAGCCGCTGCTGGGGCTGGGCCAGGTCGATGCCGGTCAGCTGCTCGGCCCGGCGCACCCGGTAGCGCAGGGTGTTGGGGTGGATGTGCAGCGCCTGGGCGGCCACCCGTACCTCGCCCAGCGCGTCGAGCCAGGCGAGGACGGACTCGGCGAGCCGGGTGCCGTGCCGGCGGTCGTAGTCGGTGAGCGCGGTCAGTCGGGGGTCGCGCAGGCCGGTGCGCTCCTGGAGCAGGGCGAGCATCTCGCTCACCAGGACCTGCGCCTGGACGTCGATCAGCGCCGCGACCTCCAGGTCGACCCCGCCGCGCCGCATGGCGTCCAGGATCCGGTCGGCCTGCGCCCGCGAGTCGGGCACGGCGGCCAGGCCGTCGACGGTGCTGCCGATCGCGGCCCGCAGCGGAACTCCGAGGTGGTCCCGGGCGGCCTCCACCACCTCCTGCGCCCAGCTGCGGACGGTCGACACCGGCAGGCCGGCCGGCAGGTCGGGGAGCAGGACGTAGACCCGGGACTCGACGGGGGCGAGCAGCGCGCCGCGGTGCCGGGCGGCGGTGTGCACCGAGATCAGGCCGGTCACCTCGGCGCGGGTCAGCTCCAGGTCGGAGCCCTCGGAGGGCGAGCCGGCGGCGTACGCGAGCACGGTGGCGGGGCGGCGCAGGTCGAGGCCCAGGTGGGTGGCGAGGGACTGCGGGCCGGTGGAGCCCTCCAGCAGGCCGGTGAGCAGGGTCTGGGTCAGCCGGACGTCGGCGGAGACCTCCCGGCGCCGGCGCACCAGTTGGGCGGCCGCGACCCGGGCGGCGCCGACCAGGGCCTGTTCGGCCAGCGGGGCGAGCGGCTGGGCGCCCTCCTGGACCCAGATGGTGCCGAGCGGCTGGGCGCCGGCCCGGATGCCGATCGCGAGCCGGCGGCGGATGCCGAGGTCGGGGTGCGGATCGACCGGGATCACCCCGTCGGAGGCGCGCAGCTGCTGGAAGACGCCCCACTCGCGGAGCTTGGCGAGGTAGGGCTCGGGGCCCTGGCGGCCGAGGATGGACAGCCGCCGCAGGTCGTCCACCTCGTCGGAGTCGGAGGAGCGGGAGTAGGCGAGGACGCGGCTGGAGGTGTCCTCGATGGAGACGATGCCGCCGGTGAGCACGGCGACGGTCTGGGCGAGGGAGTTGAGGTCGCCGGCGCCCTGCCCCTCGGGGTCGGGGGCGTCCGGGCCCGAGATGATCACCCGGGCGAGCGAGTCCAGGTGCTCCCAGCGGGTCTCGCGGCGCACGGAGAGCAGGGCGACGCCGGCCTCGGTGGCGGCCTCGCGCAGCGCGTCGGCCTGACCGGGGGCGTCGAGCTTCACGGCGACGGCGGCGGCCCGGGCGCGTCCGGCGGCGCGCAGGGCGGGCAGGGCGGCGCGGCCCCGGGCGCCGATCGCCAGGACGAGTTCGCCGGCGGCGGCGGTGGCCTGGTCCTCCGGGTCGAGGATCGCGACGTCCCGGACGGGGACGTCCAGCCCGGCGGGGGCGGCCTGCAGCTCCACCAGCGGTTCGCCCAGCGACATCAGCAGCTGGCGCAGCGTGATTCCGGTGCCGGGGGCGGGGGCCGGCACGGTCACCGGTTGGCCGCCGGGATCGTGACCGGGCCCGTGGCCGGGCTCGTGACCGGGGTCGCCGCGGGGCGGGCCGCCGGCCGGGGAGCGGGGTTCGTGGCCGGGCGGGCCGCCGGGCTTGCCGTCAGCGGTGCTCTGCGGGCACGCACCCGGGGCCTCCTTCGTCGGCTCGGACAATGCCGTACGGATGATTTTAGCCGCCCGGCCAATCAAGTGGGGTCGTCCGGCGGCATACCTTTCGGACTAGGCCGGTGCGCGACCCGCACCGGCGCCCCCCATGACCCGAAGGAGAGCGCGCGCCATGGATGCTGTGACCCAGGTCCCCGCGCCGGTGAACGAGCCGGTCCACAGCTACGCCCCCGGCAGCCCCGAACGGGCCCGCCTGGAGGCCAAGCTGAAGGAGCTGGGCGGCCAGGAGCCGGTCCAGCTGACCATGACGATCAACGGTGAGCGCCGGATGGGCGGCGGCGCCGAGATCCACGTCGTCCAGCCGCACAACCACGCGGCCAGGCTCGGCACCCTGCGCAACGCCACCACCGAGGACGCGCAGGACGCCATCGACACCGCCCTCGCCGCGGCCCCGGCCTGGCAGGCGCTCTCCTTCGACTCCCGCGCCGCGATCTTCCTCAAGGCCGCCGACCTGCTGGCCGGCCCCTGGCGCGAGACGCTGGCCGCCGCCACCATGCTCGGCCAGTCGAAGACCGCCCAGCAGGCCGAGATCGACACTCCCTGCGAGCTGGTCGACTTCCTGCGCTTCAACGTGCACTTCGCCCGCCAGATCCTGGCCGAGCAGCCGATCTCCTCGGACGGCGTGTGGAACCGCAGCGACCACCGCCCGCTGGAGGGCTTCGTCTACGCGATCACGCCGTTCAACTTCACCGCCATCGCCGGCAACCTGCCGACCGCGCCGGCGCTGATGGGCAACGTGGTGCTCTGGAAGCCCTCCCCGACGCAGCAGTTCTCCGCGCACCTGCTGATGCAGCTGCTGGAGGCGGCGGGCCTGCCCAAGGGCGTCATCAACATGGTGACCGGCGACGGCCTTGCCGTCTCCGAGGTCGCCCTCAAGCACCCCGCGCTGGCCGGCATCCACTTCACCGGCTCCACCGCGACCTTCCAGCACCTGTGGCGCGAGGTCGGCAACAACATCGCCGGCTACCGCACCTACCCGCGGATCGTCGGCGAGACCGGCGGCAAGGACTTCCTGGTCGCGCACCCCTCCGCGCACCCGGACGTGCTGCGCACCGCGATGACCCGCGGCGCCTTCGAGTTCCAGGGCCAGAAGTGTTCCGCGCTCTCCCGCGCCTACGTCCCCGCCTCCCTCTGGGCCGGCCTGAAGGACGAGTTCCGCGCCGAGGTCGAGGGCCTGACCATGGGCGACGTCACCGACCTGTCGAACTTCATGAGCGCCGTCATCGACGACCGGGCGTTCGCCAAGAACAAGGCCGCGATCGACCGCGCCCAGACCGACCCCTCGGTCGAGGTGCTGGCCGGCGGCACGTACGACGACTCGGTGGGCTACTTCGTCCGTCCGACCGTACTGGTCTGCGCCGACCCGGCGGCGGAGTACTTCCGCGACGAGTACTTCGGCCCGATCCTCGCCGTCCACGTGTACGAGGACGAGAAGTACGACGAGATGCTCGCCCAGATGGAGTCCGCCTCCCCGTACGGCCTGACCGGCGCGATCATCGCCCAGGACCGCGCGGCCGCCCAGGACGCCATGCACAAGCTCCGCTTCGCGGCGGGCAACTTCTACATCAACGACAAGCCCACCGGCGCCGTCGTCGGCCAGCAGCCCTTCGGCGGCGGCCGGGCCTCCGGCACCAACGACAAGGCCGGCGCCAAGCAGAACCTCACGCGGTGGACCTCGACCCGCTCGGTCAAGGAGACCTTCGTCCCGCCGACGGACTACCGCTACCCGCACATGGGCTGATCCCCCCAAGACGAGGGGCGCCTCTCCCCCGTGCCGCCCCTCACCCGGGACGGCGGCCCAACCCCCCGGCCGCCGTCCCGGCCCCTCCGCCACCACTGAAGAACCAGTTCCAGGAGTACCGATGCTCCGTTCCGCCCTCCTCGCCGCCTCCCGCTCCCCGCAGGTGCGCACCGTCGTCGAGAAGTTCCCCCCGACCCACGCGATCGTCGAGCGCTTCGTCGCCGGCGAGCTGCTCGACGACGCGGTCACCGCCTGCGACGACCTGGTGGCCACCGGCCGCACGGTCACCCTGGACCACCTCGGTGAGGACACCAAGGACGCCGCCCAGGCCGCCGGCACCGCCGAGGCGTACGAGCACCTGCTGGCCGCCCTCAAGGACACCGGCCTCGCGGCCGGCGCCGAGGTGTCGGTCAAGCTCTCGGCGGTCGGTCAGTTCCTGCCGGTCGACGGCGAGAAGATCGCGCTGGAGAACGCCCGCCGGATCTGCGCGGCAGCCGCCGACGCCGGCACCACGGTCACCCTGGACATGGAGGACCACACCACCACGGACTCCACCCTGGCGATCGCCCGTGAGCTGCGCGCCGACTACCCGTGGCTCGGCGTGGTCCTGCAGGCCTACCTGCGGCGCACCGAGGCCGACTGCGAGGAGTTCGCGGCCGAGGGTTCGCGGGTGCGGCTCTGCAAGGGCGCCTACAAGGAGCCCGAGTCGGTGGCCTTCCAGGGCAAGCGCGACGTCGACCTCGCGTACGTCCGCGCCCTCAAGGTCCTGATGGCGGGCCAGGGTTACCCGATGGTGGCCTCGCACGACCCCAACATGATCAAGATCGCCGGCCAGCTGGCCGAGTGGAACGGCCGCAAGCGCGACAGCTTCGAGTACCAGATGCTCTACGGCATCCGCCCCGAGGAGCAGCTGCGACTGGCCGCCGAGGGCAACACCATGCGGGTCTACCTCCCGTACGGCCAGGAGTGGTACGGATACTTCATGCGCCGGCTCGCCGAGCGCCCGGCCAACCTGACGTTCTTCCTGCGCGCGATGGCCACCCGGGGCTGAGGGCCCCGGCGGGTCCTCCTACCGGAACGGCCTGGTGTCCGGCTCGAACCCGAACGGGTCGGGCAGGGCCGGCGGTTGCCCGAACGGGGCGAGATGCACTTCGGTGTACTCGTCCCGTTGCCGCTTTCCGAAGACGCTGACCTGCGACTTGTCGCGGTCGATCAGCAGGTACGCCGGAATCCCGGCGCGGGCGTAGCGGTGCCGCTTGGCGATCCGGTCCTGATCGGGCCGGCCGGAGGTCACCTCCGCGACCGTACCCGGTGCTCCGTCACCCGATCGAGGAAGGCTGCGGGCCGCCGTTGACGCCCGTCAGGTACCGGCCGCGAAGCGTACGAAGGCGGTCCAGGCGTCGGGGCTGAAGCCGAGCCGGGGGCCGCCGCGGTCCTTGGAGTCGCGCACGTGGACGGTGGCGGTGGTCAGGGCGACCTCGACGCACTCGCCGCCCTCGTTGCTGCTGTGGCTGCTCTTGAACCAGGTGAGCCCGTCGACTGTACGCGCGGCTTCCTCGGTGCTCATCGTTCTCCCAGCGTCTTCTCGATCAGGGCCAGGGACTCGGGCGGGGTCAGGGCCTGTGCCCTGAGGCTTCCGTAACGTGCAGCCAGGATACGGACTTCCTCCGAATCCGTGCAGAGCCGACTGACGTTCTGTACTTCCACGTAGCCGACCTGCGGCCTGGCCTTCGGCGTCAGCAGGGTGAACGGGCCGCCCAGCCCGGCGTGTTCGGCGCGGTCCAGTGGCATCACCTGGAGTTCCATGCTGCGCAGTGCACCGAGTCGGAGCAGCTGCTCCAACTGTCGCCGATGCACGTCCCAGCCGCCGATCGGTCGCCTCAACACCGCTTCCTCGATGATGCATGTCACCAGTGGGGTCGGCCAGTGCGTCAGGATCTCCTGCCGTGCCAGGCGGGCGACCACCCTTTCCTCGATGACCTGTTCGGCAAGGAGCGGCTTGCGCATCGCGTAAAGCGCTCTGGCATGAGACTCGGTCTGCAGAAGCCCGGGGACGTTGTGCGTGCTGTAGAAGTGCAGCTCCACCGCCTCCGCCTCCAGCCGCGCGTAGTCCCGGAACCACGCCGGGTGCCGTACCCGGGCCTTGGCCTTGGCCTTCGCCAGGTCCTCCTTCGCGGCCTTCAACAGGCCGACGGCGCCGAGGAGTTCGTCCGCCGCGTCCAGGAACTCCGGCTGCGGGGTGCGCCGTCCGCGCTCCAGCGAGGAGATCTGGTCCTCGCCGTAGCCGAGCCGGTCGCCGAGTTCCTTCTGGGTCAGTCCGGCGCGCTCGCGCAGCAGCTTGACCTGCTTGCCGATCGCCCGGAAGAAGTCCGTGGCGCCGTCCGGGTCGTCCGGCGGCTCCGGCCGTTGCTCCCCGAGGAGCGGCTGGGGGATGCCCGTCGCCCGTCCTACGTCGTCCTGACCGACAACTGCCATCGTCGCCACCACCCGTGTACCCGCCCGACCCGGCCTTCGACGGCCGCCCGGCGTGCCCGCGCAGACACGTTCGGTAGCGGCTCGTGATCAGCCTAGGACGCCTCGATCGGCTCCGGAGGCGGAATGTCCGGAAGTCACCGCTCCGGAGGGCGTGGCGCAGCCTCCGGGTTCCGCCCGGCGTGACACCGGTGGCGTCCGGGCCCGGCAGCAGCATGGACACGTTCCGTCAGCGCCTGCTGTCGCCTCCCGTCGCCCGCCGGATCGCGCGGCGGACGGAAGTCCTAGAAGAATTCTCGGCAGGGCGTGTCCGATCGGGGCGGTGGCGTTCGTGGAAAGGGTGAGAGGCGGCCCGAGGGGGCGGCCACAGGACGAGAGGAGATGATCCGCCGTGCAGTACCTGCTTTCCGTGATCTTCGACAGGCCCGGCGATGCGACCGAGGAGGAGGATGCGGCGATCGACGTGTTCAACGACCGGCTGAGGGCGGAGGGCCGGTGGGTCTTCGCCGGCGGCCTCGGGGCGCCCGGCACGGCCACGGTGATCGACAACCGGGACGGGGAGGCGGTGTTCACCGACGGGCCCTTCGTGGAGTCGAAGGAGTACCTCGCCGGCTTCTGGATCGTCGAGGCCGCCGACCTGGACGTGGCGCTCAAGCTGGGGGCCGAGGGGTCGAAGGCGTGCAACCGGAGGATCGAGGTGCGTCCCTTCCTGTGAGCACGACCGACGTCGCCGAGGTGATCACCCGGGTCCACCGCGAGGAGTGGGCCCGCGTGGTCGCGGCCCTGGCCAGGCGCTGCGGTGACCTCGACATCGCCGAGGAGTCGACCGCCGAGGCCTTCGCGACCGCCGTCGAGCGCTGGCCGGTCGACGGCGTCCCCGCGAATCCCGGCGGTTGGCTCACCACCACCGCCCACCGCAGGGCCGTCGACCGGATCCGGCGCGAAGCCAGGCGCGGGGAGAAGCACCGGGAGGCGCTGATGCTGTCCGACACCCCTGAGCCGCTCGGCCCCGTCGACGACGACCGGCTCCGACTCCTCTTCACCTGCTGCCATCCCGCGCTCGCCGTGCCGGCGCGGGTCGCGCTGACCCTGCGGATGGTCGGCGGGCTCACGGTGCCGGAGATCGCCCGCGCGCTGCTGGTCCAGGAGGGTGCGACGGCCCGGCGGATCACCCGCGCTAAGGAGAAGATCAAGGCGGCGGGGATCCCCTACCGGGTGCCGTCGCGGGAGGACCTTCCGGTCCGGGTCTCCGGGGTGCTCACCGTCCTCTACCTGATCTTCAACGAGGGCTACCTGGCCTCGGACCCGGGCAAGGAGGCGGTCCGCGGCGACCTGACCGCCGAGGCGATCCGGCTGACCCGGCTGGTCCGTGACCTGATGCCGGAGAACGGCGAGGCGGCCGGGCTCCTGGCGCTGATGCTCCTGACGGAGGCCCGCCGTGCGGCGCGGACGTCGGCGGGCGGTGAGCTCGTGACCCTCGACGAACAGGACCGCGATGCCTGGGACCGTGACCTGATCGCCGAGGGTCACGCCCTGGTCCGCGCCCGCCTCGCCTCGGGGCAGGCGCCGGGGCGCTACCAGCTCCTCGCCGCGGTCAACGCCGTCCACACCGACGCCCGCGACTTCCGTGACACCGACTGGGGGCAGATCGTCGCGCTCTACGACCAGTTGGCCCGCCTCGACCCCTCGCCGATCGTGCGCCTCAACCGGGCGATCGCGATCGCCGAGCTCGACGGCCCGCAGGTCGCGCTGGCCCAGGTGGACGCTCTGCCGTTGGAGGGTTACCACGCCTTCCACGCCACCCGCGCGGAGCTGCTGCGCCGGCTGGGCCGCAGCCGGCAGTCGCGGGCGGCGTACGACCGCGCCATCGGCCTGGCCGGCAACACCGCCGAGACGGCGTACCTCACCCGGCGCCGCGACCAGTTGGCGGGCCCGTGAGCCGCAGGGCGTAGCGCACCCCGTCGATCGAACCCGCCGGGCGAACACTCCCACAGGCCCCGCACCTGCCCTGTGCTAAGAATGCGTGTTCGTATCTACGGGGGAGTCCATGTCGTATCCGCCTCAGCCCACCGCGCCAGGTGGGCAGTCCGGTGCTGCCCAGCCGCAGCCGACGTACGGTCAGCAGTCGCCGTCGTTCGGCCAGTCGCCGCAGCAGCCGCCCTACGGTCAGTCCCACGGTCAGTCCCACGGCCAGTCGTACGGTCAGCCCGTCGGAGGCCCGCCGCAGCCGACGTACGGTCAGCAGCCGCCGTACGGCCAGTCGCCGCAGCAGTACGGTCAGCAGCCCCTGTACGGCCAGCCCCCGCAGGGGTACCCGCCGCAGCCGCCCGAGCGGCCGCGCCGGCGCGGGCTGAAGGCCGTCCTGATCGTGCTGGGGACCTTCCTCGGCCTGGTGGCGCTGGCGGCGGGGTACGTGGTCTACCACGTCTCCACCCGGCCCGGGCCGGTGGACCTCGGCGGTGACAACAGCCCGTACCAGAAGATCGCCGCCGGGATGACGGCCGCGCTGGTGGCCAAGGACGAGGAGGCCTTCGTCAAGCCGTTCAAGAGCGAGGAGTTGAAGGCCAAGCAGCGCAAGGTCTTCCGGAACCTGGTCAAGATCCCCTGGGAGCAGGCCCACTGGGAGACCCAGTTCGCCGCGCCGCTGAACGGTGACATGTGGGTCACCTTCGTGCACCAGGTCAAGGGCGTGGACAGCAAGCCGGTCGGCGAGACCTTCAACTGGCGGGTGGAACCGGGCACCACCGCGCCGGTGATCACCGACGTGACGGGCACCAAGGGCCTCGACGGGAAGACCTCGGCGGGTGACTTCTACCCGGGGCCGTGGGACCTGTACGACGAACTGGTGGTCGAGGTCCGTGACCACCTGGTGGTGGTGGCGGACAAGGGCCAGGCGGCCGAACTGCAGCGGGACGTCGACGTGCTCGCGCAGGCGGCGAAGGACGACCTCGACGCCTGGAAGAAGTCCGGCCCGCCGCCGGCCGCGGGGCGGGAGAGCGCGCGCGGCTACTTCGTCGTGCTGGAGAAGCAGCGCGAGGTCTACAACAAGCTGTACGCCGGCGACGGCCGGGAGAACGACGGCCTGGAGGCCGGCGTCAACATGCCGATCCCGGTGCACGCGCCCGACTCGACCTCCAGGGACAAGGAGTCGGGCGGCTCCCGGATCGTGATGGACACCTCGCTGAGCCGCTTCACCAGCGCCCAGTGGCGGGACGGCGTCACCGAGATCGGCCGGCACGAGATGGGTCACGCCACGGTCGAGGTGCTCGGCACGGAGACCGTTCTCGTGGAGGGGATCCAGGACACCCGGATGTGGGTGATCGAGGGCTTCGCCGACTACATGGCGTTCCGGGGCAAGGAGGACCGGGCCAAGGCGGACGCGCAGGCCTCGCTCCAGGGCTACCGGTTCGGCGGCACGCTCCCGGAGAGCCTGGGCTTCTACGCCGACCAGGCCAAGGACCGCTCCGCGCACTACTCGCTCAGCGCGCTGGCGGTGCAGTACATGGCCCAGAAGTACGGCGAGGACAAGGCGTTCGCCTTCGTGGCGGCGCACTACGCCGATCCGAAGGCGTACGAGCAGCAGATCACCACGGCCACCGGGCTGCCGCTGAAGCAGTTCCAGTCCGACTGGGCGGCCTGGGTGCGGTCCTACGTGCCCGGAATTCGCTGATCCGGTCGGGTGGTTGACGCTCCGAGGCCGCTCGCGCCGCACTGGCGCGGGCGGCCTTCACCGTCCATTCGATCATTACTCGGGGTGATCGTATGAATTCGGAACGTTCATCCGATGGTTCGTCAGCGGTGTAGCGTTGCCGCCACAGCGGGGCGCCCCTGCCGGAAATGGGGCGAGCCCGGCGGGTGTTGACGCACCCGGCCGAGCTCTTCACCCGCCGAGTGACTAGAGGACCACTAGAGGATGCTCAGGCATGCTATCGCGCCTTCGCGCGACTTCACGCAGATCGCCAACACGCACGTGTGGGACGAAAACCTGTCCGATGCCGCGTTCCGCCTGCTGGTCCGTGCGCTGGCGCTGCCGCCGGCACGGGTGCGGGCGACCACCGTCACCGAGCTCGCCGCCGGACTCTCCGGCGGTCGGATCACCGCCGACCGGGCCCGCCGCCAACTCACCGCCGCCGGGCTGCTGCACAGCGCGCGCCGCCGCAGTGCCACCGGGCAGGTGCGGACCGAGTCGCTGGTGTCGAACGTCCCGCTCGGCCCCGCCGAGGCCGGTCGGCTGTTCGCCGGGCACGTCGCGGACGCCGCACCGGGTGCCGGACAGCGGGGCCCCGGCGGGGCCGAGCCGCGGGCGTCCGGCACAGCCCTCCCTGCGGGAGGAACACCGGGTCAGGAGAAGACTTCCCCCCACCCGGTCCCGTCCGCGGCCACCGAGCCGGCCGTCCCGGCGCCCGGCGAGCCGGACCAGCCGGGCGGGCCGCATCCGCCCGGCGGCGACACGGCCGAGGCCGAACGCGTCCTGCTCACGCTGCACCGCAGCGATCCCCGACTCGTTCTCGGGGCCGCCGAGGTGGCCCGATTGCTGCCGCTCGCCGCCGATTGGCTGACCAGGGGGGTCAGCCCGGACGGGATGCGGCACGCCCTGACGGCCGGCCTGCCCGCAGTCGTCAAGTCCCCTGCGGCCCTGATGCGTTGCCGCCTCCGGGACAAGATGCCGACCGCGGTACGGGCGCGGTCGCTGGTCGACTGCACCGGCTGTGAGCGGGCCTTCCGTCCGGTGGCGGCGGAACTCCGTTGCGCGGGCTGCCGGCAGCAGGACGCGATCCACGGGCGGCGGGGCGCCGACACCGCCGTCGGGGCGACCGGGAGCGGGACGCGGGTGGGCTGGCGCGAACGGCTGGCCGGGGTCACGCCGGGGGTCGCGGCGGGCTGAAGTGGCAGCGCCGGGACGGGTTCCCACCGGGACGGGGCGGGTTCGGAGGGGCTGTCGTCGAGTGTGGTGGCGGTGACGTCGCAGGCGTTGGTCCGGCTCGTGCGGTCGCCTTGTTTCTGCCCGGCATTCGAGTCCGCGCCGGTGTCCGGATCGTCCGGAAGAACCGGTTCGACTACGCGGATGGTGTGATGAGAAACTGATCTGCTGATCTTCACTGTTTCTCCCAGGGGGAGCTTCACACCGTGCGCCTGCGTCTTTCCGTCGGCCTGACCGTGACGGCGGCGATCGCCGTCCTCGGGCTACCCGGCCCTGCTCTGGCGGCCCCGGCCGCCACCGTCCTGCTCGTGAACAACGCTGACGACTCGCACTGTTCCGACTCCGGCACCGGCACCGTCGCCCAGCCCTACTGCACCGTCTCGGCCGCGGCCAAGGTCGTGCAGCCGGGGCAGACCGTCAAGGTCGCGGCCACCAACAGGCCGTACCTCAACGACGAAGTCCGGCTGACCCGCTCCGGCACCCCGGAGCAGCCGATCACGTTCCTGGGCGCGCCCATGGCCTACGACTGGAGCGAGCAGCCTTCGCTGGCCTCCGACGACGGGACGACCAGCAGCTTCGTGCTGTCCGGCGTCCACGACGTGGTGATCCGGGGCTTCCACAACGCCGGCAGGCAGAACGCGATCGTCATCAACGACTCGTCGCGGATCACCGTCGACCAGAGCCGGTTCGAGGAATCGCACGGCACCGCCGACATCCGGATCTCCGGCACCAGCGACCACGTCACCGTCAGTCGCAGCCTGTTCTACTTCGGGATCGGCGTGGCGCTCGACCCGGGCACCCACGACAACCTGGTCACCGCCAACGACTTCAACCGCACCAGCGCCTCGGCGGTGACGGCCAAGGACAGCCCCGGGCTCGCCCTGACCAACAACACCATCGCGTACTCCTGCCAGGAGAGCGTGCTGATCGACGGCGCCTCGCCGGGCGCGGTGGTCAAGAACAACGTGATCACGGCCGACAACCCGGTCCGGACGCAGTACGACCCGCCGCAGTGCGACGCCGCCCACCGGGGCGAGGCGGAGATCTCGGTCTCGGCCGGCTCCACCACCGGCACCACCGTGGACTACAACACCGTCCACCCGTGGCCGGACGCGGCGGGCTACCGCTGGGCCGGCACCGCCTACCCGACCGCCGCCGCCTTCAAGGCCGCGACCGGGCAGGCCGGGCACGACGCCGACCTGAACGTCAACCTGGATCAGAACGCCAACGGTCCGTTCGACCGGCTGGCGGACAGCGACGTCGCGGCGATCGACTCCGCCGACCCGACCGCCCCCGGCGTCGGCACCGACTTCTTCGGTTCGGCTCCGGTCGACCACCCGAACGTCGCCAACACCGCGCCCTCGGGCGGTGTCCGGGACCGCGGCGCGTACGAGCGCACCGGTCTGCGCGACGCCGCGGTGTCGCTCACCGGCGCCACCACGCCCTCCCCGGTCGGCCCGGCACCGCTGACCGTCAAGGCCACCGCCACCGCCACCAAGGAGTGGGGGACGCCGCTCACCGGCTACTCCTTCGACTTCGGCGACGGCAGCGACCCGGTGGTCACCACCTCCCCCGAGGCGTCCCACACCTACCAGAGCACCGGCTCGTTCCGGGTGCAGGTGACGGTCACCGACGCGAGCGGCGCCCGGGCCAACAGCTACTCGCGCATCGCCAGCGTCAAGCCGTCCGGTGAGCTCACCGCGGACTTCACCACCAGGCAGACCGGCAGCGGCCAGGTCGTCCTCACCCCGACCGCCAGCTCACCCTGGGCCATCAAGACCCGCCAGGTGGACTTCAGCGACGGCAGGGGCCTCCTCGACGGCCTGTGGCCGGACGGCAACTGGTACGCCCAGTTCAGCGTCCCCGGCACCACCACCGTGCGACTGATCGTGACCGACGAGGCCGGCCACAGCGTCACCGTCACCAAGCAGGTCCAGGTGACCTTCGACACCGAGCACCAGGTGGTGCTCCCCGGCGAGCGCGTGCAGCTCCTCGGCCGGAACACGGACGGGCTGTTCAGCACCGGCGCCAACTACACGCGCGGCCTGTGGGCCGGGGTCACCGGACTGACGAAGTCGAACATGGGCGGGCCGATCCCGCCTGCGGACCAGATCACCAGCCTCGCCAGCGCCACCGGTGACAACTGGCTGAGGGTCTTCGCCGTCGGCAACGGGAAGATCTACAGCGCCGACCGCAACCTCGGCCCCTACGGGCCCGGCGGCATGGGGTACGCCATTCCCGGTGCCTGGTCGATGTGGAGCGACTTCGCCGTCACCTCGGGCCCCACCGACCTCCCGGGCCTCACCCAGATCTCCGCCTCCCGGATCAACGGCAAGACCCACGTGGTCGCCCTGGCCGGCGGACGGGTCTACGAGTCCTCCAACTCGCAGGCCGTCTACAACGGCGCCTGGAGCCCGTGGGGTGACATCACCGCGGCTGCCGGCATCCCGGCCGGCACCACCCAGATCACCGCCGTCGGCACCGGCAACTCCCTGCACGTCGCGGCGCTGGGACCGGACGGACACATCCGCGTCGCCGACGGCAACTACGACCGCGGCACCTGGAGCGCCGGCGACGTCACCGCCGTGCGCGGCGGCCCCGCCCCGATCACCCAGCTCACCGGCGTCGGCATCGGCAACCAGTTCCACATCGTGGCGCTCGCCGGCGGCAACGTCCACGAGATCACCGGCGACTACGCCGCCGGCTACTGGACCACCTGGGGCAACATCTCCGCCGCCACCGGCCTCGGCGGCGCCGTGACCAAGGTCACCGCCGCCACCACCGGCAACAACATGCGCCTGTTCGCCGTCTCCGCCGGCCACATCCACAGCACCCTCGGCGACTACGGCAAGGGCTACTGGACCGGCTGGACCGACATCACCCAGCCCGGCATCGTCGGCACCACCACCCCGGTGGACCTGCTGACGGCCGCCGGCACCACCGGCTGAGCCGTTCGAGTCGGACCTGAGCGTCCGCGGGTGTCCGCCGTGACGCCGTGAGAGTGAGCCCGCCACCGGAGCCTTCCGGGGGCGGGCTCACTCGTGTGGTCACCGGACATGCCTCTCAGTGCCGGTCGGTGTCCGAGGAGCCGCACAGGGCGTCGTCGACCAGCCTGCTCTCCGCCCGCACCACCCGCAGGACCTCGTCAGTGGAGCCGGCGAGGACGCCCGACAGCGAGAGCGTGACGCTGCGTCGGCCGTCGGCGGTGACGCCGGTCGCGGTGATCCAGCCGGCATCGCCACCCTCGTGGCCCCAGTACACCCCGCCGCAGGACAGTGGACGGGAGAAGACCCCCAGTCCGTCGCGGGCGCCCGGCATCAGCTGTTCGAACTCCTTGCCGACCGGGACGCTCCGGGTCAGCTGCCTCAGCTGCGCCGGCGCCAGGAGCCGCCCGCCGAGCAGGGCCCGGAAGAACCGGTCGAGATCGGCGGTCGTGGACACCAGCCCGGCCTCCCCGTTGGTGCCGGGGCCGACCTGCTCCGTGACGTCCACCGGCGGACCGCCGGCCTCGAACCGCTGGTAGGTCCGGGCATGCGGCTGCGGCAACGTGGGCGAGGCGCCCGGCCGGAAGGTGTGGTCGAGGCCGAGCGGGCGGACGATCCGGTCCCGCACCTCCTGGTGCCACGGGTGCCCGGTGACCCGCTCGATGATCATGCCGAGCAGTACGTAGCCGGTGTTGGAGTACCCCCAGTGCCTCCCGGGCCGGAAGTCCGGGTGGTGGAGCATCGCCCGGGCGACGGTCTGTTCGGGCGGGTGGGCGTCGTACCGGTGCCGCTCGAAGTCCTCCGCCGAGGTGTAGTCCGGGTAGTCGTCGTGGAGGCCGCCGGTGTGCTGGAGCAGGTGGCGGACGGTGATCGCGCGACCGTCGTTTCCGTTCCCCGACACCACACCGGGCAACCACCGCTCGACCGGGTCGTCCAGGGAGAGCCGGCCGTCGCCGGTGAGCTGCAGGATCACGGTGGCCACGAACGCCTTGGTGACGCTGGCCGTCCGGAAGTAGCCATCGGGCGAAACCGGCTGACGAGCAGTCAGGTCGGCGACGCCGCTGGTGGCGGTCAGGTTCCGGCCGTCGGCGGTGACCAGGCGGGCCTGGACTCCGGTCACACCGAGCGCGGTGAAGACGTCGGCGTCGCGCTGGAGCCGGATCCGGTCGTCATGCCGCTGGGCGGCCGTCGCGCCGGGTGCACCGGTGGACAGGGTCGCGGCCACGACGGCGGCCAGCACCAGGTGCCGCCGAACGGACCGGCCGCGCCGCCGAACGGACCGCCTGCGCCGCCGGGGCGGGGGAATCGGTGAACTCGTCATGGGTGTTGACGCTAGGTCCGGCCGGGGCGCGCGGTCGGTACAGCCCGCCGGTGGGAAGAAGGTGCAGTGGGCTGTAGTGCCGGGCGCGGCCGTGATGGCCCAGACTTGCGCGGATGAAGCACTCGGTGGCCGACCGGTTTTCGGCGACCTTGCGCGGTCTGGGCTATCTGCTGGGAAGCCTGTGCACCGCCGCGGTCGCCCCCTTCGCACTGCCCGTGCTCCTCGTACCGACGACGGCCCGCGCCTGGGCGTCCTGGCATCGGCGCCGCGCCGAACGGCAGTTGGGCGCCCCGCTCTCCGGTCCCGTCGAGGCCGGTACGTGGCGGGTTCTCGGGTGGCTGGGCAGCTCCGTCGGGACCGGCCTGGCGTTCGGGGCCGTCGTGGTGCTGTGCGCGGGCAACGCGGTGGCCACGGCCGTCACCGTCCCCCTGTGGTGGGCGTTGCCGGTCGGCACCCGCGCGGGCGGCTTCGCCGCCGGTGTTCCGCTGACCGGGTGGGGCACCGCGTTGACCCTGGGGACGGCCCAGGCGGTCGCCTTCGCGGCCCTGACCTGCTGGCTGGTTCCCCCGCTGGCCCGCCTGCACGCCCGGATCTGCACGGCGTCGTTGTCCCCGCCGGTCGCCGCCGGACTGGCTCACCGGGTCGGGACACTGACCGAGACCCGGGCCAACGCCATGAGCGCGCACGGCGCGGAGCTCCGCAGGATCGAACGCGACCTGCACGACGGCACCCAGGCCCGGCTGGTGGCCATCGCCCTGCGGCTGGGCGTGGCGCGCGAGTTGCTGACCGAGGACCCCGAGGCGGTGGCCGGACTCCTCAGGGAGGCGCACGAGAGCGCGGAGGAGGCCATGACGGAACTCCGCGCGGTGCTCCGGTCGGTCTACCCGCCGATCCTCGCCGATCGGGGCCTCGTCGGGGCGCTGGCCGCACTGGGCCATGCCGCCGCGATCGACACCGCCCTCGACGTCGGCGAGCTCGGCACCGTCCCGGCCGCGGTCGAGGCCGTGGCGTACTTCACGATCGCCGAGGCCCTCACCAACACCGCCAAGCACGGCCGGGCCGCGCGGAGCGCCGTCCGCGTCGCACGCGAGGGGGACCGGCTGTCGGTCGAGGTCACCGACGACGGCGTCGGCGGTGCCGACGAGGCGCGGGGCACCGGCCTCGCCGGGATCCGCCACCGGGTCCTGGCCCTCGACGGCACCGTCCGCGTGCACAGCCCGGTCGGTGGCCCGACCACGGTCGAGGTGAGCCTGCCGTGCGGGTCGTGATCGCCGAGGACAACGTCCTGCTCGCCAACGGGCTGGAACTCCTGCTGACCGCCAAGGGCTTCCACGTCGCCGCGATCACCCAGGACGCCCCCGGCTTCGCCGCCGCCGTCGACGAACACCGCCCGGACGTCACCGTCGTCGACGTCCGGCTGCCGCCGACCTACCGGGACGAGGGCATCCACGCCGCCATCCGGGCCCGCCGCCGACACCCCGGCCTGCCGGTGCTCGTCCTCTCCCAGTACGTCGAGCAGCAGTACGCGGGCGAGCTGCTCTCCGACGGTCGTGGCGGCATCGGCTACCTCCTCAAGGACCGGGTGAGCCGGGTGGGCGAGTTCGTCGACGCGCTGCGCCGGGTCGCCGGCGGCGGCACCGTCATGGACCCCGAGGTGATCGGGCAGCTCCTCACCCGTCCCGCCCGCGATCCGATCGCCACCCTCACGCCGCGCGAACGCGAGGTCCTCGCCCTGATGGCCGAGGGAGAGGACAACACCACGATCGCGGCCCGACTCGTCATCACGGACAACGCCGTCCACAAACACATCGGAAACGTCTTCAGCAAGCTCGGCCTCTCCCCGGACGACGGCGGCCACCGCCGCGTCCTCGCCGTCCTCACCTATCTCAGCCGCCGCTGAGGTCGTCGGCGGCGGGTGGAGGCACGACGGGCTGCTCGGTGGGGTCGTCGTGACCGCGAGGGTGACCGGTTCGGCAACCGTGAGCCGGGCGCCCGACCCCGCGCGCCGATCCGCCGGGATCCGTCGGACCGGCCCTGGACGCACCCCCCTCAGTACAGGTCGGCGATCCAGGCGTAGTCGTCGGGGTTGCGCATCTGGGTGAGGGCGGTGCGCAGCCCTTCCTTCTCGGCGAGGTCGCGGAACCAGGGGACGGGGGTGAGGAGGGTGGCGAGGCGGTCGGTGGCTTCGGTATCGAAGAAGGTGTCGAGATCTGCGGGGATGGGGTCGTCGACGAGGCAAAGCCAGGCAAGGGCCGCGCTCATCCGGACCTCGGTGGGGCGGGTGGGATCCCGCCACCACGCGAGGGTGCGTGCAGTCGTGTCGGCATCGCGTTGTTCCCAGGCCAGTTCGCCGATCGCCAGGACCAGGCTCGCGCGCGTCACCGGGTCGTCCTCGTCGTCGAGGCGTGCATGCAGGGCCGCCGTGATTCCCGCGCGCGCCGGGGGCGCCGCAGCCGAGAGGGCGTAGGCGGCGGCGGTGCGGACGGCTGGAGCGTTGTGATCGAGCAGGGGGAGCAGCAGGTCCACGTCTGCGGTGAGGGCCTGACGGGCGGCTTGGACGGACCAGGTACCGACGTAGCCGCTGGGTTCGAAGGTGAGGCTGCCCGCGGGGGCACGGGTACGCAGGAGCCCGGTGCGGGTACCGTCCTGGAGATGGGGACGGCGGGCGAGGGCCCCGATCAGGCGGAGGGCATGGGGGTGGACGTTGGTAAGGACGATGCGGATCAGGAAGGGGGCAATGAGGGCCCCGGCGGCATTGGGGTGGCCCTGATGGCAGACGGTGTCCCACAGGACGTCAATCTCATGACCAGCCCTCTGCAGGTCGTCGTGCTGGATCCGTGTCAGCCTCTCGGGCAGATCGTTGCAGGGGCCGAAGGCACCGTGGAACCTCTCCCAGGGCACCGCGTCGTAGCGCAGACCGTCCTTGACCTCGCGAGGAATTGCGGCCACGACCACTCGCACGTCCTCCTGCGTGTCCGCGTGGAACTCCGGGCCGCCCTCTTCGAATATCGCGGGGACACCGGCCTTGCCCTGCCAGCTCACGGCGGCTCTGCCCTTCGACATTGTTCTGCCCTGCCCTGACATGCTGCTGCGGGCCGTCCGGGCGGAGAAGGATGCGGCCGGTGATATCGGCCGGCTGGTGTCGGTCGACGCCGACATCCGTGTCCCCAGGATCGGGCCGGGCCGTCCCCGCACCCGGCCCGACCACGTTCTCGGCGAGAAGGGCCACGGCTCCCGCGCCATCCGCGCCCACCGTCGCAGACGCGGCATCGCCACCGGCCACGACCGGACCCGCGAGTACTACCACCCCGCGAGTCCGACCGCGCGGCAGTCACCCTCGCCCCGATCCTGCTCTGGATCGAGCCTTGAAGACGCGTCCTAGTCGGCGGTGGCGATCAGCGGCTGGAGCAGGATGTCCGGCTTGGCGCGCTGGAAGGCGCTCAGGTGCCACTTGTCGGCGAACAGGGCCAGCAGCGCGCCGTCCGAGCGGCGGGTGAGCACCTCGGCGTCGGTCAGCCGGGCCTTGGCCAGCTCGGCCGAGCCGTCGGCGTCGGTGACCCGGGCCAGCTTGTAGGACAGGCGGTCCAGGGTGATCGGGGAGGAGAACTCGTGCTCCATCCGGTGCAGCACCACGTCGAACTGCATCGGGCCGACGGCCGCCATCACCGGGGCCTGGTCGCCGCGCCGGTCCGAGACCAGCACCTGGACCACGCCCTCCTCGTCCAGCTGGGAGACACCCTTGCGGAACTGCTTGGAGCGGCTGATGTCCTTCGGCCGGGCCACCGCGAAGTACTCCGGGGCGAAGGCGGGCAGGGCGGGGAACTCGGCCTTCTTGCCGGTGTACAGGGTGTCGCCGACCCGCAGCGCGCTGGCGTTGATCAGGCCGACCACGTCACCGGGGTAGGCGGTGTCGACGACGGTGCGCTCGGCGCCGAAGACGGTCTGGGCGTACTTGGTGGCGAAGGACCGGCCGCTGGCCGCCCGGGTGACGTTCATGCCGCGCTCGAAGACGCCGGAACAGACGCGGACGAAGGCCATTCGGTCGCGGTGCGCCGGGTCCATGTTCGCCTGGATCTTGAACACCAGGCCGGAGAAGTCCTCGGTGACCTCGCGGCTGCCGCCCTTGGCCAGCGGGCGCGGGGCGGGGGAGGGGGCGAGGTCGACGACCGCGTCCAGCAGCAGCTTCACGCCGATGTTGCTCAGCGCGGAGCCGAAGAAGACCGGGCTGATCTTGCCCGCCTCGAAGGCCTCCTGGTCGTACTCGGGGCCCGAGGAGAGCACCAGCTCCAGCTCCTCCAGCGCGGTCTCCCAGACCTCGCCCTCGCGCTCGGTCGCCTCCTCGGCGGTGAGCACCTCCTCCAGGGCGGCGTGCGTGCCGCCGGGCACCTTGGTGTAGCGCAGCATCTGCTCGGTGTCCGAGGCCCGGACGAGCCCGCGCAGGTCGCCCGCGCCGCCGACCGGCCAGACCACCGGCACCGGGGTGATGCCCAGGTGGGTCTCGATGTCCTCCAGCAGGGTGAGCGCCTCACGGCCGCGGCGGTCCCACTTGTTGATGAAGGTGATCACCGGGACGCCGCGGTGGCGGCAGACGGCGAAGAGCTTGCGGGTCTGCTCCTCCAGGCCCTTGGCCGCGTCGACCAGCATGATCGCGCAGTCGACGGCCGCCAGCACCCGGTAGGTGTCCTCGGAGAAGTCGGCGTGGCCGGGGGTGTCGACCAGGTTCATCACGTGGCCGCGGTAACCGAACTGCAGCGCCGCCGAGGTGACCGAGATGCCGCGCTCGCGCTCCAGCTCCATCCAGTCGCTGGTCACGCCCTTGCGGGCGCCCTGGCCGTGCACCGCACCGGCCGAGGTGATGGCCCGCGCGTGCAGCGCCAGGGCCTCGGTGGTGGTGGACTTGCCCGCGTCGGGGTGGCTGATGACCGCGAAGGTGCGCCGCCGGCCGGCCTCGTTGAGGATCTGGACGACGGGGACGGACTGCTCGTTGCTCACGTGGCTTTTCCTCGGGTGCGGGGACGGCATCAGGCCGGGTGGACGCCTCTCCGCACCTGCTGAGCCCGGCCGCGGGCCGCAGGCTCAAGGGGTGATTCTAGTCGGCCGGACGGCCCAACCTCGAACTGCCCTGGCGGGGGCCGGTGACACCGGGCCGGAAGCGGCCGGAGCCGGCGGCGTACCGGACCCCGGCGCCCGCGCCGGTGCGGGCGGAGCCGGACGCGACGGTGCCCGGTGGCCCCGCCCCCGTGGCGGACGCACCGGGCACCGGACGGTTCAGAGCATCGCCGAGGCCGGCTTGACCATGGCCCTGGCGGTCTTGGCGTCCACGTACTCGCCGATCGCGGTCATCACCCACTCGCCGGAGTACTGGCGGACCAGCTTGCACATCACCACGCCGGTGTGCGGCTCCGAGCTGGTCAGGTCGAAGCGGACCAGCTCCTGCCCGCTGCCCGCGTCGAGCAGCCGGCAGTAGGCGTTCTTCACGTCGGTGAACTTCTGCCCGGAGAAGGAGTTCACCACGAACACCAGGCCGACCGCCTCGGGCGGCAGCCCGTCCAGGTGGACGGTGATCGACTCGTCGTCGCCGCTGCCCTCGCCGGTGAGGTTGTCGCCGGAGTGCGCGATCGCGCCGTTGAAGATCGACAGCTTCATGAACCAGGCGGTCTCGATCTTGTTGCGCTGGGCGTCGAAGGCGATGCAGGAGGCGTCGAGGTCGACGTTGCGCCCGCGCCCGGCGGGCTCCCAGCCGAGGCCCATCCGGACCGAGGACAGGAACGGCCTGCCGTTCTTCTCCAGCGAGACCGAGCCGCCCTTGACCAGGTTCACCTTGCCCTTGTCCAGGGTCACCTTGGTGAAGGAGGGCGTGGTGGACGGGGCGGCGGCGGGCGGCGCGCTCGGCATCGGCGGGGCCTGCACGGCCGGCGGGGCGGCGGGCGGCGGCGGGGTGGCCGCGGCCGCGGCCACGGGGGCCGGCTCCTCCTCGACCGAGACGCCGAAGTCGGTGGCGATGCCCGCCAGGCCGTTGGCGTAGCCCTGGCCGACCGCGCGGACCTTCCAGGCGCCGCCGCGCTGGTAGACCTCGACCACGACGAGTGCCGTCTCGCGGTCCAGCCGCGGCGGGGTGAAGGTGATCAGGACGGCGCCGGTGGCGGCGTCGCGGACGGTGGCGGTCGGCTCGATGCCGGCGAAGGTCGTGCCGGCCTCGTCCGGGCTGGCGGTCACCACGATCTTGGTGATGCCGGCCGGGACGGCACCGGTGTCGATGGTGATGGCGTCCGGCGTCCCGCCGCTCGCCGGGCGGTGCGTGACCCCGGGGCCGTGCGGGGCGTTGAAGAAGACGAAGTCCGCGTCGGAGCGGACCTTCCCGGCGTCGGTCAGCAGCAGACCCGAGACGTCCAACGCCTTGGGTGCGGTCACCTCGACGGTCACCCGCGCGGCGGTCAGCGGCGCGTTGCCGCCTTGGGTCAGGACCGTGGTCACGGGATCCTCCAGGGGTGCGTGGTCGGGGCCGGCGCGGCCGACGCGCCGACGGGATCCACAGTAACGAACGCGTGTGGCAAAGTGACCGGCCGACGGGCCGGGTTCTGTCGGATCGTCGGACCGGTCGGGCGGCCCCGGGCCGCGGTGAGGCGCCGTCAGCTCCCGAGCGGGACGGCGGCGCGTACGGCGGTGGCGACCGGCCCGGTCGACGCCCCGACCATCGGCCCGGCCACGGGCCCGGCCACCGGTTCGGCAACGGGTCCGGCAACGGGTCCGGCCACCGGTTCGGCAACGGGTCCGGCCACCGGTCCGGCGGCGCCGGGGACGGTCCTGGTGGGGCCCGGGAGGGGTTCGAAGGCGCCGAGGGCGGCCACCGCGCGCGGGTCCCGGAGGGCGAACGCGGAGGCGGCCCAGCTCTCCGCGGGGGCCCGGCCCCGGTCGGCGGCGGGCAGGACGCCGCGCACGCCGAAGGTGTACCGGCCGGGCGGCACGTCGGTGCCCGCCGGGGAGGTGAAGCGGTAGACCCGGGCGCCGCGCTCCTGGGAGGTGGTCATCACGGCGCCGGCCAGGTCGGTCCAGGCCGTGGTGCCGTGCACGACCTCGGTCGGGCTGAGCCGGAACTCGGCCTGCAGGGCGGTCAGCGGCTCGGTCACGGTGATGCCCAGCAGGTGGCGGGTGCCGTCGGGGCCGAGGAGGCGGACGCTGGCCGCTCCGGTGAGTGCGAGGTCGGCGGCCTGCTCCGGGCCGGCCTCCGACCCTGGCGCGGGCGGCTCGGCCGCCGGGTAGTGGCCGACCGGTGCCTCGGGGCGGACGGCGCCGGCGCCGGGGGCGTCGACCGGGGTCACGACGGGCAGCGGGACGGGGCCGGCGGTCGGTGCCGTCGGGCGGGTGGGAACGACCACCGGCGCGGGGGCGGGCGGCCGGCTGATCGAGGGCGGGCCGGCCGGCGGGCGTCCGTCGGCGGACTGCGACAGGTCCGGCGGAGCGGCGATCAGCGGCGGCTTGACCGGACGCGGCCCGATGTCGGGGCTCCCGAACTGCAGGAGCCCGGGCGGGGCGGTGGGGCCGGCCGAGGCGGGGCACTCCGCGGCCGCCTCCGCGGTCGGACGCAGCTGCTCGGGAGCCGGGGTGCCGGCCGCCGGAGTGGTCGGCACGGGGGCGGGTGCGGTCGGGGCGGGCGCCGCCGTCGTCGCGGGCGCGCTGGGGGAGGGTGAGGCGGTCGGGGCGCCCAGGGTCGGCGGGGTGGTCCGGTCGGCGTTGCGCGAGCCGGGCGTACCGGTGCCCGGGCCGATCGCCCGGCCGGAGGGCGGCGCGCCCGTGTGCGATCCGGCCTCCGGCGTCGAGCCGGACCGGGAGTCGCCGTCGGTGCCGTGCGTCGGCGGCGGCGTGGCGCCGACCGCGGCGAAGCCGGCCCGGCGGCCGACGGCCTGTTGCTCGTTCAGCAGCCAGGTGGTGGCGATGCTGAGTCCGACCACGGTGGACATCGCCATCGCCGCGCCGGAGAAGCGGAGGGTGGGCAGCCGCAGGCGCCCGCCGAACGGCTTCGGCCGGCTGTGCCGGCCCTGCCGCGCAGGCCGCTCGTCCGGGCGGGGTGCCGCCTCGGTGTCCTTACGGAGAGCCACCGGACTCCCTTCCCTCCCTGTGACACCCGCCGCATTCTGCCACGGACCCGGGGCCGGACCCGTGAGGACGCTGGCGGGCTCGCGACCGTGCCCGCGCGGGCCGGGGGGACGAGAGTACCAGCGGCGGGGGGCTTCATGACCGGGCCGCGCACGAAGCGGGTGGTGCGGTGGAAGGTCCTCGTACGCAGCACAGTTGACGGACCGTCGGACAATCGTTTCGGCAGGCGGCGGGAATATTGCAACCTCCTTGCAACCCTTGCCGTCGCACTCCGGATGGCGCACGCTGGTGGGATTCCAAGCCGTACCGGAGAGACAGTCATGCCGCGCGACCCTCTGCCCGCACCCTCCGATGCCTCTCTCGCCGCTACCCCCACGGGCGGCGATGAGGAAGGCTCCACCGCCGCTCCGGCGGCGGTGGAGGAGGTGCTGACCATGCGCATCGCGCTCGGCGACGAAGCGGTGGGGGACGTCAGCACCCGGTTCCGGTTCGACCCGCAGCGCCCCTACGAGGTGCTGCTGACCTTCCACCTCGGCCGGCCGGACGAGGCGGACTGGGTCTTCTCGCGCGAGCTGCTGCGCGACGGCCTCACCACCCTGAGCGGCCAGGGGGACGTCAAGCTCTGGCCCGCGTACTGCCCGTGCCACGGCGCCACCCTGCACGTGGCCCTGGAGTCGCCGCACGGCAGCGCGCTGCTGGAGGTCGCCAAGTCCAAGGTCCAGGACTGGCTCGACCGGACGTACGCCGAGGTGTCGGAGGCGGCCGAGGCGGCCTACGGCCCGACGGACGCGCAGCTCGACGCGCTGCTCGCCGAGGGTCTCCCCGAGGACTGACCGTCCGTCTGCTCCCCGGTGGGTATTGCGGGGCGCGCAGGCGGTAGCGAGCGCCGGTCGGTCGCGGCCCGCGCCTGTGCCCTGGCGCAGCCGTCGCCCGGACCGTCCGCCGTCGCGCAGGCGCCCCCCGCCGGGCCCGTGGCCGCCGGGCACCCGTCCGGGTGGCCGTCGACTCCCGGCCGGGCCGGGCCGGGCGGCCCCTCCGGTGCCGGCAGCCGTGCCGTCCCGGCGGCGAGCCGGGAGCGCAGCCGGCGGACGGCCGGTGCGGAGGAGGCGGGCAGCAGGTCGTACGGGTCCTCCGGACCGATCACCCCGACCGTCACCGAAGGGGCGAAGCGGTAGGGGCGGTGGGCGAGCAGCCCGCCCAGGTAGCGCCGCAGCCGGGAGAGCTCGGCCCGGACGGTCACCGTACGGGCCGGGTCGCCGAACAGGGCGTCGGCGAGCTGGGCGGCGCTGCGGCCGTCCCGGTGCGTGGCGAGCAGCAGCAGGAGCTCGGCGTGCCGCGGACTCAGCCCGTGCGACCAGGTGCCGGCCGTGCCCTCCACGGACAGCTCCGGGCGGTCCGGGCGGCGCAGGTCCAGGCGCAGCCGCGCGCCCTCGGCCAGCTCGGCGGCCTCGGATCCTTCGCCGTGGTCGGCGTCGCCGGCCCAGTGGACCGGCCGGACCAGCCAGCCGTCCGCGAGCGGCTCGACGGCGCACTCGCCGAGCGAGGGCAGCCAGTGCACACCGGCCGAGCCCCAGCCCTCGGCCGGCAGACGCAGTCGGTCGGTCGGCGGCAGGCCGGCGGTGGCGGCCGTCCAGCCGTCGCCGTCCACCACCAGGGCCGGTCCGTTCACCTTGGCGAGCAGCGGAGCGGCCACGGTGCGCAGCTGGTGCAGCGACTCCAGCCGGCGGGCGCGCAGCTCGGCCTCGGCCAGCCGGGCCGCGGTCACGGTGAGCTGCAGCAGGTACGGGCGGGCGTACCGGGCGGGGGCGCTGATGTTGAGCACGCCGGTCAGCCGGCCCGTCCGGGGTTCGTGGACGGGGGCGGCGAAGCACGTCCAGGCGTGGTGGCTGCGCAGGTAGTGCTCGGCCGAGTGGACCTGCATCGGTCGGTCGGCGCGCAGTGCGGTGCCGATGCCGTTGGTGCCGACGTTCTCCTCCACCCAGCGGGCGCCGGTCAGGAAGCCGATCCGGTCGGCGCTGCGGCGCAGCTGCCGCTCGCCCTCGTGCCACAGGACGTGGCCCTCGGCGTCGGCGATGGCGAGGATCAGCGGGCAGTCGCCGGTGGAGTCGAGCAGGGAGTCGCGCAGGATGCCGATCACGTCGTGGAGTCCGCTGGCGCGGCGCCGGTGCTCCACCTCGGCCGGCCCGAGGTGGACGGTGGCGGCGCCGCGGTCCGGGTCGAGGCCGAGCCGGCGCAGCCGGGCCCACGAGTCGCCGATCTCGGGGCGCGGGGCGGTGGCGGGGGTCTCGCCGGAGGCGGCGCTGTCGTGGACCGCGGAGAGCGTGGCCGGGTCGTCGGCCGTCGCGGCGGGCGGGCCGACCGGTCGTGGAGCCTGCCGCCGGGTCTGCCGCACTCCGCTCCCCCTAGCCGCGATTCGTCGCTACTCGATGTTGACGCGTTGACGAAAGCGTACGGCGGGAGTCTCGCCTGCGGGGGCGTAGTGCGTAAATGTGACCTGCCTACCGGTATGTCCTGCATGTTCGTGCATGACTTCTGCTCGAAACGCGATCCGGGTGCTCGCTAGGATCGGCCGGGTGACGGACCCGGCGAACCTCTCAGCCCCACGTACCCCGGCTGCCCCGGCGGGGCCCGGCGGCCGGCCGCCCGGGCGGGCGTCGGCCTTCCTGCTGCTCGCGCTCGCGGTCGTCGGGCCGGTCCTGGTCGGGGTGGGGTACCTGGCGTACGTGGTGGTCACGGCCCTCTGAACCGGCGGGGGCGGCCCGGGCCCGGTGCGGTGGACGCTCCCCCGGGCTCAGTGCCGCGGACCGTCCGCGCTCTGGGCGGACTCGACCGTCCGGTGCAGGTCGTGGGTGGCGTCCAGGACGGCCGCGGTGCTGAGGGCGAGGCAGGCCGCGAGCGCGAGGGCCGCGGCCCGCCGACCGGTGCGGGGCCGCGGGGGCGGGTCGAGCAGCGCCGCCACCCGGCGGGGGACGGGGCCGGAGTGGGCGGCCGGCACCAGCCCGGGCCTGGCCGGCCAGGGCGCCCGGGCGGCGGCCAGCGCCGCGCGGCCGACCGCCTGGGCGGTCACCCGCCGGTCGCCCACGGCGGAGGCGGCGGCCTCGTCGGCCCAGCGCTCCAGGTGGTAGCCGAGCGGCGTGCGGAGCGTGCGCAGCGCGGGGTGGACGGCTGCGGCGTACGCGGCGGCGGTCAGGAAGACGTGGTGGCGGCCCGTCAGGTGGGCGCGCTCGTGCGCGAGCAGCGCGGCGCGTTCGGGGGCGGAGAGGGCGCGCAGCATGCCGGCGGTGACCACCACCCGCCCCGGGCGCCCGGGGAGCGCGAAGGCGTCGGCGCGGTCGTCGGCGAGGACGGCCAGCGGGTGCTCCGGCGTCGCGCCGCCGGCCCGGCCGGCCCGGACCGCGGCCCGGGCCCATGCCCATGCCCGGGTGGCCGCGGCGCCGCCGCCGCGCGGCGCGCCCGCGGGATCGCCGAGGGCGAGGCGGGCGCGGTGCAGGTCGCGGCTGCGGCGGCGGGCCACCCGTAGGCCCAGGGTGGCCGTGACGCCGAGCGCGAGGCCGGCCAGCGCGGCCACCAGCGCGGTGCCGGTGGCGCTGCCGGTGGGGCTGGTGGCGAGCCAGTGCGGGGAGAGGTGGCCGAGGGCGGCGACCGGCGGCAGCCGGAGCAGGCCGGCGGCGGCCAGCAGTCCGAGTGAGCAGAGGGTGGCGCCGGCGAGTACGGCCGAGGTGCCGGCCAGGATCCAGGCGGCGACGCGCGGGCTGAGCGCGTCGGCGAGCAGACGGGCGGCCGGGGCGGCGAGGAAGGGCAGCAGCAGCGGCACCCAGACGGCGACGATCACCTCGATCCGCCTCCTTCGCCGGTACCGCGGGAGCCGGCGAGCGGGGAGCCGGTGTGGGGCGTACCGGTGTGGGGCGTGCCGACGTGGGGCGTGCCGGCGTGGTCGTCGGCGCGCTCGCCCGCGGTGTCGGCGGGGCGGTCGCCGAGGAGGTCGCGCAGCATCCGCTCGTCCTCGTCGGAGAGGTCGGAGACGAAGCGGGCGAGCACCGTGGAGCGGTCGTCGCCCCGTTCCAGCTCGGTGCGCATCCGGCGGGCGGCCAGACCGGCCGGGTCCTGGACGGTCGGGGTGTAGGCGTACGCGCGCCCGGCCCTGGTGCGCTCCACGGTGCCCTTGTCGTGCAGCCGGGCGAGGATCGTGGCGACCGTGGTGCGGGCGAGGCCGGTGCCGAGGGCGGCCTGGACGTCCTGCGGGGTCAGCGGGTGTCGGGCGGCCCACAGCGCGGCCAGCACCTGGGCCTCCAGCTCCCCGGAGGGGCGGCGAACCGACGGCACATCACCCATGTCGACGTTTCCTCCCGTAGTCGTCTACAGTCACGTAGACCGTCTACGTCACTGTAGACGATCGGAGCGCGCCCCGCAGGGCCGCCCCCCAAGCTACGGGAGGTTCGCCCGCCGTGTTCGATTCGTCCGTGCTCACCTGGTCCGCCGCGCAGGCGCAGACCCTGCACGCACAGGTCCAGAACCTCGCCGGCCCGGCGGTCGCGGGCCCGATCGGCCACGGCTCGCTGGCGGTGAACCTGCTCGACGCGTCCTCGCTGCTGGCCGCCTTCGGCGCCCTCGGTGTCGCCGTCATCCTGTTCGCCGAGACCGGCCTGCTCGTCGGGTTCTTCCTGCCCGGCGACTCGCTGCTCTTCACGGCCGGCCTGCTCTGCGTCCCCGGGGCCACCGACGGCCCTCAGCTCCAGCTCTACCAGGTGCTGCCGGCCGCGGTGATCGGAGCACTGGTGGGCGCCCACGTCGGCTACCTGATCGGCCGGCGCGGCGGCCACGCCCTGCTGCGGCGTTCGAACAACAAGAGCCTCCACCACGGCGTCGAACGCGCCGAGGAACTGCTCTCCAAGTACGGGTACGGCAAGGCGATCGTGCTGGCCCGCTTCATCCCGGTGGTGCGCACGGTGCTCAACCCGCTCTGCGGCGTCCTGGACGTGCCGCTGCGCACCTTCACCTTCTGGCAGGTCGTCGGCGGCACGCTGTGGGCCGTCGGGGTGACGATGGCGGGTTACGCACTCGGATCCTCCGTGCCCAATATCGACCGTTATCTGCTACCGATCATCGGTCTGGTAGTAGTTGTCTCTGTGATTCCCCTTGCTCTCGAATTGTTCCGCGCCCGCAGGGGCCGCCGGGGCGGAGGCGATGCATGACGGCCGCCCCGCCCGCCGGCGTCGCCGGACCGCTCCACGCACTGCTCGCCTACGACGGCAGCGGCATCGACGGAGGCCTCTACACCCGGGTCGTCGGCTGGGCCGACGCCGCCCCGCGCTGGCTGGACCAGCTGGTCACGGTGTGGTCGGCCGTCGGCCTCGGGCTCTTCGCCGTCCTCATGCTCCACGCCTGGTGGCGGGCGCGCGCCGCCGACTCCGCGGTGCTCGCCCGGGTGCTGGCCTCGCCGTTGATCGTGATCACGGCGTACCTCCTCGACTCGCTGTTCAAGAGCCTGGTCGAGGAGGTCAGACCGTGCGCGCAGATCGCCGGCACGATCACCCTGGAGACCTGCCCCGGGGTCGGTGACTGGTCGTTCCCCAGCAACCACACGGTGATCGCCTTCGCGGCCGCCGCCGCGCTCTGGTTCGCCTTCCGCGGGCTCGGCCTGACCGCCCTGGCCTGGACCGGGTGGATCGCGGCCGCCCTGATGGGCCTGTCCCGGGTGTGGGTGGGCGTGCACTACCCGCACGACGTCCTGGTCGGCGCCCTGGTCGGGACGGCGATCGGCGTCCCGCTGGCGATCGCGGCCGGTCGCGCCGCCCCGCTCGTGGACCGCGCCCGCAGCGGGTCGCTCGGCGCGGTGCTGGGCGCCGGGCCGGTCGGGCCCGACGGATCGGACGGGCCGCACGAGCCGGACGGGCCGGGAGCGCCCGGCCAGGAGCCGGCGCGGACACCGGCGCGCTGACCCCCGCGGACGGCCGCCGCTCTTGTGCGGCCGGGCCGCGCGGCGGGAGCATGTGAGCCGGGTGAGGCCCCCGAAGCCGGGGGCCGCGCCCGGCTCCGTCGTTCCCGGCCGCCGCCGTCCCCGGCTGCCGTCGGGGCCCCGGGCCCGTGTGCCGTGGCCGGCCCGGGCGGCCCGGGGCGGTAGGTCCAGCTGTCGTTCCAGCGGAGGGATGCGCCATGCCGTACCGGCTCGACGTCACACAGGGCGACTGGCCCGCCGAGGAGTTCCGCAAGGGTGTCGAGGGCATCCTGGCCGAGAGCATGGTGCTCACGCTGGCCACCTCCGGCCCCGAGCGCGGGCCGCACGCCAACCTCGCCTTCTTCGCCCACGACGACGACCTGGTCCTCTACTTCGTCAGCGAGCGCTCCACCCGGCACAGCCGCCACCTCGCCGAGGAGGCCAGAGCCGCCGCCACCGTCTTCCTGCCGCCGCCGGTGTTCGGCGAGCAGCTGCGGGGCGTCCAGCTGTCCGGCGCCGCGTGCGAGGCCTGGGGGCGGCAGGCGGAGGCGGCCCTCGCCGCCTACCAGGGCCGCTACCCCGCCTTCGCCCGGGACCCGGACGTCCGGGAGCAGTTCCTGAGCGGCGGGGGTGCGGCGGCGCTCTACCGGTTCCAGGTGGAGGAGCTGACGGCGGTGGACGAGCCGCACTTCGGCCGGCGGAACTACCTGCGGGCGACCGTCCTGCGCTGAGCCACCCCACGGGTGTGTTGTCTGTACAACTTTTTGGGCTCATTCACCTGCGCGCCGCGATTCGGACCCCTCGCGGCCACCTCCAGGCGACAGCCTGGCCGCATGAGAGTCATCGTTGTAGGAGCAGGCGTGCTCGGCACCATGCACGCCTGGCACGCCGTCGAGCGCGGCCACGAGGTCGTTCACCTGGAGCGCGAGGCCGAGGCGCGCGGCGCCTCCGTCCGCAACTTCGGCCTGGTCTGGGTCAGCGGACGCAGCGCCGGCGAGGAACTCGCCACCGCACTGCGCGCCCGCGAACTGTGGGAGCGGATCGGCGAGCGGGTGCCCGGGCTCGGGTTCCGCGCCAACGGCTCGCTCACCGCCGTCCGCACCGAGGCCGAACTCGCCGTCGCCGAACAGGCCCTGACCCTGCCGGACGCCGCCGAGCGCGGCTACCGCCTGCTCGACCCGGAGGAGACCCGGGCCGCCAACCCCGCCCTGCGCGGCAAGCTCCTCGGCGCCCTGTGGTGCGGCCGGGACGCCGCCGTCGAGCCGCGGATCGCCCAACCCGTCCTGCGCGCCGCCCTGCTGGCCACCGGCCGGTACACCTTCCTGCCCGGTCGCGAGGTCCGCGAGGTGATCGGCGAGAACGCCGTCCGCGACGACCACGGTGACGTGCACGGCGGCGACCTGGTGATCCTCTGCACCGGCGCCTGGACCGGCGGCCTGATCCGCGAGCTCGCCCCCGAACTCCCGGTCCGCCGCGTCCGCCTGCAGATGATGCAGACCGACCCGCTGGACGAGCCGCTCACCACCTCCGTCGCCGACGGCGACAGCTTCCGCTACTACCCCGCCTTCGCCGGCAGCGCCCTGGACCAGCTGAAGGCCGCGCAGCCGCAGCCGCCGACCGCCGCCGAGCACAAGATGCAGCTGCTGATGGTCCAGCGCCAGGACGGCGGCCTCACCATCGGCGACACCCACGAGTACGAGCACCCCTTCGCCTTCGATGTCGACGAGGCCCCCTACGAGCACCTCGCCGCCGTGGCGGAGGAGTTGCTCGGCCGGCCGCTGCCGCGGATCCGCCGCCGCTGGGCCGGGGTCTACGCCCAGTGCACCGACACCACCAGGGTCGTCCACCGCGAGCGGCTGCGCGACGGCGTCTGGCTGGTCACCGGCCCCGGCGGGCGCGGCATGACCTGCTCGCCCGCCATCGCCGAGACCACCGCCGACCTCGCCGACCTCTGACCCGTCTCGGTTGCACACCCGTCGGCCGCTGACCGGTCGGCCTCCGACCCGCCGACCGCAGACCCGTCAACCCACGAACGCGCAGACAGCTAAGGAACCTTGAGCATGAGCACCGACATCCGCCTGGTCGTCCTCGACATGGCCGGCACCACCGTCGCCGACGACGGCCTGGTCGAGCGGGCCTTCCGCGCCGCCGCAGCGACCCTCGGCGTCGAAGCCGACAGCCCCGAGCAGCAGCGCATGCTGGAGCACGTCCGGGCCACCATGGGCGAGTCCAAGATCTCGGTCTTCCGGTACCTCTTCGGCGAGGAGGAGAAGGCCCAGCGGGCCAACCTCGCCTTCGAGGCGGCCTACCACGACCTGGTCGACGAGGGGCACTGCGCCGCCCTCCCCGGTGCCGCCGAGGCCATCGCCGAACTGCGCGCACAGGGCCGGAAGGTGGCCCTCACCACCGGCTTCTCCCGCCCCACCCAGGACCGCATCCTCGCCGCCCTGGGCTGGCAGGACATCGCCGACCTCACCCTCTGCCCCGCCGACGCCGGCCGCGGCCGCCCCTACCCCGACATGGTGCTCACGGCGCTGCTGCGCACCGCCACGGACTCCGTCCGGCAGATCGCGGTGGCCGGCGACACCGGGTACGACATGCTCACCGGCACCCGGGCCGGCGCCCCGGTCGTCGCCGGCGTCCTCACCGGCGCGCACACCGAGGACCGCCTGCGGGCCGACGGCGCCACCCACGTGCTGGGCTCGATCGCCGAGCTGCCGAAGCTGCTCGCGGGCTGAGGCCGGTGGCGGGGCCGTCGCCGGCCGGGCGGGGCGGCGACGGCCGGCGGGCGGGGCCGCCGGGGATCCGCCGGGAGCGCCCGAACGGCCGTACCCGCACTGTTCGAAGATCGGCGGATAGTGTTTCTCCCAAGGCGATGTGAGATCGCGTGGGTAACGGGAGAAGAGTTCACAGCATGCGTATGACGAACCGTCGGATAGCCACCGGTGCGGCCGGGGCCGCCCTGGTCCTCGGGAGCCTCCTCGGCGCGGCGCCCACCGCCAGCGCGGACTCCCGGGCCTGCACCTGGGTGTCCTCCGACTACCGCCCGGAGCTCTCGTACGGAGCCCAGGGCGACGCGGTCAAGCAGATCCAGTGTCTGGTCGACTGGAACAGCCGCTGGGGCGGCGCGCTCGCGCAGGACGGCATCTGGGGGCAGAACACCGACTCGGCCGTGCGGTGGGTCCAGTGGTGCAACGGGCTCGTCCAGGACGGCATCGTCGGCCGGAACACCTGGAACAAGCTCTACAACCCGAATTCGGGCTGCGGGTTCTGATCCGGTCGGGGTTCTGAGCCTGCCCGGGTGAACGCGGTGTCCGGTGGCCTCCTCGGCCACCGGACACCGTGGGTCCGCCCCGGAGCTCGGGGCCGAGGCGCCCGTGCACCACCGGACTCACGCGCTGGACGACGGCTCGCCCTCCGTCCGGAGCCGGGCCTCCTCCCGGGCGTGCCAGCCCTCCAGGTGCTCCAGGCACCACCGGCACAGGTGCAGGGGAACCGTCGATTCGGCCACGGTCAGCAGGCCCGTCCCGGCCACCGGCTCCAGCCGGAAGCAGCCGAAGCACCGGCCGGACCCGGGCCCGACGTCGACCGCGACGGGCGTCGCCGGCGGCGTCGGCGTCGTCGTCGGTACGGGAGGCGGGGCCGGTGCGGGCACCGGGCCGGACACCCACGGCGGTGCCGGCGTCGGGATCGGGGCCGGGATCGGGGCCGGGTCCGGGGCCGCCCGGGCCTGCCGGGCGGCGGTACGGCGCAGCACCGGCTCGGACGCCGAGACGCCCACCATCAGCGAGATCCCGAACGCCAGCAGGGCGACCAGCGCGGTGGTGCCCGCCGGCCCGTCCCGGATCGGCCAGGCCGCGCCGAGCGCCACGGCGCCGCTGACGGCGACCACCACGGTCGTGGCGGCCAGCGTGACCAGTGGACGCGGCGGCCTCATGCCTCTCCCGGAGCACCGGAGTTGAGCCGACTGTCCCGGTTCCGCTCGGACAGCTTCGCCCCGAGCGCCCCGGGCGGCCGGTCGATCCAGCCGGGATCGACCTCCCACTCCGCGCCGCCGTACTCCGGCCGCAGGTAGACCGCCTTCCCGATCCGGCCCATGAAGTGGCCGAGTCGTCCGCTCAGCGCGTCGAGCACGAGTTCGCCCACCTGCCGGGGAACGTACGGGACGACCGGCGGGGCGCTGCGCGCGACCGCCGAGGTGACCGGCGGGTACGGGCTGGTGAGCCTGAGGTCGGCCTCGGGGCGGCCTCCGCACCGGGGGCTGCCGCACTCGCACGGGGGAAAGGTTCTGGGCTCCGGCGGTTGTCCGGCCTGGTCACAGTGCTGACCTTCAGTCATGGGTAGCGCTCCGTAGTGGTCGTGTCGCCTTCTGCTATCAATCTTCGGTTCTGCGCTCTACGATCGGAACGAATTTGAATTGACAGTAGGACCTGTTGATTTGGAGGCCCGATGAATCGGCGGGACCTTGATCCCTCGACGTCTCCGCTTGCCGCCTTCGGCGTGCAGCTCCGCAGGTCACGGGAGGCAAGAGGATTGACTCAAAGTCAGCTGGGCGCCCTCGTGAACTACTCCGGGGCCTACGTCTCCTATGTTGAGAGAGCCGAGCGGACTCCGCCCGTACGGTTCGCCAAGCTGGCTGATGCCGCGTTGGAGACGGGCGGCACGCTCGCGCTCATGTGGTGGCATCTGGGTCATGGCTCTCTGATCGACGGGTTTCCGGAGTACGCGACGCGCGAGGCCGAGGCCGTAGGGGTGCAGCTCTTCGAACTCAGTGTCGTGCCAGGGCTCCTCCAGACCGCGTCCTATGCGGCGGCGCTGGTGAACGCGGCGGTTGTGCGCGGTGAGATCACCCAGAGCCAGGCCGACGAGCGACTGGCCTTCCGGCTCGCGCGGCAACGTCTCCTGCATCGCACTCCGGCACCTGTCGTCCATGCGGTCCTCGACGAGAGCTGTCTTCGGCGTACGGTTGGCGGCCCGGGGGTCATGGCCGGTCAGTTGCGTCACTTGGAGCAACTCGCCGGGCGGCCGAACCTGATCCTCCAGGTGGCACCGTTCAACCTGGGTGAGCGGGTGCCGTTCACCCTGCCTGTGACGCTGCTGACGATGCGCAGCAGGGTTCTCTTCGGATACACGGAGACCCTGGCACGTGGCTTTCTGGAGAGCGAAACCGAGGCGGTCGCGGCATGGTCCAAGGACTACGATCGGCTTCAGGTTGAGGCCCTCTCAAGGGCGGATTCCCTGGCTATGGTCCGCGCTGTACGGAAGGAACTGCCCATCATGACCTCCAGCAATGTTGACCTGACCGGCGCTCCCTGGCTCAAGAGCTCGTACAGCAACGGGGGTGGCCAGTGCATCGAGATCGCGCCGGGTTTCCCCGGTGTGATGCCCGTCCGTGACTCCAAGGACCCCGAGGGCCCGGCCCTGGTCTTCCCGGCCGGCGCCTGGCAGGCGTTCGTGGCCGCCGCCGCGCGCGGCGAGTTCGGCGCCGTCTGACCCGGCCGCCCGAGGCTTCCTGGCCAAGTGCTGTCGCAGGCTGATTCCCTCGCGATGATCCGCGCTGTATGGAAGGAACTGCTGTGATGACCGACCATGTGGAGCTGACCGGAGCTGTCTGGCGCAAGTCGAGCCACAGCAACAACGGTGGCCAGTGCATCGAGATCGCGCCGGGTTTCCCCGGTGTGATGCCCGTCCGTGACTCCAAGGACCCCGAGGGCCCGGCCCTGGTCTTCCCGGCG
>NZ_JBHUSG010000050.1:51461-75439 GCF_042673745.1 Kitasatospora sp. NPDC057015
CCGGCGCCTGGCAGGCGTTCGTGGCCGCCGCCGCGCGCGGCGAGTTCGGCGCCGTCTGACCCGGCCGCCTCCTTCGGAGCCCCGCCACCCCTGGAAGTCGCCCGGGAGTGGTGGGGCTCCGGCGCGTGCGGGGGCGAGTTCGGGTTTCCCCGCGCTTTTTGCTCTCAGTGAGAGCTAAAATCGAAGGTATGGACGACTCGGCACTCCCCGCCGACTTCGAAGGGCTGCTCGTCGGTATCAACCGGCTGGTGCGGCGCCGGCTGCGGCGCGGTGTGCCCGAGCCCCGGCTGCGGGGTGCGCAGGTCGAGCTGCTGCGGCTGGTCGGGGCCAGGCCCGGGCTGCGGGTCTCGGAGGCGGCGGAGGAGCTGCGGCTCGCCGGGAACTCGGTGTCGACGCTGGTCCGCCAGCTGGTGGGGCTGGGCATGCTGAGCCGCGAGCCCGACCCGCAGGACGGCCGGGCGGCGCTGCTCCGGGTCACCCCGGCCGCCGCCGCGCGGCTGCGCGCCTGGGAGGAGCGCCGCGCGGCCCTGCTGCGCGACCAGCTCGACCGGCTGTCGGACGAGGACCGGGCCTGCCTGGCGGCGGCGCTGCCCGCGCTGCGCAGGCTGGCCGCGAACCTGCACGAGGAGGAGGCGGCGCGATGACCGACCACATCGGCACGGGGACGGCCGACGCGGTGAGCTGTACCGGCCTGGTCTACAGCTTCGGCGGGGCGAGGGCGGTCGACGGCGTGGACCTCACGGTCGCCCCGGGGGAGGTGTTCGGGCTGCTCGGCCCCAACGGCGCGGGCAAGACGACGGCGATCAGGGCGATCACCACGCTGCTGCCCGTACCGGCCGGCATGGTCCGGGTCTTCGGGCACGACGTGGCGCGGGAGCGGATGGCCGTCCGGCGCCTGCTCGGGTACGTCCCGCAGCAGCTCTCCGCCGACGCCAACCTCACCGGGCGCGAGAACGTCGAACTCTTCGCCCGGGTCTACGACGTACCGCGCCGCGAACGGGCGCCCAGGATCGTCCAGGCGCTGGACGCGGTGGGGCTCGGTGACGCCGCCGACCGGATGGCGGGGACGTACTCCGGCGGCATGGTCCGCCGGCTGGAGCTGGCGCAGGCGCTGGTCAGCGCACCCCGGCTGCTGATCCTCGACGAGCCGACCATCGGGCTGGACCCGATCGCCCGGACCAGCGTCTGGGACCGCCTCACCGAGGTCCGGGCGGCCACCGGGATGACCGTCCTGGTCACCACCCACTACATGGACGAGGCGGACCAGTACTGCGACCGCCTCGCACTGATGCACCGGGGCCGGATCCGCGCCCTCGGCACACCGGCCCGGCTCAAGGCCGAACTGGCCGACCGGCGGGCGGAGTCCGCCGGGGCCGGTGCGGCGGACGGCCCGCCGCCCACCCTGGAGGACGTCTTCCGGCACTTCGCCGGCAGCGGCCTCACCGACGACCAGGCAGGAGGGGAGTTCCGCGATGTCCGCAACACCCGTCGCACCGCGTCCCGGGTCGGCTGAGACCCCGGCCGTTCCGTCCGTCGGCCTGCTCGGCACCCCGCCGAGGGTGCGCTCCGGCTGGCGGGTCCTGCCCGCCCGGGTCGGCGCGATGTGCGTGGTCGAACTCCAGAAGCTCCGGCACGACCGGACGGAGCTGTACACCAGGGCCGTCCAGCCGGCGCTCTGGCTGCTGATCTTCGGCGAGACCTTCACCCGGCTGCGGGTGATCCCGACCGAGGGGATCCCGTACCTCGACTACCTGGCCCCGGGGATCATCGCGCAGTCCGCGATGTTCATCGCGATCTTCTACGGGATCATGATCATCTGGGAGCGCGACTCGGGGGTGCTCGCCAAACTCCTGGTCACCCCCACCCCGCACGCCGCCCTGGTGGCCGGCAAGGCCTTCGCCGCCGGGGTGAAGTCGGTGATCCAGGCGGTCGTGGTGATCGTCATCGCCGCCGTGCTCGGCGTCGCGATGACCTGGAACCCGCTGCGGCTGCTCGGCGTGGTCGTGGTCGTGGTGCTCGGATCGGCCTTCTTCTCCTGCCTCTCGATGTCCATCGCCGGCATCGTCCTCACCCGCGACCGCCTGATGGGCATCGGCCAGGCCATCACCATGCCGCTGTTCTTCGCCTCCAACGCCCTCTACCCGGTCGCCGTGATGCCCGGCTGGCTCCAGGCCGTCAGCCTGGCCAACCCGCTCAGCTACCAGGTCGACGCGCTGCGCGGCCTGCTGCTCGGCACCCCCGCCCACCTCTGGCTGGACTTCGGCGTGCTCTGCCTCGCGGCCCTGGCCGGCATCGCCGCCGCCTCCGGCCTGATGGGCCGCCTCGCCCGCTGAACGCCCGGCCGGGCCGAGCGGCGCCCCCGCGAGGGGGGCGGCGCCCGGCCCGGCCCCGGCTCAGTGCAGGGTGCCCGCGTAGCGGCGGGTGAAGCGGGTGCCGGTGGCGGCGGTCACCGTCACGTCGTAGCGGCCCTGGTCGAGCGGCCAGGCGATGGTCGCCCGCCCGCCGGGGGCGACCCAGGCGGTCTGCGCCGTGCCCGCGAAGTCGTTCGGTGCGGCCGTGAACAGCACCTCCGTCTGCCCGTCGTTGGCCAGCTGGACGGTGACCGTCGCCCGGTCGGCGGCCGGAGCCGCGGAGACCGAGGGCACCGCCACGTCGTCCTGCGCCTGCGGCACCACCGAGCCGGCGAACCGGCGGACGAAGCCGTCCGGGCCGTGCACGGTGAAGTCGTAGCGGCCGTCGGTGGCGGCGGTGTCCCAGGTGTACGTGCGAGGGGTGCCGGGGGCGACCGTGAACGGCGTACCGGCGAACGCGAAGGCGATGTTCGGGTACACGGTGAAGGGGAACGCGACCGTGCCGCCGCTGGTCATGGTGCAGGTGACCACACCGGTGGCGCGGTCGACCGAGGCCTCCGCCCAGGGCCGGTACGGCAGCCTGCGGTGCGGCCGCGGACCGGTCTCCTGGACGGGCATCGACTGGGTGCCGCTCGCGGGCAGCGCCACGGCGGGCAGCTTGGTGCCGGCGTCCGCCCGGGCCATCAGGGCCGTGGTGTCCGGCAGTTGGGGTATCGAGTAGTCGGGGGCGGTGAAGTCGAAGCAACTGGTGAGGTCACCGCAGACGGCGCGGCGCCAGGCGGAGATGTTGGGCTCGGCGACCCCGGTGACCTGTTCGAGGAAGCGCAGCACCGACGTGTGGTCGAACACCTGGGAGTTGACGTAGCCGCCGCGCGACCAGGGGGAGGCCACCCAGAGCGGGACGCGGTTGCCCAGGCCGATGGCGCGACCCTGGGTGAACTCCTCGGGGGTGCCGGCCTCGGGCGTCGGCGGGACCATGTGGTCGAAGTAGCCGTCGTTCTCGTCGTACATGACCAGGAAGACGGTGTGCTGCCACACCGCCGGGTTCGACATCAGCGACTGGAGCGCGGTGTTGACCCAGTGCGCGCCGTAGGCCGGCCCGGCGTTGGGGTGCTCGGAGAACAGGTAGGGCGCGACCAGCCACGAGACGGTGGGCAGCGTGCCGTCCTTGCAGTGGGCGTCGAACGCGGCCGGATCGAACTTGGTCATCGCGTTGACGTACCGCGGGTCGGTGGCCGGGAAGTTGTGGAACTGCTTGAAGTAGGAGAGGGCGTTGTCGTCGTAGTCGCCGGTGCGGTCGTCCTTGCTGGGGTTGTGGTAGACCCGCCAGCTCACCCCCGCGGCCTGCAGCCGCTCGGCGTAGGTCGTCCAGTCGGCGACCGGGTTGTCCGTGACGGGCGTGTTGTCGATCCACGGGCCGGTGGTGCCGTCCCGGCCGGGGCCCGCGGTGCCCGTCCACAGGTAGAGCCGGTTGGGGTCGGTCGGCCCGGCGAGCGAGCAGAAGTACGCGTCGCAGAGCGTGAACGCGTCGGCCAGGGCGTACTGGTAGGGGATGTCGGCGCGGGTGAAGTAGCCCATCGCGCGCTCGCCCTTGGCGGCGATCCACTTGTTCATCGCGCCGTTGTTGATGGCCTGGTGGCCGGTGGCCCAGTCGTGGGCGAGGCCGCCGGCGTTCTGCGCGTTGTACTTGGCGGTGTCCATCCGGAACGGCAGCATGGCGCCGCCGTCGCTGCGCCCGGAGTCGGGCTGGCGGAAGACGTTGCCGCCGTCCGGGAACTGCAGGGCCTGCTTGTCGCCGAAGCCGCGGACACCGTTCAGGGTGCCGAAGTAGTGGTCGAAGCTGCGGTTCTCCTGCATCAGGATCACCACGTGCCGGACGTCCGCGACGGTGCCGGAGGTGCTCGTGGCGGCGGTGGCGGACTCGGCGGGCAGACCGATCAGGGCGGCGGCACCGGCCGCGGCGGTGGCGCCGACGAAGGTGCGGCGGGAGAGCTCGTTCATGGTGGGCCGGCCTCTCAGAGGGTGAAGGTGGCGACGGCGGCGGCCGTGTCGGAGGGCCACTCGTTGGCGGCGGTGGCCGGGTCGGCCTGCGGTCGGCCGGTGACCAGGGTGTGGGCCTCGACGAGGGTGAGCGGGCCGGCGAACTGCACCTGGTCGATCCGGTCCTGCGGCTCCGGCTTGGTGCCCCGGACCTTGCGGGTGGGCGACCAGGTGTCGCCCGGCAGGGCCGCCGGGTCGGGGTGCGCGCTGCGGAAGGCGTCGACCAGGCCGGCGGCCTGGAGCGCCACGGTGACGGGCCAGTTGAGCGGCCGACCGGTGGCCGCCGTCCAGTCCAGGTGCGAGGGGGAGGCGAGGCCGGCGCCCAGCAGCACCGGGACGCCGGTCGCGATGTCCGCCTTGACGGCCGCGGCCAGCGCCTTGGCCTGCTGGAGCCGGACGGAGGCGTTCTCCGCCGCCTCCACCTGGGCCGCGCTCTGCCCGTCCTGCACGGCGTACGGGCCGTAGCCGGTCTCGCTGAGGTGCGCCGCCCAGAACCGGACGCTCCGCCCGCCCGGCAGCTGCAGGGTCACGCCGGCGGCCGGCAGGGCCGAGGTCACCGGCGTGACGGCGGTGAGCGGGTAGCGGCTGAGGATGCCGACGCTGCCCGTGCTCTGGTAGGCGTACCAGCCGAGGGCGTCGGCCAGCGCCTGGGCGGCGGTGCCGGCGGTCTCCTGGAGGGCCAGCACGTCCAGGCCCTGGGTGAGGACGACCCGGAGCTGCTTCTCCAGCGCGTCGTTGACGTGGGTGCCCGCGTCCCACAGGCTCCAGGCGGCGGCCTTGAGCCGCAGCGGCGAGCCGGCGGCCCGCACCGGGACGAGGACGGTCACGGCGTCCGTGGCGCCCGCGCTGTCCTTGACGCCGACGACGACCTGGGCCGGGTGCGCGGGGGCGGTGGCGGGCGCGGTGCCGCCGACCGTCCCGTCCGCGGCGACGGAGAGCCAGGAGTCGCCGCCGATCCGGGAGAAGGTGGCGGTGCCGGTGGGGTTGCCCGCCGGGCGGGCCCAGAGCTTGCCGAGCTTCACGACGACCGCAGCGCCGGGCGCCACCGCGGTCGCGGTCAGCGCGTCCACGACCGCGTGCGGGCGGACGACGGTGGGCTTGGGGCGGAAGGTGAAGGGCGCGGTCTGCGCCAGGATGCCGTAGCCGTCCTTGGCGAGGAGGTAGGCGGTGTACGGGCCGCCGGTCAGCGCGGAGGTGTCCAGTTGCACGTCCCCCGAGGCGCCGGGGGTGTACTTCCACAGCAGGGACGACCCGGTGCCGGGCAGCCGGGTGCCGTCGTAGATGCCGACCCAGTTCTTGGCGTCGGGCGCGCCGGTGGTCCAGTGGAAGGTGAGCTTGTCGCCTTCGACCGGACTCGCGGGGGTGCTGAGGGTGAGGGTGCTGCCTGTGGCCACGGGGATCCTTCAGGTCAAGTTGGTTGTACAACTGGACCTATTGACCCGAGGCCTGCTGTAGTGCGCGTGAACGGAGGGTGACGAGCTGTCGGGAGCTGCCCCAACTCCCGTACCAGCAGAGGTTCTTGTGCGCACCACAGAAGTCGGGGAGCCGTGGGCGGGGATCCGAGGGGGCGGGCCGACGGGCGGTTCGGTGACCGGACGGCCTCAGTGGCTGCCGCGCAGGTTGAGCGCCACCACACCCACGACGATCAGGGCCAGGCCCAACCACTGGGCCCGGCCCAGGCTCTCGCCGAAGGCGAGCACGCCTATCCCGGCGACGGCCGCCGTGCCCGCACCGGACCACACGGCGTACGCGACGGAGACCGGGATGTGCTTCAGGGCCTGCCCGAGCAGGACGAAGGACAGCACGTAGCCGACCCCCACCCCGAGGCTCGGCCAGAGCCTGGTGAAGCCCTCGGTGAGTTTCAGGCAGCTGGTGGCGCAGACTTCGCTGACGATGGCGAAGCTCAGCAGGAGATAGGGCATGACCCGTCAAACCGCCCGGTCCGCCGCGAGCTTCCCCAGCAGGGCGAGGTCGGCCTGTTCCAGACTGTCGAGCAGGGTGATCCGGGGGGCGGCGCCGATCGGCACGGCCGAGGGGACGGCCAGCACGGCGCAGCCCGCCGCGTGGGCGGAGGCGACACCGGTCGGCGTGTCCTCCACCGCGACGCAGCTGGCCGGGTCGAGCCCGAGCAGGTCGGCGGCGGCGAGGTACGGGTCGGGGGCGGGCTTGGTGTGCTCGGTGTCCTCGGCGGCGAGGGTGACGGTGAACCACTCGGCGCCGATGCTGCCGAGCACCAGGTCCACCACCCGGCGGGGGGAGGCCGACACCAGGGCGGTCGGCACGGCCGCCGCGCGGAGTGCGGACAGCAGCGCGAGGGCGCCCGGCCGCGGGACGATCTCGGCCGCCACCTTGCCGGCGAAGCTGTCGCCGAGCCGCTCGACCAGCTCCGCCTCGGTGCGCGCGGTGCCGCTGCTGCGGGCCAGGTGGGCGGCGGTGTGCTCGACGGCGCGGCCGAGCACCTCGGGCAGGTCGCGGTCGGTGAGGACGAGGTCCAGCTCGGTGGCCAGCTCGGAGGCGGCCTGCCACCAGAGGTGTTCGGTGTCGACCAGGGTGCCGTCCATGTCGAACAGGACGGCGGCGGGCGGTGCCCAGGGCAGGGCGGACTCAGGCATGGCGGTACCTTTTTCGGGCGCTTCGAGTGGTGCGGGCGGTGCGGGCGGTGCGGGCGGTGCGGGCGGTGCGGGGTCGCGGCGGTCGTGGGCGGTGCGCGTGGAGCCGGTTGCGGCGGCCCGGGGGCTGCCGGCGCCGACGGCCGGCCGGCGCGGGCCGGCCGGGCTCCCGGGGCGAGGCTCTCAGACGGGGCGGCGGTCCACCAGGACGGGCCGCTCGGGGAGGGTGATCTCCGCGGTGCTGCCGAGCGGCAGGGCGGCCGCGGCCTCGGTCGGCACGTCGGTCTTCACCTCGGTGCCGTCCGCGAGCCGGACCGTCAGCCGGGTGACCGCGCCCAGGAAGGAGGCGCCGACGACCAGCGCCGGGCCGTTCTCGGCCGGGGTCAGGCCGACGTTCTCCGGCCGTACCAGCACGTGCAGTTCGCCGTCCGCGGGGATCTCGCCGTCCACCGGGTGGCGGCGGCCGAGCACCTCGACGCCGTCGCCCGCGCGCTCGCAGGGGATCCGGCTCATGGTGCCCACGAACTCCGCGACGAACGCGGTGGCCGGGCGGGCGTACAGCTCGGACGGCGTGGCGCACTGCTCCAGGCGCCCGGCGCGCAGCACGGCGACCCGGTCCGCCATCGACAGGGCCTCCTCCTGGTCGTGGGTGACGAACAGGGTGGTGATGCCCAGCTCCTGCTGGAGCCGGCGGATCTCCTCCCGCAGGCTCAGGCGGACCTTGGCGTCCAGCGCGGACAGCGGCTCGTCCAGCAGCAGCACGCGCGGCTCCAGCGCCAGCGCGCGGGCCAGCGCGATCCGCTGCTGCTGGCCGCCGGAGAGCTGGTGCGGGTAGCGGTCGGCGTGCTGCGGCAGGCCCACGAGCTCCAGGAGCTCCAGGGCGCGGGCGCGGCGCTTCGCCTTGGCCACGCCGCGCATCCGCATGCCGAAGGCGACGTTGTCGGCGGCCGTCAGGTGCGGGAAGAGGCTGTACGACTGGAACACCATGCCGGCGTCGCGCCGGTGCGCGGGGATCCGGGTGATGTCCTCGCCGTCCACCAGCACCTGGCCGCCGTCGTGCTGCTCGAAGCCGGCCAGGATCCGCAGTGCGGTGGTCTTGCCGCAGCCGGACGGGCCGAGCAGCGCCAGCAGCTCACCCGGGTGGACCGTGAGGTCCAGGCCGTCCAGCGCGGTGGTGGCGCCGAACGAGCGTCGCAGGGAACGGAATTCGACGGTCGCGCTGCCGGGCGCGAGCTGTGCGCCGGCAACGGGGGCGGTAACCGTGGTCATGAGGGTTTCTCGCTAACGGAGTCAGGGGCGGGCGGGCGTGCGGTGGCGACGCTCCCGGCCGGCGGCGGCCAGCAGGAGCAGCAGCACCCAGGTGATCAGCAGGCTGAGGACCGAGACCGCGACGGACATCTGGGCCTGGCTGTTGCCGACCGAGTAGATCCACACCGCGAACGGCTGGTAGCCCAGGATCGAGGCGGAGGTGAACTCGCCGAGCACCAGCGCCAGGGTCAGGAAGGACGCGTTCAGCAGCGCCCCGCGCAGGTTCGGCAGCACGACGGTGAACACCGCCCGCGGCCAGCTCGCCCCGCAGTTGCGGGCGGCCTCGACCAGCGTGCGGACGTCCACCGCGCGCAGGCCGGCGTCCAGCGCACGGTAGGCCAGCGGCAGCGACATCAGCACGTACGCGATCACCAGCACCAGCGGGAACTTCGGGTCCTGGACGAAGACGAAGGTCTGGAAGAACGGCGTGTCCATCAGGTAGTCCGGCCCCCAGCGCAGCACGCCGATCAGACCGGCGGTGAGCGCCACCGGCGGAACGACCAGCGGGAGCGTGCAGACCACTTCGAGCACCGGGCGCAGCTTCGGCGAGCCGAGCCGGACCGCGATCAGCGCCGGCACCAGCAGCAGCAGGACGACCAGCACGGTCACCACGGCCAGTTGCAGGGTGAGCCAGAGGCTGTCGGTGAAGCCCGGGGCGCTCAGCAGGCCGGTGTAGGCCTCGAAGGTGAAGCCCTTCGGGTCGTCGACGCTGAAGTAGACCGAGGCGGCCATCGGCAGCAGGAAGTAGGTGCCGGCGACCAGCAGGACGGCGCCGCGCCACAGGCGCAGCCTTGAGATCAGCTGAGCCATCGGGCACTCCGGCGCTGGAGGGGCAGGTACACGGCCATCACGAGGGCGGCCACCACGATCATGTCGAGACTGAGGGCGAGCGCGAGGTTGCCCTGGCCGACCAGCACGTTGCCGGACAGCGCGTCGGCGATCGAGCGGCTGATCAGCGGGACGGTCGCGCCGACCATCGCGGCGGCGGTCGCGTAGGCGGCGAAGGCGCTGCCGAACAGCAGCACGAAGCCGCCGAGCAGCGACGGGAAGAGGATCGGCAGGGCCACGTGACGCCAGTACTGCAGCGTGGTGGCCCGGTTGTTGTGCGCCGCCTCGCGCCACTGCACCCGCAGGCCGTCCAGCGCCGGGGTGATGCTGAGCACCATCAGCGGCACCAGGAAGTACAGGTAGACCACGGTCAGGCCGGTGAAGGAGTACAGGCTCCAGCCGTGGTCGGTGAGGTGCAGCAGCTTGGTGAGCTCGCCGGCGTTGCCGAGGGTGGCGACGAAGGCGAACGCGAGCGGCAGGCCGCCGAAGTTGGCGAGCACGCCGGAGGCGGAGAGCACGGCCTCGCGGACGGCCTTGTAGCGGGAGGTCACCACGGCCTGGGCGATCGGCAGGCCGATCACGGTGCCGAGCAGGGCGGTGAGGGCGGACAGCTTCACGCTGCTGAGCAGGGCCGTCCAGTAGGCGCCCTGCACCGAGGCGGTGAGGTTGTCGGTGGTGAACTGGCCGGCGCCGGTCTCGGCGTCGCTGGAGGCGGTGAAGGCGCCGATGGCGATCGCGACGGCGGGCAGGCCGAAGCTGATCGCGAAGAAGGCGAGCAGCGGGACGGTGGCCAGCCAGCCGCCGACCCGCGGGCGGCGGCGCCCGGGGGCGTGCCGGCCGGGCGTGCGCTGGGCGGGAACGGTGGGGGAGGTCGCTGAGGCGGTGCCGGTGACCCCCGCGCCGCCACTGTGGTCAGTGGCGGCGGGGGTCGGCGCCGGGGTGGGAGCCGTGGTCATGGTGGTGATCAGCCCGCGATCGCCTTGGTCCAGTTCTCGGTCACGACCTTCTTGGCCGCGGCGATCTGGTCCTGGGTCGGGAAGGTGGTGAAGGGCTTCTCGACGGCCGGCAGCTTGGCGGCGGCGGCGGCGTCGAGGGTGCCGTCCTTCTTCAGGGCGTCGAAGAGGGCCGGGGTGGCGTAGCCGCCGAGGAAGAGGTTCTGGCCCTCGGCGCTGAAGAGGTACTCCTGCCACAGGCGGGCGGCCGCCGGGTGCGGGGCCCACTTGTTGATCGCCTGGTTGTAGTACTGGGCGTAGCTGCCGTCGTTGGGGACGGAGACCTGCCAGTCGATGTTCTTGGCCTTGAACTCGTCGGTGTAGCCGGCGTTGAGGTACGACCAGTCGATGCTGATCGGGGTCTCGCCCTTCTCGATGGTCGCCGGGGTCGACTCGACCGGGTTGAAGTTGCCGGACTGCTTCAGCTTGCCGAAGAAGTCGATGCCGGGCTGGATGTTGTCCAGCGAACCGCCGTTGGCGAGCGCGGCCGCGTAGACGCCGCCGAAGGCGGAGCCGGACTTGGTCGGGTTGCCGTTCAGCGCGACCTGGCCCTTGTACTCGGGCTTGAGCAGGTCGGCGAAGGTCTTCGGGCAGTTGGCGATCTTCTTGGCGTCGCAGCCGATGGAGACGTAGCCGCCGTAGTCGTTGACGGCGAGCCCGGTGGACTCCTTCATGGTGTCCGCGATCTTGTCGAAGTTCGCGGTCTTGTAGGGGGCCAGCAGGCCGTCCTTGGCGGCGGACTGCGCGAAGGCGCTGCCGAGGTCCACGACGTCGGGGGCGCGGTCCTGGCCCTTGCGGGAGGTGATCGCGTTGATCTCGTCCTGGCTGGAGCCGTCCGGGTTCTCGTCCTCGATCTCGATGCCGTACTTGGCCTTGAACGAGTCCATGATCTTGCCGTAGTTCGCCCAGTCCCGGGGCAGCGTGATGACGTGCAGCTTCCCCTCCTTCTTGGCGGCCGCGACGAGCGCGTCCAGGCCGCCGAGGTCGGCGGCGGAGGTGGCGTCCTTCGCCTCCTTGGTGCCGGCCTTGGCGGCGTCGCCGGACTTCGCGGTCGAGCCCGCGGAGCCGCAGGCGGAGAGGGAGAGCGCGGCGGCGGTCAGAACGGCCGCGAAGGCGGCGGCACGGGCACGGTGCACGGTCACGAGTCAGTCTCCTGATCAGGGGGCGTACTGCGAGGGATGCGTTTCGAGAGTGGGGGCCGGCCCGGCTGGCCGTCCGGCTCAGGAAGCTGAGCCGGGCTGAGTTGACTAGCCAACTTTGCCGACGGGGGTAAGTACGCCGGAGTCCGGTGACGGGAAGGTGAACGGATGCCCGAGAACCGGGGGCGGCTGCGGGAACGGTCGAATCCGCTCGGCGGCCGGTGATCGGAATGGTGCGATGCTTCGAAGGCGCAACGGATAAGGTCAGCCTGTCCGCGCCGGTACGGCAGCGCAGGACACCGCCCCAGGAGGGACCTTGACTGACGTGGCACTCGAACCGGACCAGTCCGCACCCGGCCCGGCCGGAACCGAGCGCGGCGCCGCCCTCTACCGCAAGGTCGCCGCCGACCTCCGCGAGGCCATCACCACCGGCGCGTTCGGCGAGGCCGGGCGGCTGCCCGCCGAGGGCGCGCTGGCCGAGCAGTACGGCGTCTCGCGCGGCACCGTCCGCCAGGCGCTGGCCGTCCTGCGCTCGGACGGCCTGGTCACCTCGCGCCGCGGCACCCGCCGGGTGGTGCTCGGCAACGCCCGCGTGCAGAGCTTCTCCGAGCTGCTCAGCTTCACCCACTGGGCCCGCTCGATGGGCGAGGAGCCCGGCGGCATCCTGGACTCCCTCGTCCGCCGCCCGGCCGACGCCGCCGAACGCGAGCAACTGCGCCTGGAGCCCGGCGCCGAGGTGTACGCGACCGTCCGGCTGCGCACCCTGTCGGGCACGCCGGTGATGGTCGAACGGACGGTCTACCCCTCCCTGGTGGGCGAGCTGGTGGCGCAGCTGCCGGCCGACGTGGTCTCGCACACCGAGCAGCTGCGCGAGCACGGCATCCTCTTCACCGACGCCGACCACACCATCGACGTGGTCGCCGCCAACGCCGAGGACGCCCGCCTGCTGGGCTGCCGGCGCGGCAGCCCGCTGCTGCGCGAGCGCCGCCGCACCACCGACCCCACCGGCACGCCCGTGGAGTGGTCCCAGGACCGTTACCTGCCGGGCACGGTGGCCTTCAGCGTGCACAACTCGCTCGCCACCTCGGCCCTTTCGCGGCACGCGCGGGAGAGTGACTGAGCACAGGGCGCCGGCCCGGCCGGTCCGACGGGCCCCCGGCCGGCCGGGCGGCGCGGATCCCGCCGCCGCGCCGGCCGGTCGCTCCGGCGGGCGGGGATCAGTGCATCAGGGCGGCCAGCAGCGGCCGGAAGTGCTCGAAGCCGGGCGTGGCCGCGTCGGCGTACTTCGCCTCCTCGTCCCAGCGGCGGACCGCCACCGCGTCCCCGGCGCCCGGCAGCGCGGCGAAGGCGGCGGCCTCCTCCGGCGTCATCGGGCCGCCCTGCACCCCGAGGGTGTACTCGGAGGCCTCCGAGAGCCGCGCCCGGTAACCCGGCTCGGCCGTGCAGAGGTAGCGCTTGGCGGCCACGTGCAGCCGGACGGGCTCGGTGACCTCCGGGCCGAACCACCGCGCCAGCCAGTCGGCGCCGGTGTCGCTGTGCCGGTTGTCCCGGCCGGCCATCAGCTCCAGCCCGGTGCCCTCGAAGTGACCCACGTCGTGCAGCAGTGCGGCCGCGACCAGGTGGGCCGGCGCACCCGCGGCCTCGGCCAGCGCGCCCGCCTGCAGCATGTGCTCGGCCATCGTCACGGCCTCGCCCAGGTACTCGGCGGCGCCCTCGCCCTCGAAGTACCCGGCGATGGTGTCGAGCGCGGCGGTCCGGCGGTTGAGCACCGCCAGGGTGCTGGCCAGCGAGTCGAGGTCGGCGTAGCAGCCCTGGAGGTGGCGCGAGCCGCCGCCGGGGCCGGCCGGCTCGAAGGCCGTCCGGGCGTGCAGCAGGCGGACGTTGTCGAAGATCAGGCAGTCGCCGGGGCCGAGCCGGAACTCCAGCCGCAGTTCGGGGCGCAGGGTGACGGCGGCGAAGCGCCGGTACGCGGCGTAGAAGGCGTCCAGCTCGGCGGCGGGCAGCCGCAGGGTGCCGATCGAGCGGTTGTTGAAGCGCACCTCGCGGATCCGTCCGAGCGCGTCCAGCTCGATCAGCGGCCGGTCGGCCCGCAGTTCGGCGGTGCGGTCGCGGAAGGCGAAGGGCACGAGGGTGCGGGTCAGCACGGCGAAGGCCTCGGGCGCCTCCTCCCGCAGGACGGCGGCCGCGCGGAACCCGTCCACCAGGCCGGAGTCGCCGCCGACGGCCGAGTTGTCGAGGCAGTGCAGCAGTTGGAGGGTCGGCACCGGGTCGCGGTACGGGTTGTCGCTGTGCGGGGCGATGGCGGCGCTGGTGAAGGCCAGGTTGTTGGGGTCGGCCTCCACCCGGACGTCGAACAGCTCGCCGTAGTTGGTCTCCCGGACGTACCCGAAGGTCCGCACGACGGCGAGCACCTGGCCCTCGACGGCCGGCACCCCGCGCAGCACGGCGAAGCCGGAGCGCAGCACCGAGCCGAGCACCGCCGCGCGTTCCGCCGGGTCCGCCAGGTAGGCGTCCCAGTCGGCCTCGGGCAGGCCCGCGGCGAAGTCGGCGGCGGCCCACAACCGCTTGCCGTCCTCGCTGCGGCCGTCGTCGGCGCCCTCGGCGTCCAGCCACTCCAGCGGGTAGCGGGAGCGGTGGCCGTCGGACCAGAGCACCGCCAGGTGGCCGGCGCTCTCGTCCTGGTCTGTGATCGCCAGGTCGTCCGGCAGGTCGGTGATCTGGAACAGCTTCTGCCCGTTGCGCGGGTCGCGGCACCGGGTGCAGGGGCAGTTGTCGCGCAGCCAGTACGGCGACAGGGGGGTCAGCGGCATGCGGGTTCTCCTCCTCGGGCGATCGGACGGCCAAAGTTGTATAGCCAACTTTGCCGATGTCGACGACCCTGCCGGGTGCGGGTGAGGAGCCGGTGCCGCGGAGGTGAACGGTGCGGGAACAGTGCTCACGCGGAGCCGGGCGGGCGGCCGGGCCGGGCGGGCGGGCCTCCCGCCGAGGCGATCCGGTAACGATCATGCGGGCAATTGCCCCCGCGGACCCCCAAAGCGGGGATTTTCGACCTTGCCCGGACGGCTCGCAGCTGATGCGATCCGCCGATGGAACAGCCTGACCAGGAGCCGGCCGAGGCCGCCGCGCCCGCCGCCGACACCCCGGACGCCCCGGACACCCCGGATATCCCGGACGCCCCGGACGGCACCGCCCCCGACGACCGCGGTGTACCCGCCGGCCTCCGCCGACGCCGGTGGGTGGCCGCCCTCGTGGTGGTCGCCCTCGCCCTGGGCGGCTTCGGCTACGCCTTCGCCGACAACTTCGCCGCGCTCGGCGCCTACCGCTTCCAGGCCCCCGCGCAGTTCCGCGGGATGGCACTGGAGCCCGACTCGCCGCTCACCCTCGCCGTGCGCCGGCGCGCCCGGGAGGGCGCCGCCGACCCGTCCGCCTTCGGCACCGTCCACTCGTCCGAGGGCGAGCACCGGATGGTCATCGTGCAGGGCTACGAGCGGCACGCCTTCGTCCCGTCCCTGGACGAGAGCACGCGCGCGACCGGCGACGACGCGGAGTTCGCGACGGCCTTCACCGAGCGGCGGACGGTCGACCCCGGCGCCCGGGGCGGGGTGATGGAATGCGGACGCCTGGCGATGGACGAGGGCCTGGTGGCCGGCGTCTGCTTCTGGGCGGACGGCAGCATGACGGCCATGTACAGCGAGGTGGACGAGCTCGGCGGACCTCCGGAGGTCGAGGAGGTCGCCGCACACGCCCGGGAGATGCGGCTGCTGGCCGAGGTGCCCGCCTGACCGTCGCCGACCGGGCCGGCCACCCGGTCGCCGCCCGCGTCACCCGGACCCGGCGCCCTCGGGGCTGACGGTATGGGCGTGCGAGGCCGCCGCCGCCCCGTACGCCCCGGGCCGGATCCGGCGGCGGCGGGCCCGGGCGGCCAGGACGGAGAGCAGCACGCCCACCCCGCACGCGACGGTCAGCAGCAGGCAGGCCCGGGAGAGGCCCGCCGCCAAGGCGTCCGCCGTCCCCGCGCCGTCGGCGAGGTGTGACGCGCCGACGGACGCGTTCACCGTCGCCACGGCCGCGGTGAACGCGGCGGCGCCGATGTACCGGGCCATGTTCGAGATGCCGGACGCCGCACCGACGTCGTCCTCGGCCACCGACGAGGTGGACGCCGAACTCGCCGGCCCGTTGACGAGCCCGAGACCGGCGGCCAGCAGCACCAGCGGCAGGGCGAACGCCCCGTACCGCCAGTCGGCCTGCACCAGCACCAGCAGCGCGCAGCCGGCCGTCGCCGCCGCGAAACCGACCCCGATCACCGGCCCGACGCCCAGCCGCTTGACGGCCCGGGGCACCAGCGGGGTGACGGCGATCAGGCCCACGGTGGCGGGCAGCGTCGCCAGGCCCGCCTGGAAGGGGCTCAGCGCGAGCGTGGCGGGGTTCTGGAAGTAGAGGCTGACCAGGTACATCAGACCGTTGATCACTCCCGCGCTCAGCAGGATCGCCACCGTGGCGCCGATCAGCACCCGGTCGCGCAGTAGCCGCAGGTCCACCAGCGGCTCGTCGACCCGCCGCTCCACCATGACGAACGCCACGGCCGCCAGTACCGCCACCGCCAGGCAGCCCAGGACTCCCGCCGACGTCCAGCCCCAGTCCGAGCCCTCGCTCAGCGCGAGCAGCGCCGGGGCCAGGACCGCGGCGATCAGCACCGTCCCCGCGAAGTCGATCGACCGGCTGCGCTCGGGATCACGGGACTCGGCGATGCCGCCCAGCGTGACCGGGACGCACGCCACCGCGATCGCCGCGTCGATCCAGAACAGGCCCTGCCACCCGACGCCGTCCACCAGGAGGCCGCCGACCAGCGGCCCGACCGCCGCGCCCACCGCGGACGCGGCGCCCCACAGGGTCACGGCACGTACCCGCCCCTGCCCCGAGGTCGCCACCGACAGCAGGCTCATCCCGCACGCCAGGATCGTGGCCCCCGACGCACCCTGGACCGCCCGGCCCGCGATCACACCCGCGCCGCTGTCGGAGAGGGCGATCAGCACGCACGAGGCGATGAACAGTGCCAACCCGGAGAGGAAGACCAGCCGACGTCCGAAGACGTCGCCGAGGGCGCCCGAGGTGACGATCACGGCCGCGCCGACCAGCGAGTACCCGGTCACGGCCCACTGCAGGGTGTCCAGCGAGGTGCCGGTGTCCTCGCTGATCGCGGGCAGCAGGATGCTCACCGCGGAGGTGTTGGCGTTGACGATCAGGGTCGAGACGCAGGTAGCGGTCAGCAGGGCTGCGCCCGCCGGGCGACCGACCGCCTCATCGGGTACGGTTTGCTCCCTTTTGTCTGGCACCCCTGTAGGTTCGCACAGGCCCGGCCGGTTCGCAGCCCGGCGGGCGGGGAGTCCCGTTGACCTGCCGTCAGCCCGCCGGGGCGACAGCGGCCCGCCAGGCGCCGGCCGCCGCCGCCCGGGCGTCGTCCGCGGCGCCCGGGGCCGCGCCCACCGCCGTGCCCAGCGCGACCAGGCAGTCCTGGACGACGTCCAGCGACGCGGCCCGGCCGTAGTGGTTGACCCGCAGCATCCCGGCCGCCAGCGCGCCGCCGCCCGCCTGGACGGGCAGCGCGGGGTCCAGGCCGGCGGCCAGCGCGGCGGCGTCCAGGCCGGGCGGGGTCCGCAGGGTGGTGGCGACGGGGGCGGCGTGCTCGTCGGCGGCGACGAACGGGCTCAGGGTGCCCAGGGCCCGGACCCCGGCGCGGGTGGCGGCGGCCGCGGCGCGGTGCCGGGCGATGGTGGCGTCGAGGGTGTCGGCCGCGATCCGGTCGAGGCAGGCCTCCAGCGCCAGCATCTCCAACTGCGCCGGCGCGTGGGGGAGTACGGTCCGCCCGGCGTCCGTCCAGCGGGCCTTCCAGTCCAGCAGCGAGAGGTAGGAGCTGCGGGGCGCGGCCGGGTTGGCGGCGATCCGCTCCCAGGCGCGGTCGCTGACCGAGACGGCGGAGACCCCGGCGGGGCCGCCCATCGCCTTCTGCCCGCCGATCACGCAGAGATCGACGCCCCAGGCGTCGGTCAGCAGCGGCTCGGCCGCCACCGAGGCGACCGCGTCGAGCATCAGCAGGGCGCCGTGCTCCCGCACCACGGCGGCGATCTCCGCGACCGGATTGGTGTTGCCGGTGGCGGCCTCGGCGTGCACCAGCGAGACGAAGTCGATCTCCGGGTGGGCCCGCAGGGCCCGCGCGACCTGCTCGGCGGAGACCGCGGAGTCGAAGGGCACGGCCAGGTCGACGACCTCGGCGCCGCAGTCGCGCAGCCAGTTGCCGAAGGTCTGCCCGTACGGGCCGGTGACGACGTTGAGCGCGGTGCTGCCCGGGTGCGCGGCGCCGCGGATGGCGGCCTCCAGCGGCAGCAGCGCCTCACCCTGGGTGATGATCACGTCGGCCGCGGTGTGCAGCAGCGCCGCCACCTTGTCCTCGATCGCGGCGAACTGCGCGGCGCCGAGCGGGGGGAGGTCGAGGAAGGGGCTCACGGGCCGGCCTTTCGCTGGTTCTGGTGCCGTGCTGCTGTGCGGGCCCGCCTTCGCCGCGGCCGCCGCACCGCCGGGCCGCCCACCGGGCGGACGGCTGTGCACGGAGGACCGGGAACGGGCGGGCTCCGGCGCCCAGTCTGCCCTATCGCCCGCCCCCGGCCGGGCCGGACCCGTCGGTAGAGTGCGGGGCATGAGCGACGCTGGGGTGCTGCACATCAGGGGCCGGGTGCTGGTCGGCCCGGAGGACGTCCGGGACGAACTCTGGGTGGTCGGCGGGCGGGTGACCTTCGCGCGGCCGGCCGCCGCGACCGAGGTCAGGACCGTCACCGGCTGGGTGCTGCCCGGCCTGGTGGACGCGCACTGCCACGTCGGGCTGGACGCGCACGGCGCGGTGGACGAGGCGACCAGCGAGAAGCAGGCGCTCACCGACCGGGACGCCGGCACCCTGCTGATCCGCGACGCCGGGTCGGCCGCCGACACCCGCTGGATCGACGACCGCGAGGACCTGCCCCGGATCATCCGGGCCGGCCGGCACATCGCCCGGACCCGGCGCTACATCCGCAACTACGCCCACGAGATCGAGCCGGGCGACCTGACCGCGTACGTCCGCGCGGAGGCCCGGCGCGGCGACGGCTGGGTCAAGCTGGTCGGCGACTGGATCGACCGCGAGCGCGGCGACCTGGCGGCCTGCTGGCCGGGCGACGCGCTGGCCGAGGCGATCGCGGCGGCGCACGAGGAGGGGGCGCGGGTCACCGCGCACTGCTTCGCCGCCGAGTCGCTCCCCGACCTGCTGGCCGCCGGCATCGACTGCGTCGAGCACGCCACGGGCCTGACCGAGGAGTTGATCCCGCGGTTCGCCGAGCGCGGCGTGGCGATCGTCCCGACGCTGGTCAACATCGCGACCTTCCCGAAGCTCGCCCTGGGCGGCGAGCAGCGGTTCCCGGCCTGGTCCGCGCACATGCGCCGGCTGCACGAGCGCCGCTACGACACGGTCGGCGCGGCGCACGACGCCGGGATCCCGGTCTTCGTCGGCACCGACGCCGGCGGCTCCCTCGCGCACGGCCTGGTCGCGCAGGAGGTCGCCGAGCTGGTCAAGGCCGGCCTCTCGCCCACCGAGGCGCTGTCGGCCGCCAGTTGGGCCGCCCGGGCCTGGCTGGGCCGGGACGGGCTGACCGAGGGCGCGCCCGCCGACCTGGTGGTGTACGCCGAGGACCCGCGCGCCGACGTCCGGGTGCTGGCGGACCCGCGGCTGGTGGTGCTGCGCGGGCGCCCGGTCGGCTGACCGGGCCGTCCGGGCGGGGGCCCTGAGCCGGTACGGCCCGGTGGGGGCGGCGAACGCTGGGCCGATAGGGTGGTGACCATGGCACCGCGTCCCCTGAACGAGATCGTCGAGCCCGGCTGGGCCACCGCGTTGCAGCCGGTGGCGGGGCAGGTGGCCGCCATGGGCGACTTCCTGCGCACCGAGATCGCCGCCGGCCGCACCTACCTGCCCTCCGGGCCGAACGTGCTGCGCGCCTTCCAGCAGCCCTTCGACGCGGTACGGGTGCTGATCGTCGGACAGGACCCGTACCCCACCCCGGGGCACGCGGTGGGCCTCTCCTTCTCGGTGGCGCCGGAGGTCCGGCCGATCCCGGCCAGCCTGGTCAACATCTACCAGGAGTACGGCCAGGACCTCGGCCTGCCCCAGCCGTCCAACGGCGACCTCACCCCGTGGACGCAGCAGGGCGTCCTGCTGCTGAACCGCGCCCTCACCACCGCGCCGCGCAAGCCGGCCGCGCACCGGGGCAAGGGCTGGGAGGAGGTCACCGAGCAGGCGATCAAGGCGCTGGTGGCCCGCGGCGGCCCGCTGGTGGCGATCCTCTGGGGGCGGGACGCCCGCAACCTGCGACCGTTGCTCGGGCAGGTGCCCGCGGTGGAGTCGGCGCACCCGAGCCCGTACTCGGCGAACTCGGGCTTCTTCGGCTCGCGTCCGTTCAGCCGGGCCAACGAACTGCTGGTGCAGCAGGGCGCGCAGCCGGTGGACTGGCGCCTGCCGTAGCCACGAGCCACGAGCCTGCCCTCGGAGGTCTCGCCGGCGAGGAACACGGCGCGGCCGTAACGGCCCGTCGCCGGCGGGGAGTCGAGCCCCGGACTCGCTGATTCGAGGGTACGTGCGGTCGCCCGGAACCTACAGTGACCGCATGGGTTTTCAGGCTGACTCCGCGGAAGGGGTCTACCGCTACGCCTTCCGCCGGGACGGTCGTGACAGCTCGCTCAGCGACGGATTCGGCTGGACGATCCTGTTGCTCGGCGACAGCGGTGACGCGACCAGGGAGTTCCTGCTGCACTACGGCGCGGAGCTCAGTGCGCGCAGTGCTCACCGGGTGCGGTTCGCGTTCTTCTCGGGGGCTCGGCGCGAACACATCGAGGACGTCGTCATGGGCGGGCGCCCCGGCGTTCCCCTGGTACGCCGCTTCTTCGACCTGCTGCAGCAGAGCCTGCCCCCGGAGTCATGGCGCCGGGCGCCCCTCGACTGGGAGGCGGAGGACTGGCGCGACCTGCGCCCCCCGGTCTTCCGCCCCTTCGCCGGCGCGCACGAGATCGAACTGCACTTCGACGACTTCGCCGCGCTGCTGAGGAGGGCCATCCCGGGAACCGACGAGTCGTGGAAGCTCGCCCAGACGCTGGGCATCGGTCGCCAGGTCCCCTGTCTCCTGCTGTTCACCGATCTGGGCGCCCGCCGGTTCCACGTCCTGCCGTTCGGCGACCGGTCCGCGGACGAGGTCTACGATCGAGTGCGGGGGTGGATCGACGACTTCTACGCGCTCAACCGCGAGGCGCTGGAACACTGGTCCTCGATCGAGGAGCAGATCCGTTCCCACGCCGCGCAGGCGCGCGTGGCCCTGGAAACCATCCGGAACTGGCCCGCCGAGCGGCGGCGTCAGTGGCTGGCGCTGAGCCTGCTGACCGAAGCCGCACGGGCGGCGCGGGAGAACCCGGACGCCGCCTTGGGTCAGCTCACGACGGTGACGGACTCGGGGGACGTGCCCTGGGCCTTCACCCGAGAGTTACACCCCCTCGGTGTGAGTGCCGAAGGGCTGCGCGCACGCGAGCGGCAGGCGGCCCAGCTGACGGACCGTGTCGAGCGGCTCCGGGCAGCCCGCGAGCCCGGGCACATCGCCTGGTTACTTCAGGAGCTGGCAGAGGAGAGACTCGGGTTCCGCCTTGAGGCGGCGAGCTCGACCAGGATCGCGGAGTCCGCCGTCCTGTGGACCGGCCGACGTCCGGTGCACCCCCGGACGGAGCTGTTCCGCTGGTGGCGCGGCCCCTCGGGGAACCTGTGCTCGAAGCGGGCGTTCGACCGTCTGCGCTACGGGTGGCGGAGCGTCTGTGGCCGGACGCAGCCCGTGGGCGAGCCGCTCAGCGTGGGCGCCGCACGCGACTACGCGGCACTGTGGGCGATCCTCGGCGCGTGCCCCCTGGGGGCGGACGCCTCGGTGACGGCGGATCAGGTGCTGGCCGGCCTCGCAGGCCACTACGGTGTCGAGCATGCGTCCCCGGAATGGCTCGCCTCCGCGGCGGGCCTGCACGCCCATCTCAAGGCGGGGATCCGGCAGGCCCAGCAGGAGGCGCCCGGGTGGCTGCTCGACATCTCGCCGCCCCTGACGATCGGAGCCTGCATGCTGCGAGGCGGCTCCCTGGACCAGGACGGCCCAGAGAAGGCGCTCGCCGGCCTCCCCCGCCTGGCCGCCGCGGTGGCCGAGCGGGCCGAGGATCTCCGCCGGCACGCGGACCTGACCTGGGGGCCGGTGGCCCATCTGCGCCATCGCGACCTCGTCGTCGCCGCTCTGCAGGACGACATCGACCGCAGGACCGTCCCGCCGCAGGAGCGGGCCGCCCTGAACGCGCGGGTGTGTGAGGGACTCGATGCCGGCCGGACCAGGGTCCGGGCCGAGATCGAGAACGGCACCGCCCAAGGACTCGGCGCGCGTTCGGACATCGCGCGTCTGGAGCGGAACGCCGAGGTCGCAGCCCGACTCGAAGCGACACTGCGGGAGTACGACGCGGTGGTGCGCACGATTCAGCACCCGCACACGCGCGACCCATGGGTCGTTGCACTGCCCCTCCCGCGCCATCTGGACCGCACCGTCGGGCTGGGCGACGAGGACGACTCCCGGAATCCGGTCGCGAGGGCGAGCGCGGAGGTCGATCGCCTGCGGGAGGACACCCGCAAGGCGCTGGCGGAGTACGAGCGGGCTGCGGACGCCGGTGCTCGGTGGGACCCGGAGGTGCGTTTCGCGGAGGTCTTCGCCCAGGTCGTGCCGGCAGCGCGCGCCGAGGCGGTGCTCCAGCCCTTCGACGGGGCGTCGCTGCACGAGAAGGTGCTGAGGGCGGGCCGGGAGCGGCGTCTGACGGACGTGCTGGCCGGGCTCGCGCGGCACGAGATGGTCGCCCTGGCCGAGAACGCCCGGCCTGCCGGCTCCGGGCAACCGGGCCTGCGCTCCGCAGGGGCCGTCACGCCGGGGGCGGTGCTCACCCTGTTCGGCCTGCCGGCGCCCCCGCGCGTGTTCGTCTCCTACGCGCACGAGGACGACGGCGGCGCTCACACGGGGCGGGTACGGGAGCTGTGGGAACTGCTGCGTCGCCACGGCGTCGACGCGCGCCTGGACCTGCCGGCCGCCGAGCAGCCCCGGGACTGGCCGGTGTGGATGCGCGAGCAGTACCGGTCGGCCGACTTCGTGGTCGTCATCGGTTCCCCCGCGTACCGGCGGCGCGCCCACGGCGAGGAGGACCCCGGCGTGGGCCACGGCGTGGCGTGGGAGGCCGGCTACCTCCGCAGTGAGGTCTACGAGCACCCCCACGACTGGCACCGCCGCATCCTGAAGGTCCTGCTCCCCGGCGGCGACCCCGCCGACTTTCCCGACTTCCTGGGCGGCCGGACCGTCACCCACTACCCCCTTGCCGCACTCGACGGAGCCGGCATCGAGAGGCTGCTGCGCTACCTCACCGGCAAGCCCCACGAGAGCACGCCGCCCATCGGCCCGCCCCCGTTCCTTCCGCCCCGCCCCGCGCGGTGATTCCAGCCGCCCGGCGGTGCGTACTCGATGGGGTGCGGTCGCCGCCCGGTCAGCTTCCGGCGTCAACCTCACTCGAAGGAGTGAACTGACGCTCCGTGGTGCTCATGTGACGGATTGTTCGAAGAGGATGGCGGCAGTCGAGAGCGACGGCCTTCCCCCGGTTCGGTGCGGAGCATTCCCGCGCACGGGGTGACATCGGTGGCGCGCTCTCTCCCGTTCGCCATGTGTGGGGGTTCCTCCTTTGCTGTCCTCTTCTCTCCGCGTCGCCGCCGCCACCCTGGTCCTCGCGGCCACCGTGCTGCCCGCCTCCGCCGCCCGGGCGGCCGGGCCGGAGGCCGTCTCCGGGGCCGGCGGGCCCGGTGCGAGCGGCGGCCCGACGGCCGGCAGGGCCCGCGCGGTCACGGCCGAAGTCGACCTGGACGTCAGCCTGTTGAACAAGACCGTGGACGTTCCGGTGAACATCTCGCTGAACAAGGTGGAGAGCCCGGCGCAGCGCGACGGCGCCGTGCTGACCGCCGAGGTCGACGGAGTCGAGCAGCAGGGCCCGGTCACCCTGGTGAAGGCCGACGTCGGCAGGTCCGTCACGAAGGTCGACGCCCAGGGGGCGTCCGCCTCGGTCAAGCTGGTCAACGCCGACGTCCACGCGCCCGGGCTGCCGCTCACCGCCCTGCTCGGCCTGGAGGCGCTCAGCTCGGAGGTCACCTGCCCCGTCGACGGGCCGCCCACCGCGGACGTCACCGCGCCGGCGAAGCTCACCGTGCTCGGCAAGCCCGTCGCGGTCGGCCTCTACGCGCCGACCACGGTGGAGGTGCCCGCGATCGGCAGCGTCTCGGTGGAGTTCTCCAAGCACAGCACCACCAGCAGCACGGCCGCCGCCTCGGCGCTGGAGGTCCAGATCGAGATCAATCCGCTGAACCTCAACGTGGCCAAGGTCAGCGGCAGGATCACGGTCGCCTCGGTGAGCTGCGAGAAGCCCGTCGCCGCCCCCGCCTCGTCCCCGGCCGCACCCGCCTCCGCCGCACCCACCTCGGCCGCCGCCGTGCGGGCCGCGGACCGGCCGGCCGGCACCGGCAAGGCGGTGCCGCAGGCCGGCGCCGAGGCCGGCGGGCGCCTCGCCGCCACCGGGGGCGGCGGCACCGCCCCGCTGGCGGCC
>NZ_JBHUSG010000051.1:0-73103 GCF_042673745.1 Kitasatospora sp. NPDC057015
CTGATCGCCAAGGCGGTCGCGAACTCGCTCGCCAAGAAGGTCGCCGAGGTCACCGGCCGCCCGCAGGGCAAGAGCTACTTCCTCAACATCAAGGGCCCCGAGCTGCTCAACAAGTACGTCGGCGAGACCGAGCGGCAGATCCGCCTGGTCTTCCAGCGGGCTCGTGAGAAGGCCAGCGAGGGCACGCCCGTCATCGTCTTCTTCGACGAGATGGAGTCGCTCTTCCGCACCCGCGGTTCGGGTGTCAGCTCGGACGTGGAGAACACCATCGTCCCGCAGCTGCTGGCCGAGATCGACGGTGTGGAGGGCCTGGAGAACGTCATCGTGATCGGTGCCTCGAACCGCGAGGACATGATCGACCCGGCGATCCTGCGGCCCGGCCGGCTGGACGTCAAGATCAAGATCGAGCGTCCGGACGCCGAGGCGGCCAAGGACATCTTCTCGAAGTACCTCAGGGACTCGCTGCCCTTCCACCCGGACGACCTCAAGGAGCACGACGGCTCGGTGGACTCCACCGTGGCGGCGATGATCCAGGCGGTGGTCGAGCGGATGTACACCGAGACCGAGGAGAACCGCTTCCTGGAGGTCACCTACGCCAACGGTGACAAGGAGGTCCTGTACTTCAAGGACTTCAACTCCGGCGCCATGATCCAGAACATCGTGGACCGGGCGAAGAAGATGGCCATCAAGGACTTCCTCGACCACGGCCAGCGCGGCCTTCGCGTCTCCCACCTGCTCGCCGCCTGCGTGGACGAGTTCAAGGAGAACGAGGACCTGCCCAACACCACCAACCCGGACGACTGGGCCCGCATCTCCGGCAAGAAGGGCGAGCGGATCGTCTTCATCCGCACGCTCGTCACCGGCAAGCAGGGTGCCGAGTCCGGCCGCTCCATCGACACCGTGGCCAACACGGGGCAGTACCTCTAACCAGGTCCCTCCCCGTTCCGCCGACCCCGTCCGGCTGTGGCGCCTCGCGGCCCCGCAGCCGGACGGCGCGTCTCGGGGCCGGGCTGTCGGTGCGGCGTTCTAGGCTCTACCCACCGTTCGCGGGCGTCCGGCTCGGGAGGGTGTTGTTCAGCGGTACGTCAGTGCGTTCCGCCCGTGGGGGGCGGCGCACAGGGCAAGGAGGGCCGCATGACCGTACGGCGCGTGATGGGGATCGAGACCGAGTACGGGATCTCCGTACCCGGGCACCCGAACGCCAACGCCATGCTCACCTCGTCCCAGATCGTCAACGCGTACGCGGCGGCGATGCACCGGGCTCGGCGGGCCCGCTGGGACTTCGAGGAGGAGAATCCGCTGCGCGACGCCCGGGGCTTCGACCTCGCGCGGGACGTCGCCGACGCCAGCCAGCTGACCGACGAGGACATCGGCCTGGCCAACATCATCCTCACCAACGGCGCCCGGTTCTACGTGGACCACGCCCACCCCGAGTACAGCTCGCCCGAGGTCACCAACCCGCGCGACGCCGTGCTCTGGGACAAGGCCGGTGAGCGGATCATGGCGGCCGCCGCGGCCCGCGCCCTGGAACTGCCCAACGGGCAGACCATCCACCTGTACAAGAACAACACCGACAACAAGGGCGCCTCCTACGGCACCCACGAGAACTACCTGATGAAGCGGTCGACGCCGTTCGCCGACATCGTCCGCCACCTCACGCCGTTCTTCGTCTCCCGCCAGGTGGTCACCGGCGCCGGCCGGGTGGGCCTGGGCCAGGACGGCTCGGTGCACGGGTTCCAGATCAGCCAGCGCGCGGACTACTTCGAGGTCGAGGTGGGCCTGGAGACGACGCTCAAGCGCCCGATCATCAACACCCGCGACGAACCGCACGCCGACGCGGAGAAGTACCGCCGGCTGCACGTGATCATCGGGGACGCGAACCTCTCCGAGATCTCCACCTACCTCAAGCTGGGCACCACGGCGCTCGTCCTGTCGATGATCGAGGACGCCTTCATCGCCTCCGACCTGGCCGTCGACCAGCCGGTGCGCACCCTGCACCGGGTCTCCCACGACTCCACCCTGAAGCACCTGATCACGCTGCGCAGCGGTCGCCGGCTGACCGCGGTCCAGCTCCAGCTGGAGTACTGCGAGCTGGCCCGCAAGTACGTCGAGGACCGCTTCGGCAACGACGCGGACGAGCAGACCCTCGACGTGCTGGCCCGCTGGGAGGACGTCCTCGGGCGGCTGGAGCGCGATCCGATGAGCCTGTCCCGGCAGCTGGACTGGGTGGCCAAGAAGGAGATCCTGGAGGGCTACCGCAGTCGCGACGGCGTCGGCTGGGACAACTCCCGGCTGCAGCTGGTCGACCTCCAGTACAGCGACGTGCGCCAGGAGAAGGGCCTGTACAACCGTCTGGTGGCCCGTGGGCGGTTCGACCGGCTGGTCACCGAGGAGGAGGTCCAGCGGGCCGCGGGCAAGCCTCCGGAGGACACCAGGGCCTACTTCCGCGGCCGCTGTCTGGAGCAGTACGCCGAGCACGTCGCCGCGGCCTCCTGGGACTCGGTGATCTTCGACCTCCCGGGCCGTGACTCGCTGCAGCGGGTCCCGACCCTGGAGCCCCTGCGCGGGACGCGCAACCACGTCAAGGAGTTGCTGGACCGCTGCCGCACGGCCGAGGACCTGGTACGGGTCCTCTCCGGCGACCGGGGCCGGAACGGCACCTGACCGCAGGCCGTCCGCCCGCGCCCCGCGTTCTCCGGGTAACTTTTCGATCACCACGGGTGAACGCCTCCTGAATGGGAATCATCCGGGGGAGCGTCGGACGTTGCACAGGAAGTGCCACACGCAAACCGGGAGCGATTCCCGCACCCGGTGTATAGGGTCGACGCAAGTGGCGAGGACCCAGCACCACCAAGCCGTGCCAGACGAATGAGCGGGGTGAGGGAAATGGCGAGCAAGGACACCGGTGGCGGCCAGCAGCGGGCGAACCGTGCCTCCGAGGAGGTCGAGGAGCAGGCCGCCGAGGCGCAGAATTCCGAGGAGCTCCAGGAGCGCCAGGAAAAGCTGAGCGACGACGTCGACGCGGTCCTGGACGAAATCGACGAGGTCCTCGAGTCGAATGCCGAGGATTTCGTGCGGCAATTCGTCCAGAAGGGTGGCCAGTAGCGGCCCGGGCGCAGTCGGGAGGCCGGCCGGGAGAGCGGTCGGGAGGCCGGTCCGGGGCCTGCGGGAAGAGCAGCCCGGGCCATTCGCGGAATTCACGGTTGCGACCGCCGAGGGCGGGCGGGCGGCGTCGGCCTCCCGTCCGTCCGGGTCCGCCCCCGTCACAGGTGGATAGTGATCGCCGGGCGGGTAGGGTGCGGGCAGCGCGCGCTTTCAAGCTACCTGGAAGGAATCGTGTGGAAGCCAACACTCGTGGCACCGGGCGTCTACCGGCTGCCTTCCTGACCCCCGGGTCCTCCTCGTTCATGGACTTCCTGGCGGACCACTCGCCGGAGCTGATCCCCGGCCGCCGCCGCCTTCCGGAGGGGCTGACGATCGAGGCCCCGCACGGCACGACGATCGTCTCGGCGGTGTTCGACGGCGGTGTGGTGATCGCGGGTGACCGCCGGGCCACCATGGGCAACGTGATCGCCCAGCGCGACATCGAGAAGGTCTTCCCGGCCGACGAGTACAGCGCGGTCGGCATCGCCGGAACGGCCGGCCTGGCCGTCGAGATGGTGCGGCTGTTCCAGCTGGAGCTGGAGCACTACGAGAAGATCGAGGGCACGGTGCTCTCGCTGGAGGGCAAGGCGAACCGGCTCACCACGATGATCCGGGGCAACCTGGGCATGGCGATGCAGGGTCTGGCCGTCGTGCCCATGTTCGCGGGCTACGACCAGGACCTGGAGCGCGGCCGGATCTTCACCTACGACGTCACCGGCGGCCGCTCCGAGGAGCGGGGCTTCGCCGCCACCGGCTCGGGCTCGGTGTTCGCCCGGGGCTCGATGAAGAAGCTCTACCGCGAGGGCCTCTCCTCGCAGCAGGCCTCCACGCTCGTCGTCCAGGCGCTCTACGACGCCGCCGACGACGACTCCGCGACCGGTGGGCCCGACCTGGCCCGCAAGATCTTCCCGATCGTCTCGCTGATCACCGAGGACGGCTTCCGGCGGCTCTCCGAGAGCGAGGTCTCGGACATCGCGCACTCGATCACCGACCAGCGCCTGGAGCACCCCAACGGCCCGCAGGCCCCGCTGCTCTAGCAGCCCCCGCCCGATCCACCTCCCGACCCTCCCTCCCTCGCCGTCGGGCCGGAGGGAGGCCCTGACAGAAGGGGACGACCGCCGGTGTCGACACCGTTCTACGTCTCGCCTCAGCAGGCCATGGCGGACCGCGCGGAGTACGCCCGCAAGGGCATCGCGCGCGGTCGCAGCGTGGTCGTGCTCACCTACGCCGACGGCATCGTCTTCGTCGCCGAGAACACCTCCCGGGCCCTGCACAAGGTGTCCGAGATCTACGACAAGATCGCCTTCGCGGCCGTCGGCCGCTACAACGAGTTCGAGAACCTGCGCATCGGCGGCGTCCGCTACGCCGACCTGCGCGGCTACTCCTACGACCGGGCCGACGTGACGGCCCGGGGCCTGGCCAACGTCTACGCGCAGACGCTGGGCACCATCTTCTCCTCGGTGGGGGAGAAGCCCTACGAGGTCGAACTGATCGTCGCGGAGGTCGGCCGGACGCCGGACGACGACCAGATCTACCGCCTCACCCCCGACGGTTCGGTGGTGGACGAGCAGAACAGCGTCGTGGTCGGCGGCAACGCCGACTCGATCGGCAACTACCTGGGGCAGCGTCACCGGGTCGGCCTGAGCCTCACCGAGGCGCTGAAGCTGGCCGTCGACTCCCTCGCCAGGGACCCGAACGGCGGAACCCCCCGCACCATGACGCCCGAGCAGCTGGAGGTGGCGGTGCTCGACCGCCAGCGCTTCCAGCAGCGCAAGTTCAAGCGGATCCTCGGCAGCCAGCTCGGCCGGCTGCTCGACGGGGACCAGTCCGCGGAGGCGGACGACGAGGACAAGCCGGCGGCGACGTCGGAATAGTCCAGGTGAGTGAATCCCGTACGGCCGGCCTCACGGCCGTACGGGATTCCGTGCCCCTACGGTGAACGGACGTCACATTCCCTGGGTCGGACCAGGTCGGTCGTGAACGCATGTGCACCGTGGAGGCGGTTTCGGACAGCTCCAATCAGAGAATGGATGCCTCATGGACCGCCGAATTTTCGGGCTGGAGAACGAGTACGGCGTCACGTGCACGTTCCGGGGACAACGACGTCTGTCCCCGGACGAGGTGGCCAGGTACCTCTTCCGCCGCGTTGTCTCCTGGGGCCGCAGCAGCAATGTCTTCCTGCGCAACGGTGCACGGCTCTACCTCGACGTCGGATCGCACCCCGAGTACGCCACTCCCGAGTGCGACGACGTCACCGAACTGGTGACGCACGACAAGGCGGGGGAGCGGATCCTCGAAGGCCTCCTGGTGGACGCCGAACGGCGGCTGCACGAGGAGGGCATCGCCGGCGACGTCTACCTCTTCAAGAACAACACCGACTCGGCCGGGAACTCCTACGGCTGCCACGAGAACTACCTGGTGGCCCGGCACGGCGAGTTCTCCCGTCTCGCCGACGTGCTGATCCCGTTCCTGGTCACCCGGCAGCTGATCTGCGGCGCCGGAAAGGTCCTGCAGACGCCGCGCGGCGCGGTCTACTGCGTCAGCCAGCGGGCCGAGCACATCTGGGAGGGCGTCAGCTCGGCGACCACCCGCTCACGTCCGATCATCAACACCAGGGACGAGCCGCACGCCGACGCCGAGCGCTACCGCCGGCTGCACGTCATCGTCGGCGACTCCAACATGTCGGAGACCACCACCCTGCTCAAGGTCGGCGCCACCGACCTCGTGCTGCGCCTGATCGAGGCCGGCGTGGTGATGCGCGACCTGACGCTGGAGAACCCGATCCGGGCGATCCGCGAGGTCAGCCACGACCTGACCGGCACGCACCAGGTCCGGCTGGCCAACGGCCGGGAGGCCAGCGCGCTGGACATCCAGGAGGAGTACTACAGCAAGGCGCTGGAGTTCGCCGACCGCAAGGGCATCAACACCGGCACCATCGCCCGGGTGCTCGAGCTCTGGGGCCGGACCCTGGAGGCCGTGCGCACCGAGGACCTCGCGAAGGTCGGCAACGAGATCGACTGGATCATGAAGTACCGGCTGATCGAGCGGTACCGCGAGAAGCACCAGATGAGCATGTCCAACCCGCGGGTGGCGCAGATCGACCTCGCCTACCACGACATCCACCGCCGGCGCGGCCTGTTCTACCTGCTGCAGGGCAAGGGGCAGGCCGAGCGGGTGACCACGGACCTCAAGACCTTCGAGGCGAAGTCCGTCCCGCCGCAGACCACCCGGGCCCGACTGCGCGGCGACTTCATCCGGCGGGCGCAGGAGCAGCGGCGCGACTTCACCGTCGACTGGGTGCACCTGAAGCTGAACGACCAGGCGCAGCGCACGGTGCTCTGCAAGGACCCGTTCCGCTCGGTGGACGAGCGGGTGGAGAAGCTGATCGCCGGAATGTGACGCGAACGGCCCGCCGCCCCGGGCCGCACGCCCCTCCTCGGACGGGACGTGCGGCCCGGGGCCGCGCCGTGCCGTGGGTGACGCACGACCGTGCCCCGGTGCCGCCTACCGGGGCGCGGCTCGGTCTCGGCATACGCTGTCGGAGGAGTCCGAACAGCTGCACTTGACCGACAGTTAGGAACACCGTGCGCCGCACCGCCGGTTTGCTCGTAGCCCTGCCCCTGATGCTGCTGGTGGCCTGCAGCAGCAACGCCAAGGCGCCGGCCGAGGTCTCGCCCACGGCGTCGAGTGCCGCGCCGACGGTGCCGGCCCCGGTGGACGAGGCCGCGCCGATGCCGACCGTCGAGGGCAGCTTCGGCAGCAAGGCCGTGATCACCATCCCGGCGGGGCAGCCCAGCGGCCAGTTCGTGATCAAGACCCTCAGCGAGGGCGACCGGCAGACGGTCGCCAAGGGCGACTGGGTCACGGTCAACTACTCCGCGAAGGACTGGACGACCGGCAAGGAACTGCCGAGCTCCTACGACTCCGGTGGCAAGCCGCAGCTCTTCCAGGCCGGCAGCGGCCAGCTGGTTCCGGCCTTCGACCAGGCCGTGGTCGGCAAGAAGGTGGGCAGCCGGATCCTGGTGGTCGCCCCGCCGGAGGCCGCCTTCGGCAGCCAGGGCAACACCACGCTCGGGGTGGCACCGGGCGACACCGTGGTGTTCGTGCTGGACATCGCCGAGGCGCTGCCGCAGGACGCCTCGCTGACCGGCGCCATGACCCAGGCGCCCCCGACCTCCCCGCAGGTCAAGGACAACGGCAAGGCCGCGCCGACGATCACCATCCCGGCCGGCCAGGCGCCGCCCACCGACCTGCAGACCTTCGTGCTGATCAAGGGCGAGGGCAAGCAGGTCCAGGCCGGGCAGACCCTGGTGGTCCAGTACACCGGGGTGCTGTGGAGCAACGGCCAGCAGTTCGACTCCTCCTGGAGCCACGGCGGCGCGCAGGCCCTGCAGATCGGCACCAAGAGCCTGATCGAGGGCTGGGACAAGGGCCTGGTCGGCCAGACGGTCGGCAGCCGGGTGATGCTCGTCGTGCCGCCCGCCCTCGGCTACAAGGACCAGGCGCAGGGCCAGGTGCCGGCGAACTCGACCCTGGTGTTCGTGATCGACATCCTTGAGGCGGTCTGACGCGCGGGCCGTCGTGCTCGTACGCTTGGCGGGCGCTCGTACACCAGGAGCGCCCGTCCTCATACTGACCTGTCATACTGCTGCCCTCCCGCACTGTGGTGGCCAGGGCTTCCCGGTGCGGCGGCAGTACGGCAGGATCTCGGCGATCAGCAAGCCGGCCGGTAGGCCTCGAAGACCTGGTGAGATGGATGGGGAGTCATGTCTGAGAAAGCGTCGAGCCCGGGCGGGACCGGCACCGCGAGCGGCGGCTCCGCCGGCGACCCGACGGACTCACGGCCGGGCGGTCCGCTGCCCGGCGACGGCGAGTCGATCGTGGTTCCGCCGTCGATCCTGAAGCAGCAGGCCGGCTGGGGCAGCCCCGGTGACGCGCCGCGGCCCGGCACCGGCACCAAGGCGGACGAGGCCCCGCAGATCTTCGCCTCGAACGTCCGCCGCCAGGACACCTCCGAGGCCGGGTACTACGAGAACCCGCCGAGCGTGGGCAAGCTCGGCATGATCCTCGGCACCGTGCTGGCCGTCCTGCTGGCCGGTAGCGCCGTGACGCTCTACCTGGTGAACCGCGACGGCAAGAGCTCGGCCGCCTCCACCCCCGTGGACGCCGCGCCGACCGCCCCCGCGACCCCCAGCGCGGACCCGGTGCCGCCGATCAAGGACACCGCCAAGGTGCTCCCGACGGTCACCGGCGACTTCGGCAAGAAGGCGGTCATCACGACGCCCGCCGAGGCCGCCGACGGCACCTTCGTGGTGAAGGTCCTCTCCGAGGGCAGCGGCCCGGTCGTCGAGAAGAACTCCTGGACCTCGGTGGACTACACCGCCAAGGACTGGACCACCGGCAAGGACATCCCCAGCTCGTACGACGAGAAGGGCAAGCCGCAGATCTTCCAGGCCGGCACCGACGCGCTGATCCCGGCGCTCGACCAGGCCGTGGTGGGCAAGAAGGCCGGCAGCCGCGTCCTGGTGGTGGCCCCGCCGGCCGCCGCCTTCGGCGCGCAGGGCAACACCGGCATGTCGATCGGTGCGAAGGACAACCTGGTCTTCGTGATCGACATCCAGCGGGTGAACGCCCCCGACGCGGTGGTCAGCGGCACCGTGACCCCGCCCCCGGCGGACTTCCCGCAGGTGAAGGACAACGGCAAGAAGGCCGCCGAGATCACCCCGGTTAAGGGTGCGGCCGAGCCGACCGAGCTCAAGAGCCACGTCCTGATCCAGGGCACCGGCCCCAAGGTCGAGTCGGGCGAGAAGGTGCTCGTCCAGTACACCGGCGCGCTGTGGAAGGACGGCAAGAAGTTCGACTCCTCGCTCGACAAGGGCCAGGCGTTCTCCTTCTCCGTCGGCGGCGGCCAGGTCATCGAGGGCTGGGACAAGGGCCTGCAGGGGGTGGCGGTCGGCAGCCGGATCGAGCTGGTGATCCCCGCCTCGCTCGGCTACAAGGACCAGGCCCAGGGTGACATTCCGGCCAACTCGACGCTGGTCTTCGTGGTGGACGTGCTGGACGCGGGCGTGGGCTGACCCGCCTTCGGGTGACAATAGATCGTGAATGACCTTCGAGCGGGGCCGCGTGGCCTGCGCTCGGGCGGGCGGCGGGCGCCCGTACCGTGGTTCCGGTAGGGACGGCGGTACGGGTACCTGCCGCTCCGTCGTGTACGTAACGAACCGTGAGAAGAGGCAGTTGTGAGCAAGCCCGAGATCGACTTCCCCGTTGGCGACCCGCCCACCGAGCTGCAGATCCGTGACATCACGGTCGGCGACGGTGCCGAGGCCAAGGCCGGCCAGGTCGTCGAGGTGCACTACGTCGGTGTCGCGTTCAGCACCGGCGAGGAGTTCGACGCGAGCTGGAACCGTGGCTCGTCCTTCAAGTTCCCGCTCGGCGGCGGCCGCGTCATCAAGGGCTGGGACCAGGGCGTCGTCGGCATGAAGGTCGGTGGCCGGCGCGAGCTGACCATCCCGGCGCACCTCGCCTACGGCAACCAGTCGCCGACCCCGGCCATCAAGCCGGGCGAGACCCTGATCTTCGTCGTCGACCTGCTCGGCGTCTGAGACCAGCTCGCCGCCGGGTCCGCCCGGCGTCCGACCGGCCGGGCCGGTCGCGCAGCACCACGGGCCGTACCCCTGCCGAGGGGGTACGGCCCCGCTGCGTCCTGGCCGGCAGGCGCGTGAGCAGGACTCGGCTTTCGCCGACGGCGGCGCTACCGGTACGGTCGGGGCGCCGGGTACACGGATTCCCGGTGGGCGCAACCCCGCGCGCGGCGCGGCACACCGGAAGGGTCAGCGATGGCGATCGCCAAGGCAGAGCGGCTGATGAATCTCGCCCTGTGCCTGATGAACACCAGAAGGCCGCTCTCCAAGAAGGAGCTGCGGGAGTCCGTCGAGGCCTACCGCGAGGCGTGGCAGAACGGCAGCGAGGACGCCTTCAACCGGATGTTCGAGCGGGACAAGGACGACCTGCGCGAACTCGGCCTGGTCATCGACGTCGACGAGAACTCGCTGGACGGCGAGCTCGGCTACCTGGCCCGCGCCGACCGCAACCGACTGCCGGAGATCGCGCTCGACGCCGAGGAGGCCGCGGCGCTCACCCTGGCCGCCCGGGTCTGGCAGCAGGCCAAGATGTCCGGCGCCGCCAGCGGGGCCCTGCAGAAGCTGCGCGCCGCCGGTGTCCCGTTCGCCGAGCCCGAGACGCACAGCGCGCTGGAGCCCCGGATCCCCGTCCGCGAGGCCGCCTTCGAGCCGCTGCTCACCGCCGCCCGGGACCGCCGCCCGGTCACCTTCGAGTACCGCAAGGCCGGCGCCGCCGCCACCGAGCAGCGCGCCGTGGAGCCGTGGGCCCTGGAGTGCTGGCGCGGCCACTGGTACCTGGCCGGCTGGGACCGCGACCGCCGGGACGCCCGGGTGTTCCGGCTGAGCCGGATCACCGGCAAGGTCCGCTCCCGCTCCGGCGCCTTCACCGGCGCGGTGCCCGAGCACGTGGACGTCCGCGCGTACGTCGCCACCTTCGCCGGCGAGGGCGCCACCGCCACCGCCACCGTCCGGCTGCGCCGCGGCGCCGGGTTCCCGCTGCGCACCAAGGCGCTGAGCACCAGCCGGGTGGACGAGCACTGGGACGAGCTGGAGATCCCGTACGGCAACGGGCTGGGCGCCGACCTCGCCGAGTTCGGCCCCGCCCTGGTGGTGCTGGGCCCGGACGACCTGCGGGCGGACGTCATCGACCGGCTGCGTGCGGTGGCAGGACTGGAGTCGGGCCCGGCCGTGGCCGGCGCCGCGAGCGAGGGAGCACAGGCATGAGCAACGCCATCGACCAGACCCGCCGGATGCTCTCGCTGGTCACCTACCTGCGCGAGCGGCCCGGCGCCGAGGTGGCCGAGGTCGCCCGCGCCTTCGGGATCACCGAGCGCGAGCTGATCGGCGACCTCAACGTGCTGCCGATGTGCGGCACCAGCTTCCGCGGCGGCGACCTGCTCGACATCGACACCGACGGCGAGCGGATCTGGTGGCACAACGTCGACGACGTGGCCCAGCCGCTGCGCCTGGCCGCCGACGAGGCGACCGCGCTGCTGGTCGCCGCCCGCGCCGTGGCGGGGCTGCCGGGCCTGCGCGAGCGCGACCGCGAGGCGCTCACCCGGGCCGTCGCCAAGATCGAGAACGCGGCCGGGGACAGCGCCGAGGGCAGTGCCCGGGTCGGTGTCACCTTCGAGGCCGAGAGCCACGTCTTCGCCGACATCGACCGCGCGCTCAGCGAGGGCCGCCGGCTGTGGCTGCGCTACTACTCGCACGGCCGCGGCGGCATGACCGAGCGCGAGGTCGACCCGATCCGCCTGGTCACCGAGGGCCACACCTACCTGGAGGCCTGGTGCCGGGTCTCCGAGGACCGGCGGATGTTCCGGCTCGACCGGGTGGCCGAGATCAAGGTGCTGGACACCCCCTCCGACCCGCCCCGGCTGGAGCCGCGCGACCTCTCCGGCGGCCTGGTCAACCCCTCCGCCGACGACCCCGAGGTGGTGGTCGAGGTCGGCCCCGGCGGGCGCTGGGTGGCCGAGTACTACACCCACGACTCGGCGCAGGAGCTGCCCGACGGCGGGCTGCGGATCACCCTGCGCAGCGCGGACCCCTCCGGGCTGCGCCCGCTGGCCCTGCGGCTCGGCCGGGACGGCCGGATCGTCTCGCCGCCCGAGCTCGCCGAGCAGGCCGCGGCCGCCGCCCTGGAGGCGCTGGCCGGCTACCCGCAGGGGCAGGTCTGAGCCATGGAGCCGGGTACCAGATTCAAGGTCTACTGCTCGGAGTGCCGGGAGAAGGTGGAGCTGGCCGCCGACCGGTTCCGCCTCACCATCGGCCGGACCCAGGCGCAGTCGTACTACAGCTTCAGCTGCCCCTCCTGCGGGGCGGCGGTCCGCAAGGCCGCGGGTGAGAAGATCGTCGAGGCGCTGACCGCCGCGGGTGTGCGCACCATGCGGCTGGTCCCGGCGGAGGGGTAGCGCGGGGGCGGGCGGAGCAGGCTCTAGGCTGGCGGGCATGTCGTGGACTCTCGTCGCCGCCGTTCTGCTCTCCACCGCCGGGCTGCTGGTGCTCGGCCTGCTCGCCGGGCGGCTCTGGCTGGACGTCAGGGTGCTGGCGCGGGAGGTCGACACCGCGTCCCGCGCCCTGGCCGAGGCGGCGGGGGAGCTCGCCGCCGCCGGCCGGGTCCGCTGAGTCTTCATTTTCCGGTGGCCCTGGGGTCTGCTCGGCGCAGGTGCGGCGGGTTACCCTCTGACCGTGGCTCCCGACCGTTCGGCGGGTGCTCTCCCCGACAAAGCGGCGGCGACGACCTCGTCACCGCGCAGAGGAAGGTGGCCGAGCATGCGGATCTCGCCGATCGCGATCCTGGTGGTCGTGGTCCTCGCCATTCTGCTCTTCGGTGCCAAGCGGCTGCCCGACCTGGCGCGTTCGCTGGGCCAGTCGATGCGGATCCTGAAGAGCGAGACCAAGGCCATGCGCACCGAGGGCGGCGAGGCCGAGGAGCCGCAGGCCGCCCCGGCGCCGAAGACCATCAAGGCCGCGCCCGGAGTCCCCGGACCGTCGCGGCCGGTCGTGGCCGACGAGCAGCCGTCGCAGGAGACCACGCAGCCGCGATGAGCCGGCGCGCGACCAGGGGGGCCCGCCGTCCGGCGGGCTTCGACGCACGAGTTGAGGACCGGGGTTGAGCAAGTCTTCCAAGGCGCTGAAGGCGCCCAAGGACTCCGAGGGGCGGATGGCCCTCGCCGACCACCTCCGCGAGCTGCGGAACCGGGTGGTGAAGTCGGTCCTGGCGATCGTGGTGCTCACGATCGTCGCGCTGATCTACCACAAGCAGATCGAGACCTTCCTGCTGAAGCCGCTGCCGCAGTGCACCGTGGACACGGCGGCGCAGTACAACGGCAAGTGCGCGCAGGTCTCCAACATCGGTCTCACCTCGGGTTTCACCTGGATGCTGCAGGTGGCGCTGACGGCGGGTGTGGTCGGGGCCGTGCCGATCTGGCTCTACCAGGTCTGGGCGTTCGTGGTCCCCGGGCTGCACAAGCACGAGCGCAAGTACACGATGATCTTCATGGCCTGCGGCGCCCCGCTGTTCCTCGCCGGTGCCGTCTGCGCCTTCCTGCTGCTGCCGACCACGGTCGAGGTGCTGATCTCGTTCACCCCGAACGGGACGACCCCGATCCTGCCGCCGAACGACTACTTCAACATCGCCACCCGGATGGTGCTGGTCTTCGGCTTCGCCTTCGAGTTCCCGCTGCTGCTGGTGATGCTCAACCTGATCGGCATGGTCAGCGGCCGGCGGCTGCTCGGCTGGTGGCGCGGCATGATCATGGGCATCACGGTGTTCGCGGCCTTCGCGACGCCGAGTGCCGACCCGCTGAGCATGCTGGCGCTGGCCGCGCCGATCTGGGCGCTGTACTTCGTCGCCGTGGGCGTCGCGATGCTCAACGACCGCCGCAAGTCCCGTCGCAACCCGGACGCCGGGCTGGACGACGAGGAGGCCTCGCGGCTGGACCTCTCGGTGGACGCCGTCGCCCTCCCCGGCCCGGTGGAGGCCTCGCTGGCCCCGGCCGCGAGCGCCCCGGTGCCGGCCGCCCGCCGCGAGCAGCTGGACGACATCACCTGACCGGGGTCGCCCCCGCAGCCGTAGCCCCGGTCCGCCGACACAGGCGGGCCGGGGCTTTCGCGTGCCGCCGGCCGGGTGCGGAACGGGGCCGCGTCGGGGTCGCCGGGGGCGGTCCGGTGTTGTCGTGGACAGGGCGCGGCGCCCTTGGCAGGCAGCAAGCAATGTGACATATTACTGAGGTGAACAGAGCTCCCCTGGACGTGGTCGTGGTCGGCGCCGGAGTCGTCGGCGCCGCCTGCGCGTACTACGCGACGCTGGCCGGACTGCGGGTCGCCGTCGTCGACCGGGGCCCCGTCGCGGGCGGCACCACCGGCGCCGGCGAGGGCAACCTGCTGGTCTCCGACAAGGAGCCCGGCCCCGAACTCGACCTGGCGCTGCTCAGCACCCGTCTCTGGCGCGAGCTGGCCGCCACCCTCGGTCCCGCCGTCGAGTACGAGCCCAAGGGCGGCCTGGTGGTCGCGGCCGAGCCGGCCGGGCTGGACGCGCTGCGCGCCTTCGCCGCCGGGCAGACGGCGGCCGGCGTGAGCGCCGTCGAAGTCCCCGGCGACGCCCTGCACGACCTCGAACCCCACCTGGCCCCCGGCCTGGCCGGCGGCTTCCACTACCCGCAGGACGCGCAGGTCCAGCCCGCCCTGGCCGCCGCGCACCTGCTGCGCGCCGCCCGCGAGGGCGGCGCCGAGCTGCGCCTCGGCGAGACCGTGCGGGCCGTGCGCACCGGCCCGGACGGCACCGTCCGCGGCGTCGGCACCGACCGGGGCGAGCTGGCCGCGCCCGCCGTGGTCAACGCGGCCGGCACCTGGGGCGGGGAGCTGGCGGCGCTCGCGGGGGTGGCGCTGCCGGTCCTGCCCCGGCGCGGCTTCGTCCTGGTCACCGAGCCGCTGCCGAGGATCGTCCGGCACAAGGTCTACGCCGCCGACTACGTCGCGGACGTCGCCAGCGGCTCGGCCGCCCTGCAGACCTCGGCCGTGGTCGAGGGCACCCCGGGCGGTCCGGTGCTGATCGGCGCCAGCCGCGAGCGGGTCGGCTTCGACCGGACCCTCTCGGTCGAGGTGCTGCACCGGCTGGCGGCCCAGGCGGCCCGGCTGTTCCCCGTCCTCGCGGACGTCTCGGTGCTGCGCGCCTACCGCGGGTTCCGTCCGTACCTGCCCGACCACCTGCCGGCCGTCGGCGCCGATCCCCGCGTCCCCGGGCTGTACCACGCCTGCGGCCACGAGGGCGCGGGGATCGGGCTGGCGCCGGCCACCGGGCTGCTGATCAGCCGCCAGTTGGTCGGGAAGCCGCCGGGGCTCGACCTCGGGCCGTTCCGGCCGGACCGCTTCCCGCAGGCGGCCTGACCCGCTCGGGCTCCGCCGCCCCGCGCCGGCCCGTGCACCGGCCCCCCGACCCGCATCCTCCGAGCACCGCGCCCCCGCCACGGGCGCCCACCGAACCCGCCCGCACCCGACCGGAACGGAAGACCCGCCGTGCGCCGAACCCCCGCCGCCCTGGTCAGGGCCCAACCGCAGCCCGCCCACACGATCGAGTTCGACGGCCGTCCGGTCCCCGCGCAGCCGGGGCAGAGCATCGCCGCCGCCCTCTGGGCCGAGGGCATCCTCGCCTGGCGCACCACCCGGGTCGGCGGCCGCCCGCGCGGCGCCTTCTGCGGCATCGGCGTCTGCTTCGACTGCCTGGCCACCGTCAACGGCCGCCCCAACCAACGCACCTGCCTGCTGCCGGCCGGCCCGGGCGACACCGTCACCACCCAGGAGGGCCACGGCCGTGCCGACCTCGCCGTCTGAGACCACCGCCGTCGCCGCCGCCGGCTACGACCTCGCCGTCGTCGGCGCCGGTCCGGCCGGGCTCGCCGCCGCCGTCACCGCCGCCGACCTCGGCCTGCGCTGCGCGCTGCTGGACGCCGGTCCGCGCACCGGTGGGCAGTACTACCGCCACCCCGTCCCGGGCCTCGGCGCCACCCGTCCGGGCCGGCTGCACCACGGCTGGTCGCACTACACCGCACTGGCCGCCAGGCTCGCCGCGCACACCCGGGCCGGCCGGGTCGACCACCTCGCCGAGCACCACGTCTGGACGGCCGAGCGGGCGGACGGGGGCTGGTCGTTGCACGCCACCCTCGGGCCGGCGGCGGACGCCCGCGCCGTCGTCCGGGCCCCCGCCGTCCTGCTCGCCACCGGCGCCTACGAGCGGCAGCTGCCCTTCCCCGGCTGGACCCTGCCCGGGGTGGTCACCGCGGGCGGCGCCCAGGCGATGCTGAAGTCGGGCCTGGTGCTCCCGGGCCGCCGGATCGTGGTCGCCGGCAGCGGACCGCTGCTGCTCGCGGCGGCCTCCTCGCTGGTCACCGCCGGCGCCGAGGTGCCCGTGGTGGCCGAGGCGGGCGACTACCTCGGCTACGCCGGGCGACCGGGCGTGCCGGCCGCCGTCCCCGGCAAGCTGGCCGAGGGCGCGGTGCACGCGACCGCGCTGCTGCGCCACGGAGTGCGGCTGCGCCGGCGGACCGCGGTGGTCGAGGCGCACGGCACCGACCGGATCACGGCCGTCACGCTCGCCCGGCTGGACCGGGACTGGCGCCCGCTGCCCGGCACCGAGCGGCGGATCGCCTGCGACGCGCTGGCCGTCGGCCACGGCCTGCTGCCGCAGATCGAGCTGGCCACCGAGCTCGGCGCCGAGACCCGCCGCACCCCCGACGGTGCGTCCGCCCTGCGGGTGGACGCCCGGCAGCGCACCAGCCTGCCGGGGTTCTGGGCCGCCGGGGAGACCTGCGGGGTGGGCGGCGCCGACCTCGCGATGACGGAGGGCGAGCTGGCCGCCCACGCGGTCGCCGGGCGGCCCGTCACCGCCCGGCTGGTCCGGCGGCGGGCCCGGCTGCGGGCCTTCGCCGAGCTGATGGCCGCCGCCCACCGCCCCGGTACCGGCTGGCCCGGTTGGGTCCGGCCGGACACCGAGGTGTGCCGCTGCGAGGAGGTCCCGGCCGAGCGGATCCGGGTGGCGGTCGAGGAGCTCGGCGCGGGCGACGCCCGGACGGTGAAGCTGCTGACCCGGGCCGGCATGGGCTGGTGCCAGGGCCGGATGTGCGGCCCGGCGGTGGCCTGTCTGGCGGGTGGCGCGCCCGCCGGCCCGGACAGCCGTCCGCTGGCCTGTCCCGTCCCGCTCGCGCAGCTCGCGGCGGACCCGGCTTCCTGAGACGCGCCCCGGCGGACCCTTGTCACGGACTGCGCCCGCTAATAAAATGTCACACCTCACCAAGGAGTAAAGCTGTGTCCATCACCCCGCACGACACGACCCGTCCCTGGCGCGGAATCATGGTCGCCACCACGACCCCCCTGCGCGCCGACCTCTCCGTCGACTACGACGCCTACGCCGAGCACGTCCGCCGCCTGATCGACGCCGGCTGCGACGGCGTCGTCCCCAACGGATCGCTGGGCGAGTACCAGACCCTCACCGCCGAGGAGCGGGCCCGGATCGTCACCACCGCCGTGGAGGCGGCCGGCGACGGCTCCCGGGTGATGCCCGGCGTCGCCGCCTACGGCAGCGCCGAGTCCCGCCGCTGGACCGAGCAGGCGGCCGAGGCCGGCGCCGGCTCGGTGCTGCTGCTCCCGCCCAACGCCTACCGGGCCGACGCCGCCACCGTCCGGGCGCACTACGCCGAGGTGGCCGCGGCGGGCCTGCCGATCGTCGCGTACAACAACCCGTACGACACCAAGGTCGACCTGGTGCCCGAGCTCCTCGCCCAGCTGCACGGCGAGGGCTCGATCGTGGCGGTCAAGGAGTTCAGCGGCGACGTCCGCCGGGCGTACGAGATCGCCGAGCTCGCCCCCGGCCTCGACCTGCTGATCGGCGCCGACGACGTCCTGCTGGAGCTGGCGCTGGCCGGCGCGGTGGGCTGGATCGCGGGCTACCCGAACGCCCTCCCGGAGGCCTCCGTGGCGCTCTACCGGGCCGCGGTCGCCAAGGACCTGGAGACCGCGCTGCCGCTCTACAAGGCCCTGCACCCGCTGCTGCGCTGGGACTCGAAGACGGAGTTCGTCCAGGCGATCAAGCTCTCGATGGACATCGCCGGGCTGCCCGGCGGTCCGACCCGCCCCCCGCGCGGACCGCTCTCGCCGGAGATCGAGGCGGCCGTCCGCGCCGCCACCGAGAAGGCCCTGGCCGAGGGCCTCGGCTAGCCGCCTCCCCGGCCGTGAACGGGCCGGCTGCGGCGGCAGCCGGCCCCCTCGACACCCGCCCCCTCGACACCCGCCCCCACCCTCACCCACGGGAGCCCCACCATGCGCAGCCGCCATGTCTTCCACGCCGTCGACTCGCACACCGAGGGGATGCCGACCAGGGTCGTCACCGGCGGCTTCGGCGTCATCCCGGGCGCGACCATGGCCGAGCGCCGGGTCTACTTCCAGCAGCACCTGGACCACTTCCGCACCCTGCTGATGTACGAGCCGCGCGGCCACGCCGCGATGAGCGGCGCCCTCCTCCAGCCGCCCACCCGGCCCGACGCCGACTTCGGCGTGCTGTTCATCGAGGTGTCCGGGCTGCTGCCGATGTGCGGGCACGGCACCATCGGGGTCGCCACCGTGCTGGTCGAGACCGGCATGGTCGAGGTGGTCGAGCCGGTCACCACCGTGCGCCTCGACACCCCCGCCGGGCTGGTGGTGGTCGACGTGCAGGTCCGGGACGGCGCGGCGCTGGCGGTGACGCTCCGCAACGTGCCCTCGTACGCCGTCGGCCTGGACCTCAAGGCGGAGGTGCCCGGCTACGGCACCGTCGGCTACGACCTCGCCTACGGCGGCAACTTCTACGCCGTGCTCCCGCTCGCCGAGTTCGGCCTGCCCTTCGAGATCGAGCGCAAGCAGGACGTCCTGGCCGCGGGCCTCGCCCTGATGGACGTGATCAACGTCGACCCGCCCGTCCACCCGGAGGACCCGTCGATCCGGGGCTGCCACCACGTCCAGCTGCTCGCCCCCGGCTCGACCGCCGAGCACTCGCGGCACGCGATGGCCATCCACCCCGGCTGGTTCGACCGCTCGCCCTGCGGCACCGGCACCTCCGCCCGGATGGCCCAGCTGCACGCCCGCGGCGAACTGCCGCTCGGGCGGGACTTCCGCAACGACTCCTTCATCGGCACCAGCTTCACCGGCCGCCTGGTCGAGGAGACCACGGTGGCCGGCCGGCCCGCCGTGGTGCCCACCGTCACCGGCCGGGCCTGGATCACCGGCACCGCCCAGTACTTCCTCGACCCGACCGACCCCTTCCCGGCCGGGTTCCTGCTCTGACCGCCCGGCGTCGCTCGACGCCGTCCGGAACCCCTCAGCACGCGCACCCCGGCACTCCCGCCCCGAAAGGCCCCGTCGTGACCGTCACCTCCCGCAACCCCGCCGATCCCACCGACCTGGTGGTCAGCGTCCCGGCCCCCGGCGCCGCGGGCGTCGAGGCCGCCGCCGCGCGGGCCCGCGAGGCCCGCCACGCCTGGGCCGGAGCCGGCGCCGCCGCCCGCTCCGCCGCGCTCACCCGGGCCGCCGACGCGGTCGAGGCGCACGCCGAGGAGCTCACCGCGCTCATCGTGCGCGAGGTCGGCAAGCCGCTCGCCGAGGCCCGCGGCGAGGTGGCCCGCACCGCCGCGATCTGGCGCTACTACGCCCAGACGCCGTACGCCCCGAGCGGCGCCGTGCACGAGCCGGCCGCCGGCCGGGGGATGCTGCTGACCCGCCGCCGCCCGTACGGGGTGGCCGGGCTGATCACCCCGTGGAACTTCCCGCTCGCCATCCCCACCTGGAAGGCCGCCCCCGCGCTCGCGGCCGGCAACACCGTGCTGCTCAAGCCCGCTCCGGAGGCGACCGCCTGCGCCCTGCGGCTGGCCGAGCTCGCCGGGCTGCCCGAGGGAGTGCTCACCGTCGTGCCCGGCGGCGCGGAGGAGGGCGAGGCGCTGGTCCGCGCCGCCGACGTGGTGTCCTTCACCGGCTCCACCGCCGTCGGCCGGGCCGTGGTGCACGCCGCCACCGAGCGCGGCATCCCCGTCCAGGCCGAGCTGGGCGGGCTGAACGCCGCCGTGGTGCTGCCCGACGCCGACATCGAGCAGGCCGCCGCCCACCTGGCCGCCGCGATCGCCGGGTACGCCGGCCAGAAGTGCACCGCCACCAGCCGGGTGATCGCGGTCGGCGCCGCCCACGGGCCGCTGCGCGAGGCACTCGCCAAGGCGCTCGCCGCCCTCGCCGAGCCCGCCGCGCTGGAGGGCGACTGCGGCCCGGTGATCTCCGCCGCCGCCCGCGACCGGCTCACCGGCGCGATCGCCTCGGCCGTCGCCCAGGGCGCCGCCGTGCTGGCCGGCGGGGGCGTGCCGGAGCGACCGGGCTGGTACCTCGAACCGGCCCTACTGGCGGACGTGCCCGCCGGGCACCCGCTGCGCACCGAGGAGTTCTTCGGCCCGGTCGCCGTCCTGCTGCCCGCCGCCGACCTGGACGAGGCCGTGGCGCTGGCCAACGACACCCGGCACAGCCTCGCCACCTCCCTCCACACCCGCGACCTCGACGCGGCGCTGGACGCCGCCGAGCGGCTGGACGCGGGCATGATCCGGGTCAACGCCCCCTCCAGCGGAGTCGACTTCCACCTGCCCTTCGGCGGCACCGGCGCCGCCATCCACGGCGACCGCGAGCAGGGCCTGGCCGCCCTGGACTTCTACACCGCGAGCCGGACCGTCACCCTGCTGCCGGCGGGAGGCCCGCGATGACCGACCGGACGACCCCTGCCGAGGCGGCCGCGACCGCCGACGGCACGCCGACGGCGCCGATCGACACCGTGGACTACCACGCCGGCGGCGAGCCGTTCCGGATCGTCACCGCCGGCCTGCCCGCCGTCCCCGGCGACAGCGTCGCCGAGCGACGCGCGATCGCGATCGGCGCCGGCGGCACCGCCACCGCGCCCCGGCCCGGCGCCCTGGACACCGTGCGGCGGCTGCTCACCCACGAACCGCGCGGCCACGCCGGCATGTACGGGGGCTTCGTCGTGCCGCCCGACGACGGCGGGGCGCACCTCGGGGTGCTGTTCTGGCACAAGGACGGCTACTCCACCGCCTGCGGGCACGGCACCATCGCCCTCGGTGCCTGGGCGGTCGACTCGGGCCTGGTCACCGCGCCCGCGGACGGCTTCGCGCGGGTGCGGATCGACGTGCCGTCCGGGCGGGTGACCGCGACAGTGCACCGGGCGGGCGGCCGCACCACCGGGGTGACCTTCCGCAACGTGCCGACCCGGGTCAGCGCCCGCAAGCTGCCGGTCGTCACCTCGCGCGGCACCGTCGAGGTGTCCGTCGCCCATTCGGGCGCCTGCTACGCGGCCGTCCCGGCGGCGGCGCTCGGGCTGGCGGTCACCCCCGCGCTGCTGCCCGAACTCACCGCCGTCGGCCGGGAGATCCGCGCGGCGCTGGCCGGGGCGCCCGAGACGCTGCACCCCGTCGACCCCCGGCTCTCCGGCGTCTACGGCGTGATCCTGTACGAGGACCTGCCGGACACGCCGGCCGGCCCGGCGCAGCGCAACGTCACCGTCTTCGCCGACGGCCAGATCGACCGCTCGCCCTGCGGCTCCGGCACCTCCGCCCGGCTCGCGGTGCTCGCCGCCGAGGGCCGGATCGGGCCCGGCGAGGAGTTGCGGCACGAGTCGGTGATCGGCACGGTGTTCACGGGCCGCCTGGCCGGCTACTACCCGGACGGCGTCGTCACGGACGTCACCGGCAGCGCCCACCGCACCGGCGAACACCGCTTCGTGCTGGACCCGTACGACTCCCTCGGAACCGGATTCCTGCTGCCATGACCGATCCCGGCGATCCCCGCCCCGCCCTGCCGGACCCCGGCCCGCACCCCGCGCCGCCCGTCACCGAGGCGGTCCCGCTCACCCCGGCCGAGGCCGCCGACGCGATCGAGCGCGTCCTCGCCGAGGGGCTGGACCCCGAGGACTGCCCGCCCCGCACCGGCGTACCCGTGCCGGCCGGCGAGCTGCTGCTGATGCCGGCGGCCTCGGCGGCGTACGCGGGCGTCAAGATCGCCGGGGTCGCCCCGGCCAACCCCGGCCGCGGGCTGCCCCGGATCACCGGCAGTTACCTGCTGCTGGACGGGCCCACCCTGCGTCCGCTCGCGCTGTACGACGGCGCGGCCCTCACCGCGGTCCGCACGCCCGCGGTCACCGCCGTGGCGCTGCGCCGTCTCGCCGTGCCGCAGGCCGCGCACCTGGTGCTGTTCGGGGCCGGGCCGCAGGCCTACGGGCATCTGGACGCGGTGCTGGCGATCCGGCCGCTGACCCGGGTCACGGTGGTCGCCCGGCGGCGCGGGCCCGCCGAGGAGCTGGTCCGGTACGCCCGGGCGCTCGGCCTGGCGGGGGTCGTCGGCACCCCGGAGGCGGTCGCCGGGGCGGACGTGGTGGTCTGCTGCACCACCGCCCGCACGCCGCTGTTCGACGGCGCCCTGGTGCCCGGCCACGCGGCCGTGGCGGCGGTCGGGTCGCACGAGCCGGCGGCGCGGGAGGTGGACGCGGCCCTGGTCGGCCGGTCCGCGCTGTACGTGGAGGCACGCGAGGCCGCGCTGCGGGAGGCGGGGGACCTGCTGCTCGCCGGGGTGGCGGCCGGGTCGCTGCACAACCTGGCGGAGCTGGTGGCGGGGAAGGCGCCGGTGCCCGAGGACCGGCCGCGGTTCTTCAAGAGCGTCGGGCAGGCCTGGCAGGACCTGGCGGTCGCGGCCGAGCTCCACCGGCGGGCCGCCGGGCTCCGCTGAGGGCGCCCCGGGCCGTGCCGACCGGGCGGTGGTGACCGGGGCGTTGTGGCCGGGGGCGGACGCTGCCACGATGGGGCCGGTACCCGCCCGGGCGGGCGTCCGGTCGGCGTCCGGATGACGGAATGTTGCACACTGCACGCAACGTGACATTGTACAATGGTGTCCTGCGACCAGCCGGAGGAACACCATGGCCGACCTCAAACCCCGCAACCTGATCTCCGTTCAGGAGCGGCTGCGCGACCAGGTCGCCCACGCCCTGCGGGCCGCCCTGATCTCCGGCGAACTGCGCCCCGGCGTCGTCTACTCGGCCCCCGCCCTCGCCGCCGACTTCGGCGTCTCCGCCACCCCGGTCCGCGAGGCCATGCTCGACCTCGCCCGCGAGGGGCTCGTGGAGGCCGTCCGCAACAAGGGGTTCCGGGTCACCGAGCTCACCGAGGGCGACCTCGACGACTTCACCGAGATCCGCGCCCTGATCGAGGTGCCGACCGTCGGCCTGGTCACCCGCACGGCCACCCCCGAGCAGCTGGAGCGCCTGCGCCCGGCCGCCCAGGCGATCGTCGACGCCGCCGGCCGGCACGACCTGATCGGCTACCTGGAGGCCGACCGGCAGTTCCACCTCGACCTGCTCGGCCTGGCCGGCAACGCCCGCCTGGTCGAGGTGGTCGGCGACCTCCGCAAGCGCTCCCGGCTCTACGGCCTGACCCGCCTGGACGAGCGCGGCGAGCTGGTCTCCTCCGCCGAGGAGCACCTGGAACTGCTCGACCTGATGATCTCCGGCGACGCCGAGGCCGCCGAGGCGTGCATGGCCCGCCACCTCGGCCACGTCCGCTCGCTCTGGGCCGAGGGCCGCGCGGACGCCCGCGAGGAGCGCCCGCTGCTGCGGCTGCGGGCGCGCTGACGGCACTCGTCCGGGTGAACCCGCGGCGAAGTCCGGTGGCGCCCGGTGCGCCCTACGATGATGGTCCCGACATCGGCAGCCAGGAGGAAATCCATGTCCGCCGCAGCAGTGGAACAGCCCTTCGAGCCGCCGACGCTGCTCGAAGCGGCTGACCTGATCTCCGACCAGCTGGTCGGGTACCGGGTCGAGATCATCGGGAGCCAGATCGCCGTGACGCCACCCGCCAGCGGTTCGCACGGCGACGCATTGACCGACATCATGATCCCCTTCCTGGCAGCCGGCCTGCACGGTTCACAGTCGCGGATCATCCAGGCGATCGGCCTGTGGTTGCCGGACGGCCCGTTCGACTACGCGGTGCCCGACCTCGCACTGGTCGACGCCGACTACGAAGACCACCGTGCCGAGCGCAACTGCTACGACCCCGCGGTCTTCCGGCTCGTCCTGGAAGTCACCTCCACGAACCACGCCTACGATCTGAAGGTCAAGCCCGCCGCGTACGCGAGCGCGGCCGTCCCGGTGTACGTGATCGTCGACCGGAAGCACCGGAAGGTTCGGGTGCTCACCGACCCCTCGGACGGTGAGTACCGAGTCCACGCGGTGCACCACCCCGGGCAGTCCTTCGAGCTCCCGGCGTCCGTCGGCGCACCGGTGACGCTCTCCGTCGACACCGTCCTCGGCCCCGAGAAGTAGCGCCGCGGCGCCGGGGCCCCGACCGAGGAGCCGGCCGGGGCCCCGGCGCCGTTCAGGCGCGGGCCGGCACGGTCAGTCGCCCGTCGTGCACCTCGGCGACCTGGTCGACGGCGGTCAGGTGCGTCCGGTCGTGGGTGACCAGGACGGTGGCGGTGGCCCGGCGGTGGGTGAGCTCGGTGATCAGGTCGATCACCGCGGCGCCGCGCTCGTGGTCCAGGGCGCTGGTGGGCTCGTCCACCAGCAGGACGGTCGGCTCGTTCACCAGCGCGCGGGCGATGTTCACGCGCTGACGCTGGCCGCCCGAGAGCTGGTGCGGGCGCCGGCCCGCCAGGGCCAGCAGCCCGACCGCGTCCAGCAGCTCCAGCGCCCGGGCGCGGGCGGCCCGCGGGGAACGGCCGTCCAGGTGGGCCATCACCTGGAGCTGCTCGGCGGCGGTCAGTGAGGGCAGCAGGTTCGGCTGCTGGAAGACGATGCCGATCCGCTGCCGGCGCAGTGCGCTCAGCCCCGCCCGGTCCAGCCCGGCGGTGTCCACGCCGTCCAGCACCACCCGCCCGCTGTCGGGGGAGATCAGCGTCGCGGCGACGGCCAGCAGGCTCGACTTGCCGGATCCGGACGGGCCCACCACGGCGGTGATGCTGCCGGCCGGGACCTCCAGCGAGACGTCGTCCAGCGCCGTCAGCCGGCCGTCGCCGTCCGGGTAGGTGAGGGTGATGTTCGCGAGCTGCAGGCTCATCGGGCGCTCCCCAGGGCGGTCAGCGGGTCGACGGAGGTGATGCGGCGGATCGAGAGGCCGGCGCCGAGCGCGCCGAGCGCGATCATCACGCCGGCGGGCAGGAGCACGGTCGGCGCGTCCAGGACGAACGGCACCGCCGAGCCGAGGGCCGCGCCCGCGCCGACCGCGATCGCGGTGCCGAGGGCGGTGCCCAGCACCAGCAGCACCACGGCCTGGCCGAGCGCGTCCCGCAGCAGGTAGCGGGTGGAGGCGCCGAGCGCCTTCAGGACGGCGACGTCGCCGCTGCGCTGGATCGTCCAGACCGTGAAGAAGGCGCCGACGACCAGCGCCGAGATCGCGAACAGGAAGCCGCGCATCAGTTGCAGCGAGCCGTTCTCCGAGGTGAAGGAGCCGATCGCCGCCAGCGAGTCGTCCGGCGTGAGCGACCTGGTGCCGAACCGGTGGTCGGCGTCCGCGAGGGCGGCGCCGGTGGTCAGCGACAGGGCGATCACGGTGGCGTGCTCACCGGTGCCGGCGGCGGGGGCCACCCGCTGCCAGTCGTCCAGGCCGGTCCAGACGACCGGCAGGTGGCTGAAGGAGGCGTCGCCCGCCACCGCGGCCACCGTCAGCTCCCGGCCCGCGAGGGTGAGCGTCGAGCCGGGCGCGACCTCGAGGTCCGCCGCGGCGGCCGTGGACAGCACCACCCGGCCGGGGGCGAGCAGCTCGCCGCGCGGCGCCAGCGAGGAGCCGGCCGGCACGCCGAAGGCGGACAGCGCGGCGGTGCGCTGCCCGGCGGCGGCCTTGGCGGTGCTGATGCCCACCGGCTGCGCCGAGGTGACGCCGGCGACCCCGGCCCAGCCCCGCCACTGCTCGGGGGTGACCTGGGAGTCGGTGAAGGACGGCTTCCGGCCGTCCGCCGGCGCCGAGAACACCAGGCGGTCGGCGGGCAGGCCGGTGATCGCCGAGGTGTTCTGCCGGCCCAGCCCGGCGGTCAGTCCGGAGAGCAGGCCCACCAGCACGGTGATGAGTACGATGACGGTCCCCATCAGGGCGAACCGCCCCTTGGCGAACCGCAGGTCCCTCCAGGCGACGAACACGGTGTTCCCTTCTCTCGGCAGCGGCTCGGACCGCCGGACGACGGGGAGCGCGGATCGCGGAGCGGCGCGCCCTGTCGCCGGGCGGTCCCGACCCCACCAATCTCCCGGTCGGACCTGCGCTCCGGCATCGCGCCGGGGATTGGATCCCCCGCATCGAAGGACACAGCCGCGGGTCAACCTTTCGATTGATGCCCGGGCCCCGTGCGGGCGCCTAGCCTGGAGGGATGGCGACCGACCGTTCACTGACCCCCGTCGCCGCCGTGCTCCGGATCTGTCTGCACCTGCTGGTGGCCGGCCTGCTCGCGCTGGCGGTGGCCCGCTCCTCCGTCCACAGCTCCCGGCCGGCGGCCGTCACCGCCGCCGCCGTCGCGATGGCCGCCGTCTACGCCGCCGGGCCCCTGCTCGGCGTCGTCCGGCGTTCGCGGACCGGCTCGGCCGTCTGGCTCGCCGTGCTGACCGCGGCCTGGCTCGCGCTGCTGGCGCTCACCCAGGACGGGGTCTGGCTCGCCTTCCCGCTGTACTTCCTCCAGCTGCACCTGCTCGGGCGCCGCATCGCACTGGTGGCGGTGGGCCTCACCACCGCGGCCGCCGTGCTCGGGTTCGCCTGGCACCAGCACCGGTTCGACGTGGCGGCGGTGATCGGGCCGACCCTCGGCGCCGCCGTGGCCACCGCCACCGTACTCGGCTACCAGGCGCTCTACCGGGAGAGCGAGGAGCGCCGGCGGCTGATCGACGAGCTCAGCGCCGCCCGCGCCGACCTCGCCGCCGCCCACCACACCGCCGGCGTCCTCGCCGAGCGCGAACGCCTGGCCCGCGAGATCCACGACACGCTGGCGCAGAGCCTGTCCAGCATCCAGCTGCTGCTGCGGGCCGCTGGCCGGGCCCTGCCCGAGCAGACCGAGGCCGCGGCCGGGTACGTGGAACAGGCCCGCCGCGCCGCGCAGGACAACCTCGCCGAGGCCCGGCGCTTCGTCCGCGCGCTCACCCCGCCCGATTTGGAGGACTCCTCGCTGCCCACCGCGCTGGAGCGGCTCTGCGCCACCACCTCCGAGCACAGCGGTGTGCCGGTCCGCTTCCACCTCTCCGGCGATCCGGCGCCGCTGCCGGCGCCGCACGAGGTGGCGCTGCTGAGGATCGCCCAGTCGGCGCTGGCCAACACCGTGCGGCACGCGCGGGCCACCCACGCCGAGGTCACCCTGAGCTACATGGACTCGGAGGTCGCCCTGGACGTCTTCGACGACGGCACCGGATTCGACCCGGCCGCCGTCGCCGCCCCCGGGACCGGCGACGCCGGGTTCGGCCTGCCCGCGATGCGGGCCAGGGCCCGCGCCCTCGGCGGCACCTTCACCGTGGAGTCCGCCCCCGGCCAGGGCACCGCGCTGGCCGTCCTGCTCCCCGAACCCGCCGAGGAGGGCGCCCCGTGAGCGAGCCGACCCGACCGCAGCCGACCCCCCGGACGGGCGACCCGGCGCCGATCCGGCTGCTGCTCGCCGACGACCACCCCGTGGTCCGGGCCGGGCTCCGCGCCGTCCTGGAGGGCGAGCGCGACCTCGCCGTGGTCGCCGAGGCGGCCACCGCGGAGCGGGCGGTCGAGCTGGCCGCGGACCTCGACGTCGACGTCGTCCTGATGGACCTCCAGTTCGGCCGGGGCATGAACGGCGCGCAGGCGACCGCCGCGATCACCGCCCGGCCCGGCGCACCCCGGGTGCTGATCGTCACCACCTACGACACCGACGCCGACACCGTGCCGGCCCTGGAGGCGGGCGCCACCGGCTATCTGCTGAAGGACGCCCCGCCGGAGGAGCTGGCGAGGGCCGTACGGGCGGCCGCCGCCGGGCGCTCTGCCCTGGCGGCCACCGTCGCCGACCGGCTGCTGGAGCGGATGCGCACCCCTTCGGCCGCGCTCAGCGTCCGTGAGGGCGAGGTCCTCGGGCTGGTCGCGGACGGGCTGACGAACCAGCAGATCAGCCAGCAGCTGCACCTCAGCCAGGCGACCGTGAAGTCCCACCTGGTGCACATCTACACCAAGCTCGGGGTGGACTCCCGGACCGCCGCCGTCCGGGCGGCCACCGATCGCGGGCTGATCCGGCGCGGCGACCGCTGAGCGACCGGCGACCGACCGGCGACCGACCGGCGACCGACCGGCGACCGACCGGCGACCGGCCGGCGAGCGACCGCTGAGCGCCCGGTGAGCCCGTCGGGCCGTCCGACGGACGGGTCAGCCGACCGCGCCGCCGGGCAGCGGCCGCCCCGCGAGGTAGCCGCGCCAGCCGCCGTACCCGGTGATGTCCTCGGCGCCCTCCAGGGCGGCCGGCTCGCAGAGGAAGCCCGCCACCCGGGTACCGTCGGCCAGCCGGACGCTCCCGACGGCCATCGGCTCGGGGAGCGCGGCGGTCAGCTCGCCCAGGCCGGCGGCCGGCAGCTCCCAGACCTCCGCCTCGACCGACGCGCCGCCGGCCGCCACCCGGACCAGGCCCGGCTTCGCCGGGACGGTGTCCAGCGCGTACAGGCGGTAGTCCGCGGCGGTGCCGGTACGGGCGGCCAGCGCGGCGCCCAAGGCGAGCAGTTGGCCGTTCAGCGGCTGGCCGCTCAGGTGCGCGCCGACCACCGCGAGCCGGACCGTGCCGGGCGGGCCCCCCGGACGCGGCGCCGCCGGTGGAGCCCCGGCGAGCTGCCGGGCCAGCAGGCCCAGCCGGCGTTCGGTGTGCGGGCGGCCGATCAGCATCACGCCGAAGGGCAGGCCCCCGACCTCGCCGGCCGGTACCGCGAGGGCGCAGAGGCCCAGCAGGTTGGTCGAGTTGGTGAACCGGCCGAGCCGGGTGTTGACCCCGACCGGGTCGGCGGCGACCTCGGCGAGGGTCGGATGGCCCGGGGTGGTCGGCAACAACAGGGCGTCGGCCTCGCCGAGTTCGGCCAGGGCCAGGGCGCGGAGCCGGTCCAGCTCGGCCAGGCCCTGGTGGAGCAGGTGCGCCGGGACGTCCCGACCGGCGGTGATGATCCGGCGCACCACCTCGTCCAGGTCCGCGGAGTCCCCCTGCTTCTCGATGAACTCGCCCACCGCGGCGTAGCGTTCGGCGACGAAGGCACCCTGGTACAGCATCTGCGCCACCGTGCTGAACGGCGTCAGGTCGAGGGTGAGCAGCTGCGCCCCCGCGTCCGCCAGTCGCTGCACCGCCGCCAGGTACGCCGTCGCCCAGCCCTCGTCCAGCTCGCCGAGCTGGTCGAGGGGCGGCACCGCGACCCGCCACGGCCCGGGCCGGCGCGGCGCGGGCGCGACCGGCACCGGGTCGGCGACGATCTCGTAGGCGAGTTCGGCGGACTCGACCGAGCGGGCGAACACCGAGACGCAGTCGAGGCTGCGGCAGGCCGGGACCACGCCCGCGGTGGGCACGACGCCCCTGGTGGGCTTGAGGCCGACGACGCCGTTGAGGGCCGCCGGCACCCGGCCCGAGCCCGCGGTGTCCGTCCCCAGGGCCAGGTCGACGAGGCCCAGTGCCACCGCGACCGCCGAACCGGAGCTGGAGCCGCCCGAGATCCGGGTGGGGTCGACGGCGTTGCGGACCGCGCCGTACGGACTGCGGGTGCCGACCAGGCCGGTGGCGAACTGGTCCAGGTTGGTGGTGCCGAGGGGCACCGAGCCGGCGGCCCGCAGCCGGGCCACGGCCGGGGCGTCCGCCTCGGGGAGCCGGGCGTAGGACGGGCAGCCGGCGGTGGTGGGCAGCCCGGCCAGGTCGATGTTGCCCTTCACCGCGAACACCGTGCCCGCCAGCGGGAGGTACTCCCCGGCGGCCCGGCGGGCGTCCACCTCGGCCGCCTCGGCCTCGGCCTGCGCCTGCGGGCGCAGCCCGATCCACACCTCGGGCCGGTCCGCCCCGGCGATCCGCCGGTAGGCCTCGCGCACCCGCTCGACGGCGCCGGGCCCGGTGCTTCCGGGCCCGCCGGCCGCACGGGTCGCGGCGCCACCGTCCGTCATGGTCGCGTCGGGCTTCACGAGGCCACCTCCAGTGCGAGTGCGGCCAGCACGACCAGCGGGGAGCCGGCCTCCACCTGGTCGCCGGGCTTCACCAGCAGCTGCGCCACCACGCCGTCCCGGTCGGCGAACACCGGGGACTCCATCTTCATCGCCTCCACCGCCATCAACTGCTGTCCCTTGCTGACGCGTTCGCCCGCCCGGACGTCCACCTTCCAGACGCAGGCGGTGAACTCGGCCTCGACCACGGAGCCGCCGGGCGGGGCGAGCGCCTGCCGGACGGGTCCGGGGGCGGCCTCGGCGGCGCTCTCGGCCCGGTCGAACTCGCCCGCCTCCTCCCAGGCCTGGCGCTCGGCCCCGAAGGCGGCCGCCTGCACCGCCCGGAACTCCTCGATCGGGCCGGCGTTCGCGGCCAGGAAGGCCAGATGGTCGGCGAGTGCGAACTCGCCCTCCTCCACCTTCAGTTCAAGGCGTCCGGCAGCCATGTCGGCCCGCATCTCCAGCAGTTCCTCCGCCGAGACCGGGTACCACCTGATCCGGTCGAAGAACCGCAGCAGCCACGGCGCGCCCGCGGTGAACGGCCCGCGCTGCTGCCAGCCGGACCACATCTGCACGGTGCGGCCGACGAACTGGTAGCCGCCGGGCCCCTCCATCCCGTACACGCAGAGGTAGGCGCCGCCGATGCCGACCGAGTTCTCGGCCGTCCAGGTGCGGGCCGGGTTGTACTTGGTGGTGACCAGCCGGTGCCGGGGGTCGAGCGGGGTGGCGACCGGCGCGCCCAGGTAGACGTCACCGAGGCCGAGGACCAGGTACTCGGCCTCGAAGACCGTCCGGTAGACCTCGTCCACCGAGGCCAGGCCGTTGATCCGGCGGATGAACTCGATGTTCCACGGGCACCAGGGCGCGTCGTCGCGCACGCCGGCCATGTAGCGGGCGATCGCCTCGCGGGTCGCCGGGTCGTCCCAGGAGAGCGGCAGGTGGACGGTCCTGCTGGGCACCCGCAGCTCGCCGGTGGGGGGCAGCGCCGCCTCGATCTCCCGGACCAGCTCCAGCAGTCGGGGGACGGGCAGGACGTCCGGGTCGGTGTGCACCTGCAGCGAGCGGATGCCGGGGGTGAGGCCCAGCATGCCGGCCGGCTGCGCGGCGGCCAGCCGCTCGGCGAGCGCGTGCACCCGCATCCGCAGGGCCAGGTCCAGCTGCATCGGGCCGTACTCGACCAGCAGGTTGTCGTCCCCGCTGCGCCGGTACGTCACGCTCGGCCGGCCGGGCGCCTCGGGCAGCCGGGCCAGGACGCCGCCGTCGGTGATCGGTGCGCGGGAGGGCGCCGGCGCGGCGGCGGGGGAGCGGCGCAGCTGCGCGGCGGCCGTCAGGGTGACGGGGACGAAGCGCACGGTGTCGCCCGGCCGGAGCTGGCCGAGCTTCCAGCGCTGCCCGGTGACCACGGTGGCCGGGCAGACGAACCCGCCGAGGGAGGGGCCGTCCGGGCCGAGCAGCACGGGCATGTCACCGGTGTAGTCGACGGCCCCGACCGAGTACGGGGTGTCGTGGATGTTGGACGGGTGCAGCCCGGCCTCGCCGCCGTCGGTGCGGGCCCAGACGGGCTTGGGGCCGACCAGCCGCACGCCCGTCCGGGCGCTGTTGAAGTGCACCTTCCAGTCGGCGGCGTAGAAGGTCTCGACGTCCTGCTCGGTGAAGAACTCGGGTGCGGCGTGCGGCCCTTCGGCGGCCGGCAGCTCCCAGACGGAGCCGAACTCGGGGCGCTCCGCGGCCGGCACGGGGGCGAAGGCGGGATCGGCCTCGCCGGTGCCGCCGTGCAGGACGTCGCCGATCCGCAGCGCCCGGCCGCCGTGGCCGCCGAACCCGCCGAGGGTGAAGGTGGCGGCGCTGCCGAGGAATTCGGGGACGTCGAGCCCGCCGGCCAGCAGCAGGTAGGTGCGCAGGCCCGGTCCGGGCGGGGCGGCGACGTCCAGGACGCCCCCGGCGGGGACGAGCACGGGCTCCCACTGCGGGACGGGCACGTCGTCGACCGTGACGGCGGCGGGGGCGCCGGTCACGCAGACCCAGCTGGCGCGGGTGAAGCGCAGCGCCGGCCCCTGCAGGGTGCATTCGAGGCCGGCCAGGCCCTCCGGGTTGCCCAGTGCGCGGTTGCCGAGCCGGAACGAGAGGTCGTCCATCGGCCCGCAGGGCGGTACCCCGACCTGCCAGTACCCGGTGCGGCCGGGCCAGTCCTGGACGGAGGTGAGGGTGCCGGCCCGCAGCACCTCGATCCGCGGCGTCGGGTCGGTCACGGTGGCCAGGGTCGCGGTGTGGTGGGTCGCCGAGCGGACGGCCTCGACGGCGGGGATGGCGCGCAGCAGGCCGAGGTTGGTCTCGATGCCCTCGATCCGGGTGTCGCCCAGGGCGGCCGTCAGCTCGGCCAGTGCCCGGTCGCGGTCGGCGCCGTGCACGATCACCTTGGCGAGCATCGGGTCGTAGGAGGTGGTGACCTCGGTGCCGGTCTCCACCCAGGCGTCCACGCGGGCGTCCGGGGGGAACCGCACCTCGGTGAGCAGGCCGGCGCTGGGCCGGTGGTCGCGGCTCGGGTCCTCGGCGTAGACCCGCGCCTCGACGGCGTGGCCGACCGGCGGGCCGACCTCGCGGACCACCGCGGTGTCGCCCTGCGCGAGCCGCAGCATCCACTCGACCAGGTCGACTCCGTGGACCGCCTCGGTGACCGGATGCTCCACCTGCAGGCGGGTGTTGACCTCCAGGAAGTACGCCTCCTCGCGGGTGGCGTCGTAGACGTACTCGACGGTGCCGGCCGAGCGGTAGTCCAAGCCGGCGCACAACGCCCGGGCAGACTCGGCGAGTTGGCGGCGGACGTGGTCGGGCAGGCCGGGGGCGGGGGCCTCCTCCAGCACCTTCTGGTTGCGGCGCTGGAGCGAGCAGTCCCGGTCGCCCAGGGTGACGACCCGGCCGGTGCCGTCGCCGAACACCTGCACCTCGACGTGCCGGGCCCGCTCCACCAGCCGCTCCAGGAACACACCGGCCGTCGAGAAGCTGGCGGCGGCGACCCGCTGCACCCGCTCCCAGGCGTCGGCGAGTTCGGCGGCCGAGCGGCAGGCCTGCATGCCGATCCCGCCGCCGCCGCCGGTGGCCTTGAGCATCACCGGGTAGCCGACCGAATCGGCGGCGACCAGGGCCTCGTCCAGGCCGGGGAGCAGCCCGGTGCCGGGCAGCAGCGGGACGCCGGCGGCCTCGGCGGCGGCCCGGGCGGTGTGCTTGGCGCCGAACACCTCCAGCTGGTGCGGGGTCGGCCCGACGAAGGACAGTCCGGCGGCCTCGACCCGGCGGGCGAACGCGGCGTCCTCGGAGAGGAAGCCGTAGCCGGGGTGGACGGCGCCCGCGCCGTGGTCCAGGGCGGCCGCCAGCACCAGGTCGGCGCGCAGGTAGCTGTCCTTGGCCGGGGCGGGGCCGAGCCGGACGGCGTGGTCGGCGAGCCGGACGTGCGGCGCCGAGCGGTCGGGGTCGGAGAAGACCGCGACCGTGCGCAGGCCGAGCCGGTGGGCGGTGCGGATGATCCGGGCGGCGATCTCGCCGCGGTTGGCGACCAGCAGGCTGTCGAAGGTCATCGGGCGTCCTCGGTGATCGTCATCCGGACCGGCGTCGGGTCGAAGCCGTTGCACGGGTTGTTGATCTGGGGGCAGTTGGAGACCAGCACGAGGACGTCGGTCTCGGCGCGCAGCACGACCCGCAGACCGGGCGCGGAGAGGCCGTCCACGATGCCGAGGGTGCCGTCGGGCTCGACGGGCACGTTCATGTACCAGTTGATGTTGCTGACCAGATCGCGCTTGCCCAGGCCCCAACGGGCGCCCTCCGCGAGGAAGTTCTCCACGCAGGCGTGCTGGGACCAGGTGTGGTGCCCGTAGCGCAGGGTGTTGGACTCCTTGGAACAGGCACCGCCGATGGTGTCGTGCCGGCCGCAGTCGTCGGCCAGCACGGTCATCAGCGGGGTGTGCTCGTTGGAGAGCAGCACGCTCCCCTCGGTGAGGAACAGCGACCCCTGGGCCTGCAGGGTGTCGGGGGCGCTGTACCGGACGGCGGTGTCGTGTGCGTCGTACAGCAGGCAGTCCACGGCCTGGTTGCCGCCGAGGTCGGTGACGGTCAGCAGCTGTCCGCGCCGTACGACGGCCGACCAGCCGGCGCGGGCGGGGACGGTCAGCTCCGTGACGACGGTGGTCATCGGCCCTCCCGGGGGGTGGAGTTGGCGGCATCGGTGTTGAGGTAGGCGCGGTGCGCCTCGGGGGTCGCGGTGCGCAGCGGGTCGCCGGCGGCGGTGGGGGTGCCCGGGACGGCGCGGACGAGCAGCGGCGTGCAGTGGTAGCCGGGGCGCGGGTCGAGCGGATGCGCGGTGTTCGCGATCAGGACGGTGAGCGGCTGCTCGGCGCGCAGGGTGACCCGGGCGCCGGGGCCGGCCGCACCGGTCGGGGTGAGGGCGCCGTCCGGTTCGGCCCGGACACCGCGGAAGAAGGAGATGCTGGGCGGCAGGTCGCGCGCGGTGAGGCCGTGTTTCGCGGCGGCGAGCTTGAAGAGCTCGCGACCGGCCGGGGACGGGCCGTGGGCGCTGCCGTCGCCGTACCGGGCGGTGTTGCGGGCGGCCGTCGAGGTGCCGGTGAGGGTGTCGTGGTGGCCGGAGGTGTCCCGGAGCACGGTGGCGAGCACCCGGCCCTGGTCGGAGAGGAGCAGGCTGCCGGCGCCGAGGTAGGCGTTCCACTGGACCTTGGCCGTGTCGGCGGTGTTGAGCCGCTCCCAGGGGCGGTCGGTGACGTACAGCAGCAGGTGCGCGCAGGCCTCGCCCTCGGTGTCGGTGAGGGTGAGTTCGGCGCCGGCGGGGACGGTGAGGTGGGTGTAGTTGCCGCCGGCCACCTTCTCCTCCCACAGGGTGCCCGGCGGGGGCGGGAGCAGGGGCATGCAGTCGACGACGGTGCCGTGCTGGGCGCGGGCGTGGGCGCGGGCGGCCACGGCGGTGGCCGTGGATGTGGTGGGGGTGGTCACGGCGCCTCCTGGGCTGCTGCCGGGGTTTCTGTCGCTTGACAGAAATTAGGGCGACCGGACGTCGCCGCCGTTGCCCGCGGGTTTCGCCCCGGTTACCGTCCCCTCACCGCCGCGGTGCTGTGCGAGGATCGAGCCGTGCCCGCCAACCCAGCAACCCCGCCCCGCGTCGGACGCCCACGTGCCCGGGGCCGGTCGGACAGCGAACTGACCCCGCGTGCAGAGGTGTTGGCGGCAGCCGCCGAACTCTTCACGGTCAACGGCTACGCGGCCACCACCACCCGCGCGGTGGCCGACCGGGCCGGACTGCGGCAGGCCTCGCTCTACCACTACTTCGCCGGCAAGGAGGACATCCTCGCCAGCCTGCTGGAGAGCACGGTCGAGCCCTCGCTCGCCTTCGCCACCGAACTGCTGGCCGGACTCGGGACTCCCGCCGAGGCAGCGGGCGAGGATGCGGGCGAGGACGAGGACGCGGGCGAGGACGAAGCCGCCGCCGGGCTCTGGGCGCTGGCGGCCTTCGACGCCGAACTCCTCTTCGGCGGGCTCTACAACCTGGGCGCGCTCTACCAGTTGCCCGAGGTGCGCGGCGAGCGCTTCGCCGAGTTCCGGCGCTCCCGCGGCGCGCTGAAGTCCGTGTACGGCACCCTGCTGACCCGGCTGGACGCCGCCGGTGACCCGGTGCTGCGCACCGACCTGCTGCTCGGACTGGTCGAGGGCGGGGTGGCGGTCGCCCGGGAGAGCGGCGACCGCGAACCCCGGACGGTCGGTGAGGCCGTCGCGGACGCCGCCCTGCGACTGGCGGGCCGCAGCGCCCGGCAGATCACGGCCGCACGAACGGCGGCGGCCCGCCTCCGTCCCGCCTGAGCGGGGGCGGACGGGAGGCGGGCCGGCGGTCGGGCGGTGAGGTCGCGAGGGGTCGGGGCGGTGAGGTCGGGCGGGGGCGGGCCGTGAGGTCGGGCGGGGTCCGGACTGCTCCGCCTACCGGTCGGCACCGGTGCAGCCGCAGTGGTGTCGCAGGCTCGGCCTCATCGCCGGTGCAGCCGCGGTGTCATCGGCGGCACAGCCGTAGCGTCATTGCCGGCGCAGCCGCAGTATCATCGCCGGCGCAGCCGGTATGCCCCGCCCACCGCCAGTGCACCGGCCAGGAAGAGCAGGCTGAACCACTGCAGGTACCAGTGCCCGCCGGCCGGGTCGTACACCGCCGCGCGCGGCCAGGCCAGGTTGACCGTCATCGCCACGCCGTACACCAGGGCGAGCACGTTCACCGGCAGGCCCCAGCGGCCCAGGCTGAACAACGGGCGCCCCTGCTCGTCCAGTTCGTCCCCGCTGCCGATCGGCCGGCCCTGCAGTCGGCGGCGCAGCATCGCCCCCACCACCAGCGCGTAGGCCGTGTAGACCAGCACGATGCAGGTGGTCTCCAGGGCCAGGAACGCGGACGGCGCGAGCAGGTTGACCAGCAGGAACCCGATCGCGAGGCCGCCGGACACCAGGGCCGGCAGGTGCGGGGTGCCGGTGCGCGGGGACACCGCCGCCAGGCGGCGGGAGTACGGGAGGGCGCCGTCCCGGGCCATCGAGAAGATCATCCGGGCGCCGGCGGTCTGCATCGCCAGCGTGCCGACGCAGACCGCCACCGCCACGTCCGCGAGCAGCAGGCGGCCCGGGAGTTCGCCGAGCGTGCTGGTCAGGACGTACGCCATGCCCTCGGTCGCGAGCCGGCCGTCCGAGAGGCTGGGCGCCGCCAGCAGGGCGCCGAGGATCAGCAGCCCGCCGCCGAGGCCGGCGGCGGCGAGCGCGCCGAGGATGGTGCGGGGAGCGGTGCGGCGCGGGGCGCGGGTCTCCTCGGACATCTCACCGGCGCTGTCGAAGCCGATCATCACGTAGGCGGCGGTGAACGAGCCGACCAGGAACATCCAGAGGTACCCGCTCTGCCCGCCGGTGTGCAGCGTCACGGTCGGGGTGCGCTCGCTGTGGGTGAACAGCAGGACGGCGATCAGGGCGATCCCGGTCAGTTCGGCGGTGACGCCGACGCTGTTGATCACCGACATCAGCCGGATGCCGATCACGTTGACCAGCGTGGTGGCGGAGATCAGCGCGGCGCCGAGGAGCACGGCGTTGGCCGCCCCGGTGCGGGAGCTCAGGGCCGGGTCGCCGCCCACGAGTTGGAAGCCCGACCAGACGGAGGGCAGTACCACCTGGAGGGCCAGTGCGGCTGCGGTGACCACGACGATCTGCCCGATCACCATCAGCCAGCCGGTGAACCAGCCGTACACGGCGTTGCCCAGCCGGGTGGCCCACTGGTAGATGGAGCCGGATATCGGGTAGCGGGCAGCGAGTTCGGCGAAGCAGGCGGCGACCAACAGCTGCCCGCCCAGGACGAGCGGCCAGCTCCAGAAGAACGCCGGCCCGGCGAAGCCGTAGCCGAAGGAGAAGAGCTGGAACACGGTGGTGAGCACCGAGATGAAGGAGAAGCCGGCCGCGAAGGAGGCGAACCTGCCCATCGTGCGGTGCAGTTGCTGGGGGTAGCCGAACTCGCCGAGCGACTGGTCGGCCACCGCCGGGCCGGCCTGCGGGGGGTCGCCGAGCCACCCGCCGGCGCCGGGCGGGGCGGGGTTCTCGGGCGGTGCGAGGGAAGGGCTGGTGGTCATCGGGCACCGGCTTTCCACGGGGGCGGGAGCTGTCGGCCGCACAGTTTCTGTCGGCTGACAGAAATGTGGGGGCAGACGGCTTCCCCCGCATTGCCCGTTCGTTGCCGGGACGTTGCCTTGTGCTCACCGCCGTCACCTGGCGCCCGTACCCCCGGTGGCCGGCGGTGGAGGCCGGGCGCCGCGGATCGGCGGCGGTCCGGCATCCCGTGCCCGGGCATGCGACCGGGCCGCAGGACGGAACGTCACTGCGGCCCGGCAGGGGTGGTCAGTTGGCGGCGGAGGCCGTCGACCCGGCAGGGAGCTCCAGCTCGGAGGCGGGGTCGGCCGCCTCCTCCGGTCCCGCCTCCGCGGCGGGCGTACGGGCCGGCCCGTCGAAGGCGGCCCCCCGGCGCCGGCCGAGGGCTTCGGCGGCCGGCTGGGTCCAGCGGGCGGTGAGCGGCCCGATGATGACGAGCAGCAGGACGTACGCGGTGGCGAGCGGTCCGAGCTCGGGTTCGATGCCGGCGGTGACGGCCAGCCCGGCGATGACGATGGAGAACTCGCCGCGCGCGACCAGGGCCCCGCCCGCCCGCCAGCGCCCGCCCGGCCCGATGCCGGCCCGGCGGGCCGCCCAGTACCCGGTGGCTATCTTGGTGAACACGGTGACCACGGCCAGCGCGAGGGCCGGCAGCAGCACCGGCGGGATGCTCGCCGGGTTGGTGTTCAGGCCGAAGAAGACGAAGAACACGGCCGCGAAGAGGTCCCGCAGCGGGCTGAGCAGCGAGTGCGCGCCCTCGGCGGCCTCGCCCGACAGCGCGATGCCGACCAGGAACGCGCCGACCGCCGCCGAGACCTGCAACTGCTCCGCGATGCCCGCGACCAGCAGGGTCAGGCCGAGCACGACCAGCAGCAGCTTCTCCGGATCGTCATGGGACACGAACCGTGAGATCAGCCGTCCGTAGCGCAGTGCCACGAAGAGCACGGCGCTGGCCGTGACCAGGGCGATCGCGAGCGTGATGCTGCCGGCGAGCAGGCCCGCACCGGCCAGCAGCGCGGTCAGGATCGGCAGGTAGAGGGCCATCGAGAGGTCCTCCAGCACCAGGATGGAGAGGATCACCGGTGTCTCGCGGTTGCCCAGCCTGCCCAGGTCGCCGAGCACCTTGGCGATCACGCCGGAGGAGGATATCCAGGTGACCCCGGCGAGGACCACGGCCGCGACCGGACCCCAGCCGAGCAGCAGGGCCATCCCCGCGCCGGGCAGCGCGTTGAGTGCGAAGTCGACGGCGCCGGCGGGGTACTGCGCCTTGAGGTTGGTGACCAGGTCGGCGGCGGTGTACTCCAGACCCAGCATCAGCAGCAGCAGGACCACGCCGATCTCGGCGCCGGTGGCGACGAACTCCTCGCTGGCGGAGAGCGGCAGCAGCCCGCCGTGGCCGAAAGCCAGGCCGCCCAGCAGGTACAGCGGGATCGGGGAGAGTCCGTACCGGCCGGCTATCCGGCCCAGCAGGCCCAGCACCAGGATGATCGCGCCCAGTTCGATGAAGACGGAAGCGCCGTGCATCCGATCACTCCCTTCCCAGAATGGCGGCGGCGGCGTCGACGCCTTCGCGGGTGCCGATGACGATCAGGGTGTCGCCCCCGGCGAGCCGGAAGTCCGGCGCGGGGGACGGGACGGCGCCGGTGCGGCGCAGCACGGCGACGATCGAGGCACCGGTCGCGGTGCGCATCCGGGTCTCGCCGAGCAGCCGGCCGTTCCAGTACGAGACGCCGCTCAGCGGGATCCGCTCGGCCACCAGGCCGAGGTCGGTGGTGTGCAGCAGCCCCGGGCTGTGGTGGGCCGGGAGCAGCGCGTCGACCAGGGCGGCGGACTCGCTCTCACTCAGGTGCAGGCTGTGCGCGCAGGCGTCCGGGTCGTCGGCGCGGTAGAGGTTGAGGCTGCGTGAGCCGTCGCGGTGGGCGATGACCGAAAGGTGCCGCTGTTCTCGGGTGGTGAAGTCGTACTGGACTCCCACGCCGGGCAGGCTGGTCGTCCGGACGCGCGGGATCGCCATGGCTGCTGTCCTCTCGTCAGGGCCTCGGCCGGGGCCTTCCTCGGGGCCACGGGCCGGGGCTTCTCGTCAGGGCACGGGTCGGGGCCTCCAGGGCGGTGCATCTCCGCCGAAGAGTAATGCAATAGTAAAGTAATGGTCATGACGGTCGGTAGCCGGAGGGTGTCGGCCGGGGTGCGTACGTGTACTGAGGGGTGGTCCGGGCGGCGGCGGACCGGGCTCCCGACCCGACGGGGGCCGGTCCGTGGCACGCCGGCCGGTCCGAGCGGGGCGGTGGCGGGGCGATGGCGGTGGCGGTGGCGGTCTAGGGTGGACGTACCCGACCGGTCGTCGGTGCGGCGGCACCGGGACGCGAAGGAGTACGCGATGACGGTCCGGCTCGACGACCTCGCCGTTCCCGTACTGGCGGCACCGATGGCGGGCGGCGCCTCGACCCCGCGCCTGGTCGCGGCGCTCGCCGCGGCCGGCGGTATGGGCCTCCTCGCCGCCGGGTACCTGAGCGCGGCCGCGGTCGCCGAGCAGATCCGCCTGACCAGGGAGCTGACGGACCGCCCCTTCGGAGTGAACCTCTTCGTCCCCGCCGAACCGGGGGACGCCGCCGCGGTCGCCGGGTACCGGGAGCGACTGCGGCCCGAGGCCGAGCGGTACGGCGTCGAACTCCCCGCGGAGATCCCCGCCGACCGCGACGACTGGGACGCCAAGATCGAGACGCTGGTCGCGGACCCGGTGCCCTGGGTCTCCTACACCTTCGGCCTGCCCTCGCCGCGGGAGGTCCGCGCGCTGCGCGCCGCCGGCAGCCTGCAGATCGCCACCGTGACCGGCGCCGCCGAGGCCCGGCTCGCCGCGCGGGCGGGGATGGACGCGCTCTGCGTCCAGGGGCCGGCGGCGGGCGGGCACCGGGGCACCTTCCGGATCGCCGACCGGCCCGGCACCACCCCGCTGCTTCCGCTGCTCGCCGAGGTCGCGGCGGTGACCGGCCTGCCGCTGATCGCCGCCGGCGGGATCGGCGACGGCCCGGCCCTCGCCGCCGCGCTGCGGGCGGGCGCCGGCGCCGTCCAACTCGGCACCGCCTACCTGCGCGCGGACGAGTCCGGGGCGTCCGAGCCGCACCGCGCGGCACTGGTCGACGGGCGCCTCACCGAGACCGTGGTGACCAGGGCCTTCACCGGCCGCCCCGCGCGCGGCCTGCGCAACGCCTTCATCGACCGGTACGGGGCCGCGGCGCCGGCGGCCTACCCCGAGGTCCACCACCTGACCCGGCCGGTCCGGGCCGCGGCCGCCGCGCTCGGTGACACCGGGGCGATGCACCTGTGGGCGGGCACCGCGCACGGGCTCGCCCGGTCCGGCCCGGCGGCCGAGATCACCCGGGAGCTCTGGCGGGAGGCTCGGTCCGCGGTCTGGATGTCCTGACCTGACGCGCCGACCCCGCGCGCCTACCCCGCCGCGCCAATCCGCCAAGATAATCCGCCAAGATCCGCCGGACAGGCCCTAGGCCTCCGCCGTCCGGAGCTCCGTGGCCGAGGAGTCGGCCGCCGAAGGGGCGGTCGCCGAAGAGCCCGTCGCGGAGCGGTAGAACGCGATCTTTCCGTGGATCAGTTCCTGCTGGCGTCGCAGGTGCGCGATCCGCTCCTCCACCTGGACGTCGTGCTGCTCCAGCACCGCGAGCCGGGCGCCGGAGGTGCCCTCGCCCGCGCGCACGAGTTCGGCGAAGCGCCGCATCTCGGCGATCGGCATGCCGGTGTCGCGCAGGCAGCGCAGGACGCCGAGCCACTCCAGGTCGTGCGGGGTGAACCGGCGGTGCCCGGTGCGTGAGCGCTCCACCGTGCCGAGCAGGCCGATCCGCTCGTAGTAGCGCAGGGTGTCGAGGCTGAAGCCCGACCGCTCGACGGCCTGAGCCGGCGTCAGCCACCCCTCCCCGCCGGGCTGGTCGCCGGGCTGGGTGCCCGGACGGACACCGGGTTCCGCGGCGGTACGGGCGGCAGGCTGCTGGGGCGCGGTGGCGTGGGTCATGCGGGAGATCATGCCAGCGCCGCCGGGCGGCTTGACCTGGAGTGCGGTCCAGTTGGCAGGGTTCCGGGCAGCTCGCAGCACACCCAGTACCTGGAGGAACCATGCGATTTCGTACCCTCGGCCGGCGCGCGGACGGCACTCCCGGCCCCGAGGTCAGCGCGCTCTGTCTCGGCGTCCTGCCGTTCGGCACCCGGGTCGACCGGGCGGGGTCGTTCGCCGTGCTGGACCGGTTCGTCGAGCGCGGCGGCACCTTCGTCGACACCGCGAACTGCTACAGCTTCTGGATCGACGGCGCGACCGGTGACGAGAGCGAACTGATGCTGGGCGGCTGGCTGGCCGACCGGGACGCGCGCGCCGAGGTGGTGCTCGCCACCAAGGTCGGCGCCCGGCCGGCCGGCCCGGGGGAGTGGCCGGCCAACGCCGAAGGGCTCTCCGCCGAGGCGATCCGGGCCGGCGTCGAGGGCAGCCTCCGGCGGCTCGGGACCGACCGGATCGACCTGCTCTACGGGCACATCGAGGACCGCTCGGTGCCGCTGGAGGAGACCGTCGACGCCTTCGGGGCACTGGTCCGGGACGGCGCCGCCGACCTGCTCGGCATCAGCAACCAGCTGACCTGGCGGCTGGAGCGCTCCCGCGCCACCGCCCGGGCCCGCGGCGTGGCCGGGTACAGCTGCGTCCAGCAGCGGTACAGCTACCTGCGGCCCGCACCCGGGGCGAGCTTCGGCACCCAGGAGCACGTCACCCCCGAGCTGCTGGACTACGTCCGCACCGAGCCCGGGCTGAGCCTGCTCGCGTACAGCCCGCTGATCCACGGCGCCTACACGGACCCGGCCAAGCCGATGCCCCCGCAGTACGACCACCCCGGCGCGCGGGCCCGGCTCGACGCACTGCGCGAGGTCGCGGCGGAGACCGGTGCCACCGCCGGCCAGGTCGTGCTCGCCTGGCTGCTGGGCGGGGACGTCCCGGTGATCCCGGTGGTCGGTGCCACCACGGTGGCCCAGCTCGACGAGTCGCTGGACGCCGTCGAGTTGGACCTCACCCCGGCCCAGCGCCGCCGGCTCGACGAGGCGTGAGCGGGCGGCGCGCGGACCGGAGCGTCGCATCCCCGGGGAGGGGGGATCTCCGGCGGACGGGGAGTTGTCGTAAAGGGAGAACTCAGTCTGGCTGTCTCGGCCGGGCTGCTCGGGTGAGCCGGGCGCGGGTGTCGCAGGTCGAGCACGGGCAGGTGGACGGGCTGGACAACCTGCGGGCGTATGCCGCCGCGATCGGCGGCGCGGTGGCGGTGTCGGTGCGGCCCGGCGACCGGACGGTCGAGGTCGCCTGACCGCGGGCCGGGCCGGGCACGGCGGGGCCGCTCCGCCGAGGGCCCCGCCGTGCCCGCCTTTCCCGCCGGAGGCGGCCCGGGTCAGCCCAGCAGGCGGCTCATCCACTCCTCGATGCCGGCCACCGAGCGCGGCAGGGCGCCGGACATCAGCCGGGCGCCGTCGGCGGTGATGACCAGGTCGTCCTCGATCCGGATGCCGAGTCCGCGCAGTTCGAGCGGGAGGGTCTCGTCGTCCGGCTGGAGGTAGAGGCCCGGTTCGACGGTGAGGACCTGCCCCTCCTCCAGCACGCCGTCGAGGTAGGCCTCGGCCCGGGCCTTGGCGCAGTCGTGCACGTCCATGCCGAGCATGTGGCCGCTGCTGCAGAGGGTGTAGCGGCGGTGCAGGCCGCTGTCCTCCCGCAGGGACTGGCCGGCGGGGATCCGGAGCACCCCCCAGTCGGCCAGGCCCTCGGCGATCACCTGCATCGCGGCCCGGTGGAAGTCGCGGAAGGACGCGCCGGGGCGCAGCGCCGCGATGCCGGCGTCCTGGGCGGCGAGGACCAGTTCGTACGCCTGGCGCTGGACGGGGGAGAAGGTACCGCTCAGCGGGAGGGTACGGGTGATGTCGGCGGTGTAGAGCGTGTCGGTCTCCACGCCGGCGTCCAGCAGCAGGAGTTGGGTGGGGTCGAGGCGGCCGTCGTTGCGGGTCCAGTGCAGGACGCAGGCGTGGGCGCCGGAGGCGGCGATGGTGTCGTACCCGAGGCCGTTGCCCTCGGCGCGGGCGCGCAGGTTGAAGGTGCCCTCGATCCAGCGCTCGCCGCGCGGGTGGCGCAGCGCCGCGGGCAGGGCGCGGACGGCGTCCTCGAAGCCGGAGACCGTGTGGTCGACGGCGAGTTGGAGCTGCTCGACCTCCCAGGGGTCCTTGACCAGGCGCAGTTCGGACAGGACGGCGTCGAGCCGGGCGTCGGCGGTGCGGTCCGCGGTCGTGCCGGGGCGTCCGGTGGCGGCGTCCAGGACGGGGTCGACGCCGGCGAGCACCCGGGTGGTGGGGGCGGGGCCGGTGAGCAGCTTGGCGAGGTCGTCGAGGTGTTCGGTGCGCAGGCCGGTGAGCCGTTCGGCCTCGGCGAGGTCGGGCCGGCGGCCGACCCAGAACTCGCCGTAGCGGCGGTCGCGGTAGAACTCGGAGCCGTGGCTGCCGCCGGACCCGCCGCGCGGGGAGCGGGGCCGCAGGTAGAGCACCGGCTCGTGGCCCTCGGGGCCGGCGGGCTCCAGGACGAGGACGTGGCCGACCTGGTCGTCGCCGGTGAGGCCGGTCAGCCAGGCGTAGGCGCTGTGCGGGCGGAAGCGGTAGTCGTCGTCGTTGCTGCGCACCTTCAACTCGCCCGCGGGGACGATGATCCGCTCGCCGGGGAAGGCGGCGGAGAGGCGGGCCCGGCGGGCCGGGGTGCGGTCGTGGCCGGGCACCCGCAGGTCGGCGGGGAGCGGGGTGGCGGCCCAGGCGGTGCCCATGAAGGAGTCGAGGGCGGGGGATACGGCCATGTCGTGGCTTCCGGTGTTGAGCCGGGTTTCGGGGGTGGTGGCGGTCATCGGGCGGCTCCTTGCCGGTTTCGGTGGGCTGAGCTGGGACAACAGCTCGTTGCGCGAGGGGTGTTGGCGGTGCGGGCGGGGGTGGTCGCCGGACACAGCTCGGTAACGGGCGGCTCCATCCCTTGCCAGTGCAATTTCACATTACTATGTTACGGGTCACATCGCGGAGCGGCTAGACCTCGAAAGGCCGCCCTCCCCGGTCGCCCCCGGATCAGCGCCGGGGTGAACTTCGGGCCGCAAGTCGGGCCCCCCATAGCGGAGTTGCACATGAACAGGCGCACTCACGCCGCCCTCGCGGCGGCGATCGCAGCGACCCTCACGCTCGGTCTCGGGGCTTGCGGCCCGACGGACAAGAGCGGCTCCGGTGGCTCGGCCGACGGCACCAAGGCCCCTGGTGCCGCGTCCGGCACGATCGTCGGCGGTACGCCGGTGAAGGGCGGCACCCTCACGGTGCTGTCCAACCAGGACTTCGCCCACCTCGACCCGGCCCGCAACTGGAACCTGCCGAACATGAACGTCGGCACCCGGCTGCTGTACCGCACCCTGGTGACCTTCAAGGCCGAGCCCGGCGCGGCCGGCAGCGAGATCGTCCCCGACCTCGCCACCGACGTCGGCCGCCAGTCCGACGGCGGCAAGACCTGGACCTTCACGCTCAAGGACGGCGTGAAGTACGAGGACGGCACCCCGATCAAGTCCGCCGACGTCAAGTACAACGTCGAGCGCTCCTTCTCGCCCGACCTCACGGGTGGCCCGGACTACGCGGCGCAGTACCTGGCCGGCGGCGAGAACTACAAGGGCCCGCTCACGGGTGAGCACCTGGCGAGCATCGAGACGCCGGACGACCGGACGATCGTCTTCCGCCTGAAGCGTCCGGTCGCGGAGTTCTCCTACACCGCCACCCTGCCGACCTTCGCCCCGGTGCCGCAGTCGCAGGAGAAGGGCACCCAGTACGACCTGCGCCCGTTCTCCTCCGGCCCGTACAAGATCGAGACGTACGACCGCGGGAAGCAGCTCGTACTGGTCCGCAACACCAACTGGGACCCGGCCACCGACCAGGTCCGCAAGGCGTACCCGGACAGGATCGTCGTCACCCAGGGCCTCAAGGGCGGCCAGATCGACGACCGCCTGATCGCGAGCGAGGGCGCCGACGCCTCCGCCGTCGAGGCGTTCTGGATGCGCCCGGAGTCGGTCGCCAAGGTGCTGCCCAAGCCGGACGTCAAGTCCCGCCTGGTGGCCGAGATGACCGGCTGTACCGAGATGCTCTTCATGAACAACTCCAAGGCGCCCTTCGACGACCCGAAGGTCCGCGAGGCGATGATGTACGCGGTCGACAAGGACGCCCAGGTCACCGCCTTCGGCGGGCCCGCGCTCACCGACTCCGCCACCTCCTTCCTGCCGCCGGCGATGACCGGCGGCACCAGGCAGGACCCGCTGAAGGTCGCCACGACCGGTGACCCGGCCAAGGCCAAGGAACTGCTGAAGGCCGCGGGCAAGAGCGATGTCAAGGCCGCCCTGACCGTCTCCACCGGTGACAAGACCCGCGCGGAGGCACTCCAGCAGTCGCTCTCCAAGGCCGGTATCACCGTCACGATCAGCACCGTCGACCCGTCGGCGTACGCCGACTCCCTGGGCGACATCAAGAACGCCCCCGACCTGTCGATGAGCGGCTGGTGCCCGGACTACCCGTCCGGTGCCACCTTCATCCCCTTCGTCTTCGACGGCCGCACCATCAAGGAGAAGGGCAACCAGGGCAACTACAGCCAGTTCCGGGACCAGGCCACCATGGACCGGATCGACCAGATCAACGCGATGACGGACGTCAAGGAGGCCGGCGACGCCTGGGTGAAGCTCGACAAGGACCTGATGGCCAAGTCCCCGGCCGTGCCCACCCTCTGGCAGCGTCGCCCGCTGCTGGTCGGCACGAACATCGCCGGTGCCTTCGGTCACCCGGTCTGGGCCGGCTTCTTCGACTTCGCCACGCTCGGTCTCAAGGACCCCTCGAAGAGCCAGGGCTAAGGGACCGCAACCGATGAGTTCAACCACTGAGCCCGCCGCCGTGGCCACCACGGCGGCGGGCCCCGCAAAGGGCGCCGGCCGCGGCCCGTGGCGGCTGGTCTGGGACCAGCTCTGGGCCAAGGGATCGGCGAGGTTCGGCCTGGTGATGGTCGCCGTGCTGGTCCTGATGGCGGCACTCGCGACCCCGCTGAGCGCGCTCGGCGGGTGGACGCCCGAGGACTTCGACAAGACCGCCATCGACCCCTACCTGGGCGGCCTGCCGCTCGGGGACTTCGGTGGGATCGGTCCGGACCACTGGTTCGGTGTCGAGCCCGCCACCGGCCGCGACCTGTTCGCCCGCGTGCTGCACGGCGGCCAGGTGTCCCTGACCATCGCCTTCGTCGCCACCGCCGTGGTCGTGACCGCCGGCACGCTGGCCGGCATCGCGGCCGGCTACTTCGGCGGCCGGATCGACGCCGCGCTCTCGCGCCTGATGGACCTGACCATGTCCTTCCCCTCGCTGATCTTCATGATCGCGATGATGTCGGTGGCCAAGGACGTCAACCGGATCCTCCTGATGACCCTGGTGATCGGCCTGTTCGGCTGGCCCGGCATCGCCCGGGTGGTCCGCGGGCAGACCCTCTCGCTCAAGCACCGCGAGTACGTCGAGGCGGCCAAGGTCGGCGGCGCCCGCTCCTGGCGCATCCTCACCCGCGAGATCCTGCCCAACGTCTCGGGCCCGATCATCGCGTACACCACGCTGCTGATCCCCGGCATGATCAGCACCGAGGCCGCGCTCGGCTACCTCGGGGTGGGCGTCCGCCCGCCGACGCCCTCCTGGGGCCAGATGATCGCCGAGAGCATCAACTTCTACGAGACCGACCCGACCTACTTCCTCATCCCGACGGTCTTCCTGTTCCTCGCCGTGCTCGCCTTCACCCTGCTCGGTGACGCGTTGCGCGACATCCTCGACCCCAGAGGAGGCCGGTCGTGATCCTCTACCTCGGCCGACGGCTGGTCGGCGTGGTGGGCATCCTGCTCGCCATCTGCGCGATCACCTTCGTCATCTTCTACCTGCTGCCCAACGACCCCGCCGCCGCCGCCTGCGGAAAGACCTGCAGTGCCGAACGCCTCGCCGAGGTCAAGACCGCGATGGGCCTGGACAAGCCGGTCTGGGAGCAGTTCGGCACCTACCTGACCGGGATCTTCGCCGGCCGTGACTACGGCAGCGGCCCCAGCGCGGTGCGCTGCGAGTTCCCCTGCCTCGGCTACTCCTACGAGTACTCGATGCCGGTCTGGGACCTGCTCTCCGACCGGCTGCCGGTCTCCGTCTCGCTGGCGCTCGGCGCGGCCGTGCTCTGGCTGGCGCTCGGCCTCGGCGTCGGCGTGGTGTCCGCCCTGCGCAAGGGCAGCATGACCGACAGGTCCCTAACCATCCTCTCGGTCGCCACCGCCTCGCTGCCGGTCTACTTCACCTCGATCATGCTGATCTGGGGCGTCGTCAGGACCACCGGACTGCTGCCCTACCCCACGTACGCCAGGTTCACCGACGATCCGCTCGACTGGGCGTCGAACCTGCTGCTCCCGTGGATCGCGCTGGCACTGCTGTACGCCGCCACGTACGCCAGGCAGAGCCGCAACTCGATGATCGAGACGATGGCGGAGCCGTACATCCGCACCGCCCGCGCCAAGGGCATGCCGAGCGCCACGGTGACCGTCAAACACGGGCTGCGCTCCGGGATGACACCGATCCTCACCATCTTCGGGATCGACCTCGGCGGACTGCTCGCCGGCGCCGTCATCACCGAGTCGATCTTCGGCCTCCCCGGCGTCGGACGACTCTTCTACGACGCGCTGACCCGCTCCGACCAGCCCGTCATCCTCGGCGTCACCCTGCTGGCGGCGTTCTTCATCGTCGCGGCGAACCTGCTGGTCGACCTGCTCTACGCCTACGTCGACCCGAGAGTGAGGTACTGATGAGCGCACTGCTGGAGGTCCGTGACCTCAGGGTCGCCTTCAACACCCCGCGCGGCACCGTCCGGGCCGTGGACGGGATCAGCTTCGACGTGGCGCAGGGCCGTACCCTCGGCCTGGTCGGCGAGTCCGGCTCGGGCAAGTCCGTCACCTCGCTGGCCGTGATGGGCCTGCACCGCGGCGCCGACGTCACCGGCTCGATCAAGCTCGCCGGCCAGGAGCTCAACGGCCTGCCCGAGCGGCAGCTGAACACCGTCCGCGGCCGGCGGATCGCGATGATCTTCCAGGACCCGCTCTCCAGCCTGCACCCCTTCTACACGGTCGGCGAGCAGATCGCCGAGCACTACCGGGTGCACTTCAAGGCCAACCGCAAGGTGGCCAGGGCACGGGCCGTGGAGATGCTCAAGGAGGTCGGCATCCCCGAACCCTCCCGCCGGGTCGACGAGTACCCGCACCAGTTCTCCGGCGGCATGCGCCAGCGCGTCATGATCGCCATGGCGCTGGCCTGCGAACCCGACATGCTGATCGCGGACGAGCCCACCACGGCGCTCGACGTCACCGTGCAGGCCCAGATCCTGGACCTGATCGCCCGGATCCAGCAGGACCGCGGCCTCGGCGTCGTCATGATCACCCACGACCTGGGCGTGGTCGCCCGGGTCGCCCACGAGGTGCTCGTGATGTACGGCGGCAGGGCCGCCGAACAGGCACCGGTGGACCGGCTGTTCGGGGCCCCCGCGCACCCGTACACCCGCGGCCTGCTGGACTCGCTGCCCCGCCTCGACGACACCGACGACGCCCCGCTGCGGGCCATCCCCGGCAGCCCGCCGTCGCTGCTCGTCCCCGCCCCCGGCTGCTCCTTCGCTCCGCGCTGCGCCCGCACCACCGCCGCCACCGCTCCGGAACACGCCCGCTGCCTGGCCGAACGCCCGTCGTTCGGCCCGCTCGCCGCCGGCCACCAGGCCGCCTGCCACCTGCCCCTGGTGCCGGAAGGAGCTCTCTCATGAGTCCCGCCACCGCCCGCGCCGACGCACAGGACACCGCCGGGGGAGGCGGCTCCGCAGCCACCGGCACCCCGCTGCTGTCCGTCCGGGACCTGGTCAAGACCTTCCCCGGCAAGCGCACCCGCACCGGCAGGGCCGGCCCGCCGGTGCGTGCCGTCGACGGGGTCGGCTTCGACGTGGGGACGGGCGAAACCCTCGGCCTGGTCGGCGAATCCGGCTGCGGGAAGTCCACCACCGGGCGCATGATCGTGCGACTGCTCGATCCCACGTCGGGCACCGTCACCTTCGACGGCACCGAGATCGGCTCGCTCGGCCAGGCCGAACTCCGCCCCTACCGGCGGCACCTGCAGATGGTCTTCCAGGACCCGCACTCCTCGCTCAACCCCCGTCAGACGGTCGCCCGGATCATCTCCGAGCCGCTGCTCGTCCAGGGCCGGAGCGCCGCCGACGCCCGCCGACGGGCGGCCGAGCTGATGGAACTCGTCGGGCTCATCCCGGAGCACATCGACCGCTATCCGCACGAGTTCTCCGGCGGCCAGGCACAGCGCATCGGCATCGCCCGCTCGCTCGCCACCTCGCCGCGCCTGCTCATCGCCGACGAGCCGGTCTCCGCGCTCGACGTCTCGATCCAGGCCCAGGTCGTCAACCTGATGGAGCGCCTGCAGGACGAGCTGGGCCTGGCCTACGTGTTCATCGCGCACGACCTCTCGGTCGTGAAGCGGGTCTGCGACCGGGTCGCGGTGATGTACCTCGGCCGGATCGTCGAGATCGGCGACAAGGAGGAGGTGTACGGCAACCCCGCCCACCCCTACACCCGGGCGCTGCTCTCGGCCGTACCCCTTCCCGACCCGGCCGCCGAACGGGCCCGCGAGCGGATCGTCCTGCTCGGCGACCCGCCCAGCCCGGCCAACCCGCCCAGCGGGTGCAGCTTCCACCCGCGCTGCCCCAAGGCGCAGGACCTCTGCCGCACCGAACGTCCGCTGCTGCGGATCACGGGCGCCGGTGCCCGCCAGGCGGCCTGCCACTTCCCGGAGGCCTGACCCACCGCCGCGCAGCGGCCCGGCGCCGTACCGCCCCGCCCCGCCCCGCTCCGGGGCGGTACGGCCCGAGGTCGCCCCACAGCTCGCCGTCCGGTGCCGGCGCCACGTCCGGTCGCGCGCCACTCGCGGGCCTCCGCGCCACCGCCGTACCCGCGCCGCCTGCCGTACTCACGCCCCTTGCCGTTCGCCGCATTCACGCCCCCAGGACTGGCGCCACCCGCCGTACCCGCACCGCACCGCACCGCTCTCCCCCCACTCCTCCACGAAACAGGAGCACTGGTGTCAACTCACCGCACTGCGCGTCGAGTTCTGCTCGCGGCCGCGATGGCCGCCACCCTCACCCTGCCCGCCGTCCAGAGCGCGCAGGCGTTCGGCGCGGAGGCGCCGCCGGCCGCCGCCCGGACGACCACCCCCGCCGCCGACCCGACAGCCACCCGGACCACCGAGCCGGCGCCGACCGGCTACGACGAGGTGGACCGCCTCGGTGACGCGGTCGCCAAGGCCGGTACCGCGGCGCCCGCCCCCGGCGGCGGCTCGCTCGGCGACGCGCTCGTCCCCGGCCTGCTCCCCGACCGGGTGGGCGCACCCGCCCCGACCGCCGACAGCGCGAGCACCGCCGCCGGCGCCGTGACCGTCACCGCCGCGGGCGTGCCCTGCACGCTCGACGGCATGACCGGCCTCGGCCCGGCGGCGCTGGCCGACTTCCTCACCGACCCGGCGGTGAGCGCCGACGGCTGTCTGAAGACCTTCCTGTGGACCTGGGACGCCCGGTTCGCCATCACCATGGACGACGAGCACGTCCGGGCCGTCGCCGACCGGATCACCGCGCTCGCCGCCCACGACGACGGCACCGGCGCCTCGCAGCTGTACGAGCTGTGGACCTTCCTGCACGCCACCGTCTACCACGACTTCAGCCGCGCCGAGATCGACATCACCGACGCCCCCACCCTGGCGGCGGTCCAGCAGGCGATCGAGGCCTACACGGGCGGTGCGCACGCCTTCGAGGCCACCGACCGCGCCGCGGCCACGCTGCGGGAACTGGCCATCACGGCGGGCAGCTCCGGCCTGCGCCAGCACAACCTCGCGGTGGCCGGCCGGATCCTCGCCGTGCTCGCCCCGGGCACCACGGTCGCCGACAGCGCCCAGTGGGGCAAGGCCGCGCTGGCCGCGCTCAACCTGAACTACCTCGGCATCCTGAACCAGGACCCGGCGTTCACGGCGGCGGTCGCCGCCGACACCGGCTACCGGGACGCCTTCCGCGCCTTCGCCTCCTACGGCCACCTCAAGGGCACCAAGAACGCCTGGGTGGCCCGGGACGCGATGGCCGAGGCCGGGCGCTTCGGCCAGATAGCCGAGCTCCGGGCCGCCGTCGCCGCGGACCTCGGGCCGCTGCTCGACCGCACCAAGGCGGCGTTCGGCGAGTTCTCCGACCCCTGGGTGAAGCTGATCGGCTGGGCCGCCTACTACGGCGTGTGCGCGCAGTACGGCGTCTGCACCGACCAGTTGGAGGAGCGGATCTTCCCCCACACCTACCGGTACGACAACGGCGCCATCGAGGTCCGCACGGCCCTGGACAAGGCCACCGTGGACCAGATGTACTACGCGGGCAAGCAGGTGAAGAGCCAGTTCTTCCGGGTGCTCGGCACCGACCAGCCGCTGGCCGGCGACACCAACGAGACGCTGCACATCCACCTGTACGCCTCGCGGGCCGACTACGAGGTCTACCACCCGGTGCTGACCGGCTACTCCACCGCCAACGGCGGGATCTACATCGAGCGCGGCGCCACCTTCTACACCTACCAGCGCCGGGTGCCGCAGGACTCCCAGCTCACGCTGGAGGAGCTGTTCCGGCACGAGTACGTCCACTACCTCAACGGCCGCTGGGCGACGCCCGGTTACTTCGGCGACCCGCGCTGGTACGCCGGGGACAAGACCACCGCGATGGACGAGGGCACCGCCGAGTTCTTCGACGGCGCCACCCGGGACCAGGGCATCCTGGTGCGTCGGTCACTGGTGCGCAAGCTCGCCGCCGACGAGCGGGCCGGCATCCCGCGGATGACGGTCAATGAGCTGATCCACGCCACCTACTCGGACACCCCGGCGTTCCACTTCTACAACTACGCGGGCACCTTCTTCGAGTTCCTGTGGGAGCAGCACCCGTCGCTGATCCGCGAGATGTACGGCTACCAGCGCGCCGACGACCCGGCCGGCTTCGACGCCTGGCGCAACCGGGTCGGTGCGGACGCCGCGCTCCAGGCGGGGTACAGCGCCTTCCTGGACGCCCGGATCGCGGCGGTGGAGAGCCTGTACGTGCCGGCCACCACCTTCACCCCGAACGGCTGGCTGCAGTACGCCTACGCCTCCGAGGTGCAGGAGGCCTTCGCCCGGGCCACCTCCAACACGCCGAACTGCAAGGACAACGGCGACTGGGACAACAAGCCGATGCGCTTCGTCTGCACCGGCCGGATCACCGCCAACCTGGCCGACGCCACGAACCCGGACCAGGTCTTCAAGGACATGTCCGGCACGGTCGACTACTTCATCCTCACCAGGACGAAGGACGTCGCCAACAACTTCAACGACATGAACTGCACCTTCGGCAAGGTCGACGTGTGGCAGTCCGGCGTGGCCGGCACCGCCGACTACACCTGTGAGGGCCCGCTGCGCCGCTGACCGCGCAGCCCCCGCCCCACCCCGAACTCCCGTGCGGGTCCGCCGTCCTGACCGCTTCCGCGGCGGACCCGCACGGGGCCGCCCCGGCCGTACACCCCGCCGTGGCCCGCCCCGCCCGGAGCGCCGCCTCTCCCCACAGCGCCCCGCGGGCCGACCCCGCGCGTCCGCCTCCACCTCCCCCATGGACGCGTGCCGGCCCGTGCACGACACCAGCCCGTCACCCCACACTCCCAGGAGTCTTGGTGTCTTCCACCCGACGCATGCGCAACACCCTGCTCTGTGCCGCACTGGCCACCGCACTGGCCGCCCCCCTCGTCCAGAGCTCCCAGGCCCTCGGCGGGCCGGCCGGGGCCGTCGGCCCTGCCGCAGCCGCGGTAGTCCCGGCCGGGCCGGCCCTCTCCGGGCCCGGGGGCGAGGTCGCACATGCGGCCACCAACCCGGCCGGGGCCTTCTCGGCCGGCCCCGCGGGCTGGCCCGGAGCCGCCGGGCGCCAGCCGACGGCCGTCACGCCGCAGGCCGCCGATCCGTCCGGTCTCGCACCGGCCGAGGCGGCCCTCACCGCGCAGGGCACGCCCTGCACGCTCGACCAGTTCAGCGCGCTCGCGCCGGGTGCGCTGGCCGACTTCCTCGTCGACCGCTCCCACACCTACCAGGACTGCCTGCGGCCCCTGCTGGGCACCTGGGACCCGCGACTCGCCAAGGTGATGACCGGCCCCCACGTCCGGGCGGTGGCGGACCGGATCAGCGGCCTCGCGGCCTCCTTCGACAGCGCCAACAACCTCAACCAGCAGGAGCTCTGGTACTTCCTGCACGTCGTGGTGCTGTTCGACTTCTACCACCACGACGTGATCGACATCCGGGACGACGCGACCAGCTCGGCCCTGGACCAGGCGATGAACCGCTACACCGCCAACCCCGCGGTGTTCACGCCGACCACCGGCAACGGCGACACCATGGGCGAGCTGCTGCAGACCAGCACCTCGCCCCGACTGCGGGTCGCCAGACTGCCGTTGGTCGGCCGGGTGCTGCGGATGTTCGCCCCCGGCAGCGCCGCGGTCGGCGACCGGGGCTGGAACTGGGCCGTCCAGGGCGCCCTGCAGCTCAACTTCCAGGGTGTCGAGAACGTCGGGGAGGACCCGCAGGGGCTGTTCCGCGCAGCCGTCGCCGCCGACGCAGGCTACCGCGAGGCCCTGCGGGCCTACGCCGGCTACCAGCACCTCAAGGGCACCGCCAGCGAGTGGGCGGCCTCCGACGCGATGCTGGAGTACGCCAGGTTCGCCCGCATCGACGCGCTCAAGGACGAGCTGCGCGCCCGGCTCGGCCCCACGCTCGACCAGGTCACCGCGCTGTACGGGCGGTTGAGCAAGCCGTGGGCGAACCTGGCGGTGCCGGTCAACGACTTCGGCCTCTGCGCCCAGTACGCCGCCTGCCGGGCCGACGTCGAGCGGGAGGTGTTCCCGCACTCCTACAGCTACGACAACGGCACCCTGATCGTCCGCACGGCGCTCGACCGGGCCACCGCCGACCAGCTGTACTACGCCACCAAGCAGGTCAAGGGCCAGTTCTTCCGGGTCGTCGGCACCGACCAGCCGGTGGCCGGCGACACCCACCCCGTGCTGGAGGTCCGCCTCTACGACACCAAGACCCGCTACCAGAACCTGCAGAACATGCTGTTCGGGATCGGTGACGTCAACAACGGCGGCATGTTCCTGGAGGAGCGCTCCACCTTCTACACCTACCAGCGGACCAGCGCCGAGTCCTACTTCAGCCTGGAGGAGCTCTTCCGCCACGAGTACACCCACTACCTCAACGCCCGCTGGGCCATCCCCGAGAACGGCTACACCACCCGCTGGCCCGGCGCCGCCACCTTCGCGATGAACGAGGGCACCGCCGAGTACTTCGCCGGATCCACCTCCGCCGGCGGTGTCAAGGCGCGCAAGTACATGGTCCGCCAGGTCGGTTGGGACGACCAGGCGGGGGTGCCCCGGCTGACCGTCGACCGGATCCTGCACGCCACCTGGGAGGAGCTGGGCTTCCAGGCGTACCCGTACGCGGCGACCTTCTTCAACCTGCTCGGTGAGCGGCACCCCGACCAACTCGCCGAGATGTACCGGCTGCTGCGCGCCGACGACCGCGCCGGCTACGACGCCTGGCGGGACCGGATCGGGCGGGACGCGGCGCTCCAGCGCGAGTACACGGCCTTCCTGGACGCCGAGATCCCGCTCGCGGACGGCCTGTTCGTGCCGGCGACCGCCTACACCCCGAACGGTTCGCTGCGCTACGCCTTCGCCTCCGAGGTGCAGGAGGCCTTCGCCAGGGCCACGTCCAACACGCCGACCTGCAAGGACAACGGCGACTGGGACAACAAGATGCGGTTCACCTGCACCGGCCGCATCACCGCCAACCTCACCAACTCGGCCGACCCGGGCCGGATCCGGGCGGACATGGCCGGCACCGTCGACTACTTCCTGATCTCCCGGGGAGCGGCGGCCGCCAACAACCTGGCCGACATGAACTGCTGGTTCGGCAAGGTCGACGTCTGGCCCTCCGGTCAGGCGGGCACCGCCGACTACACCTGTGAGGGCCCGCTGCGCCGGTAGCCCGCCGGGGCCCGGGCAGTCACGACTCCGGTCGGGCGCGGCGGGGAACCTTACACGAGGGCCGCGCCCGGCCGGGCACCACCGCGGTACGGCACCAGCGCCACCGCGGTACCGCAGGAGCACCACAGAGGAACAGGACGGCAGTTGAGCACCGGGGCGGCGGTTCCCACACGGGAGCCGCCGCCCCGGCCTGCGTGTGCCCGGGGGCTGTCCCGTCGGACGAGCCCTAGCGTCCGAGCGCGGCCAGGTAGTCGTCCACCCGCCGGCCCTCCGCGGCCGGGGCGAGCAGCGCGAGGTGGTGGTCGGGCCGGACCAGGACGAGGTCGTCGCCGGTGATCCCGTAGGCGTGCCGGATCCGCCCCTGCGGATCGGCCGGTGTGCCCGGGCCCGCGTCGAGGGCCAGGGTGCGCAGGCCGGGTCGGCGTTCGGCCGCGGCGGCGAGGGCGGGCAGTGCGGCGGCGCCGAAGCCGAGCAGGGTGAACCGGCCGCCGCCGAAGTGCTCGTGGAGCCGGGCGGGAGCGCCGTCGGGGCCGGGGCAGGCGGCGTCGGGTGCGCGGTCGCCCGGGCGGGGCCGCTCGTCGGCGCCCCCGGAGCCGGCCGTGGCGCTCCCGGCGAGGGAGCTCCACCGGTAGTGCACGGCCAGCCCGCGCAGGTCGGGTGTGGCGACCGCCTCGACCCCGACCCCGGGCACCCGGACCGCCTCCATCACCTTGGCGTGCGCACCGGTGCTCAGGTCCAACGCCAGTGCGGCCACCGGCAGTCGCTCCTCCTGGTAGGTGTCGAGGAGGGCGTCACCCGCCTGCCCGGTCAGCACGTGGGCGAGCTTCCAGCCGAGGTTCCAGGCGTCCTGGATGCCGGTGTTCATGCCCAGCCCGCCCGCGAACGGGTGGACGTGGGCGGCGTCCCCGGCCAGGAAGACCCGCCCGACCCGGAAGTGCTCGGCCATCCGGACGTTGGCCCGCCAGACGGAGAGCCAGGTGGCGTTGCGCAGTCGCACGCCGGGCATCCGGGCGTGCCGGTCGAAGATCCGCTGGAAACCCTCCAGCGAGGGCTCCAGCGGGCGGCCGTCCGGGCCCGTCTCCGGGGTCGCCTGGAACTGCCAGACGGACGACCCCTCGAACGGGCAGAGCAGCACCGCCCCGTCGGGGCCGAACCACTGGTGCCAGACGGTCGGGTCGAGTTCGCCGTCGACCTCGACGTCCCCGCAGAACATCGTCTGCTGCTCGTCCGTGCGGCCCTCGAAGGCCACCTGGAGCCGGCGCCGGACGGGGCTCCGTGCGCCGTCGCAGCCGACCAGGTAGTCGGCCGGGATCCGCCGGCCGTCGGCGAGTTCGGCCCGTACGCCCTGCTCGTCCTGGGTGAATCCGACCAGTTCGGTGCCGAGTTCGACCTGCACGCCGTACTCGGCGAGGCGCTCGCGGAGCAGGTCCTCGGTGCGCCACTGCGGGATGGAGAGCGGGCCGGCGTACCGGGATTCGGGGCCGTCCGGCGGCTCGGCGAGCGGGTCGGTGTCGGAGACGTGCTCCCCGGCGAAGTACTTGCGGAACACCAGGCCGGTGCGGCCGGCGGCGGTGAGCCGCTCGCCCAGGCCGAGGTCGGCGAGCACCTCCAGGCTGCGGGGGTTGAGCGCCTTGCCGCGCGAGATCCGGTGGAACCCGGGCGACTTCTCGATCACGCGGACGGTGACCCCCTGGCGGGCGAGGGTGCAGGCGAGGGTGAGTCCGGTCGGTCCGGCTCCCACGATCAGTACGGCTGGCATGGCGTGCTTCCCACTTCCGGTGGCGTGTCAGGTCCTGTTGCACCCCATGAAAGAGCAACCCGGGAAGAAATGCAACCGGGTAACAAATCTTCCTGGGTTATGCTGATGCCATGAGTGAGCCCCAAGGTCCGCCCGGAGGTCTGCGGAGCCTCAAGAAGGAACGCACCCGGCAGACCATCGCCGACACGGCGATCGCACTGTTCCTCGCCAACGGCTTCGAGCAGGTCTCGGTCGCGGAGATCGCGGCGGCGGCCGAGGTCTCCAAGCCGACCCTGTTCCGGTACTTCGCCAGCAAGGAGGACCTGGTCCTGCACCGCATCGCGGACCACCGCGGCGAAGCGGCGGGGGTGGTCCGCGCCCGCCCGGCCGGAATGCCGCCGCTGGAGGCGCTGCGCCGGCACTTCCTCGCCCGGCTCACCGAACGGGACCCGGTGACCGGACTCTGCGACCACCCCCAGGTGATCGCCTTCCACCGGCTGATCTACGGGACCCCGAGCCTGAGCTCCCACCTGCTCGACTTCCTGGCCGCCGACACCCGGGCCCTGGCCGAGGCGCTCGCCGAGGCCGTCGACGGGCCGGACGAGCTGACCCCGCGCCTGATCGCCGCCCAGTACATCGCGATGCGCCAGGAGCTCACCAGGACGAACTGGGCCGCGCTGGCCGCCGGTCTCGACGCCGACCGGGCCCACCCGCGGGCGGCCGCCGACGCGGAGCGGGCCTTCGCCCTGCTCGGAACGGGCGCCGCCGCCCTGGGCTACGGCCCGCAGTGACGGCCTGCCGCCGGCTCCGGAGCGGGGGCGGCGGCGACCGGGCCCGGGGAGCGGCCGGGGGAGGGGGCGGGCGGGCCGGAGAACGCGAGGGCCCCGGCCCCGCCGGTGGGCGGGACCGGGGCCGGGTGGCCGCCGTCCGTCAGATCGTGACGGGTCAGGCGGCCGGGCCGACCTTCACGGTGGTCAGCCGGCCGTCGCGGGTCTCGCGGACGACCTCGATCCTGGTGTTGGTGTCCGGCACCTTCACGCCGAGCTCCGGGTTCGCCGGGTCGCTGTACACGCCGGTCCGGTCGTTGAAGACCGGGACGGCCGGCTCGGCCGCGAACCGGGTCGCGGCACCCGCGCTGTGCAGGGTGAAGGCCGTGGTCGGCTTCAGCGAGAACGGCGCGTCGTAGCTCTGCGCACGGCCGTTGACCAGGTTCCCGCCCGCGAACCGGATCGACGCGGGGTGGGCGTCGACCGGCAGGATCAGCCCGCCGCCCAGGTGGTCCCTGGTGTTGTTGTCGGCGTAGCCGGTGTCCCAGAGCCAGATCAGCACGCCCTCCTGGTACGGGTAGGTGTCGATCACGCCGGCCTTCCCGGCGACGCCCGAGTACCCGAAGTTGTACGGGCCGGTCTGCAGGAAGGCGCCGTAGCCGACGTACCGGCGGTTCTCCACCAGGTACGCCCGGGGGTGCTCGCGCACCGCGTCCTTGCCGGTCAGCGTGGCGAAGCCGGTGGTGGTCCAGCCCTGGCCGCCGCTCTCCGCGCCGTCCTCGGTGAGCACGGCGCCGTCGGCGGTGATCCGGACGGCGTCCACCAGGACGCCCTTGCCGTGGGTGTTGCCGTCCGAGGTGACGTGGAAGCGCACCTGCACGGAAGCCCCGAGGTAGGCGTCCAGCGGGACGTGCAGCCGGGTCCAGCCGGCCGAGGTGCCGCTGAGGCCCGGGGTGAGGGCGGTGGTGTCGCCGATGGGCGTGCCGTTCACCGTGCCGTGCAGCGGCTTCCAGCTGCGGCCGCCGTCGGTGGAGGCCTCGACCGAGAGGAAGTCGTAGTCCTGCTCGATGTCGTACCAGGCGGCGGCGTCCAGTGCGGCGCCGGCGGTGCGTCCGGTGAGGTCCACCGTGCGGCCGAGGGTGGCGTCCATGTTGTCGCCGGTGTCGCTCCACCACTGGGCGGTGCCCTCGAAGGGCTCGGCCAGGGTGGTGGTGGTCCGCCCCGGCGGCAGGTGGACCAGGACGGCCTGGGCCTGGTCGGTGTTGTAGCCGCTGACGCCGAGCGCGTGGCTGGACCTGGTGGCGGCCTGCGCCTCGTCGTAGTTGAGCCAGCCGAACTGCAGCTTGCTCCAGGCGTCCAGGTCACCGGGGTACTCGCCGGTGGTGTTCCTGCCCTTGCCCAGGTAGGAGGCGGAGGACATCAGCGACCAGAAGCTGACGGCGTTGTCGCCGCCGGTCAGCGGGTAGAGGTCCGGCAGGCCGAGGTTGTGGCCGAACTCGTGGGCGAACAGGCCCACTCCGCTGTTCTCGCCGGCCTGGACGTAGTCGTAGACGTAGAGGCCGGTGTCGCCGACCGGGGCGCCGCCGATCCGGTTGCCCGCCGGCCCGGTCTGCCCGGTGGGGTCGGGGAAGGTCCAACTCCGGTGCGCCCAGAGGGCGTCCGCGCCCTGGGCGCCGCCGCCCCAGGTCTCGTCCACGCCCGCGTGCACCACGATGACGTTGTCGAGGTAGCCGTCCGGCTCGTCGAAGTTCCCGTCCTTGTCGTGGTCGTAGCGGTCGTAGACGTCGTACTGGGCCAGCTCGGCGCCGACCTGCGCCGCGCTGCGGCCCTTGGCGATCTCGCCGTCGTACCAGGCCTTGGTGGCGTCCCGGACGAACTCCTGCGCCTGGGTCCAGGCGCCGCCGCCCTGCGGGCCCTTGTTGCTGCCGTACCGGGCCTCGTTGTAGGGCAGGGTCACCCAGTCGCTGACCGTGCCGTCGAGGTCGTAGCGGCCCGAGGACTGGGTGCGGTAGTAGTTGCGCATCGAGTTGGCGCCGGGTGCGTCGTCGAAGAACATCCGCTGGTAGTAGTCGCGGCCGAAGTCGCTCTTCCAGAGGGTGTGGGTGTCGCTGCGGTCCGGCTGCGGGATCCGGTTGTGCTGCGGGCCCGGGGTGCCGGCGTAGCGCGGCCGGCCGTTGTACTGGGTCGTGTTGTCGACCTGGTCGCCGAACTGGGCGAGGATGACGAAGACCTTGTCCTTGCGCTGCTGGGCGAGTTGGACGTAGTCGTTGCCGACCTTGACCCTGGCCGGCGCGCGGCCGTCCGAAGTCCGGGCGACCGCCCCCTTGTTGAGCTGTTCCAGGGCCTTGGTGCGGAGCGACTGGCGCTCGCGCTCGGGCCCGGCGAGCGGCTGGGCCGGGGCTTCGGCGCCCTCCGCGTTCGCGGCGGCCGCGGTGGCGGGGTGCGGGGGTGCGGCCTGGGCGGGGGTGCCGAGGAGGGTGGCCGCTGTCGCGCTCATGGTGAGCGCCACCGCGAGTATCGCGGACAGTCTGCGCAACTGACCTGTCCTTTCCGGACGGTGTGGACGGGTGAGAGTGGTCCGGCGGGCGAGCGGGGGAGTCTGAGGCGGGCGGGCCGGCTCGGTGCCGACGGTAATATTTCACATGTCATGGGTCACATGGAAGACCTGTGCGGAGGTCGGACCGGTGCGGTCGGGGCGTCAGCTCTCCGGCCGTCTCCGGGGATCGCCCCCGGGCGGGGCGGACCGGGCCGTAGGCTGCCCGGCATGGCAGCGGACCGGTTCGACCTGGTGATCTTCGACTGCGACGGGGTGCTCGTCGACAGCGAGCGGATAGCGGTGCAGGTGGACGCGCGGATCTTCGCCGACCTGGGCTGCGAGTTCACCGAGGCGGAGATCGTCGACCTGCTGGTCGGGTCCTCGACGGAGGTCTGGCGGGCCACCGTGCAGGAGCGGCTGGGGCGCCCGTTGGAGCACGGCTGGGAGGAGCCCTACCACTCCTGGTACCGGGAGGCCCTCGACGCGGGGCTGACGGCGGTCGACGGGATCGCCGAGGCACTGGACGCGCTCACCCTGCCGTCCTGCGTGGCCTCGAACGGCGGGCACGGCGGCATGCGGCGCAACCTCGCGCTGGTCGGCCTCTTCGAGCGGTTCGAGGGCCGGATCTTCAGCGCGGAGGACGTCACGCGCGGCAAGCCCGAGCCCGACCTCTTCCTGCACGCCGCCCGCGTCATGGGCGTGGACCCGGCCAGGTGCGCGGTGGTCGAGGACAGCGCCTACGGCGTACGGGCCGCGCAGGCCGCGGGGATGGCGGCCTTCGGGTACGCCGGCGGCCTGACGGCGGCGGCGCGGCTGGCGGGGCCGGGCACCGTGGTCTTCGACGACATGCGCAGGCTGCCCGCACTGCTCGCCGGGACGGGCTGAGTCGGGCTCGGCCCGCCGGCTCGGCCGGGCGGGTCCGGCGGCCGGCAGAGCAGTGGTGGCGGCGGTGGCGGTGCAGGTCCGGTGGCGGTGCGGTGGTGCTGCCGGCGCGGGGCGGTCAGTCCGCCGCCCGCAGCTCGGCGAGCAGCGTGCCCTGCTCGGCCAGCAGCACGGTGAGGATCCGGCGGGCCGACCGGAGCAGATCGGCGACGTCCCCGCCGGCGAGGGCGTACACCACGGTCGAGCCCTCGCGGCTGGCCGTCACGATGCCCGACCGGCGCAGCACGGCGAGCTGCTGGGAGAGGCTGGAGGGCTCGATGTCGAACTCGGCGAGCAGGTCGCGTACGGGGGTCGGGCCGGCCTGGAGCAGCTCCAGTACGCGGATGCGGACGGGGTGGCCGAGCATCCGGAAGAACTCGGCCTTCGCCTGGTAGAGGGGTGCGGCCACGGTCGCTGGCTCCTTCTGCCGCTGGCTGCCGGGCGGGGGCGGGTTCGGGCGGTTCGGGCGGACGGGCCCGGGCGCTGGGCGTTCGGCCGTGGGCCGTGGGCCGTGGGCCGTGGGCCGTGGGGCAGTGGGCCGGGGCGCCGGGGAACGGGTGGGGCTCGGGGGTCGTCGCCCGTCGGGTCGGTCAGACCTCCAGACCCGCCTCGATCCGCTTGAGGTGGTGGCGGGCCATCGCCAGGTTGGCCCGGCCGCGGTTGAGCGCGAGGTACAGGAAGAGGCCCCGGCCGTTCTTCGTGGCCAGCGGCCGGACCAGGTGGTACTGGTTGGTCAGGCTGACCAGGATGTCCTCGATCTCGTTGTCGTGGAGGTTGAGCATCTCCATGGTGCGCATCTTGGCGCGGACCATGTCGGTGTTGCCGGCGGCGGCGACGTTGAGGTCGAGCTCCGCGCCGTCGCCGAGACTGCCGAGGGCCATGCCGCTGCCGTAGTCGACCAGCGCGACGCCGATCGCGCCCTCGATGGTCATGGCTTCCTTGAGGGACGTCTCCAGATTCGCCATCGCGATCCTCCCGTGGGCGGCGCCCGCGCCGGTGCGGCGGGGGCTGCCGTGTACCGACTGTAGGCAGATCGTTACCCGGCCGATGGGGGGTTGATCGGAGGCGACCGTAGCTGATCGGAGTCCGATCGAATGCCGCCCCGACTCTGATCTGTTGAAGACATTTGCAACTCTGAGACTGACAGCGGAGCGCTCCCGCACCCTCGGGGGCGGCGCCGGCGGCCCGCGGCGCGGGCCGTCCGACCCCCGCGCCCGGGCCTGCGCCGGGCCTGCGCCGGGGCGCCCGCGGAGCCCGCCGGGGGCCCGCGGAAAAACGGTGCTATTGATGTCAGTCCCGGCGGGTAATCTCTGGCTGAGATGCTCGATCACCACATCAACCACACCCCCAGCCGCGCCCCGGCGCCGGTAGGTACCGGCCCGGCCCCGCAGCCGCAGGCGTCGCCGTCTGCGCCCCCGTTCCGCCCGTCCGGGCCACAGCCCCACGGGACGAAGCAGTCCTACGGGAAGAAGAGGTGACGCAGATGACCAGCACCCCCCAGCGTTCCGAGGACGAGGAACTCAGCCCCGCCGAGGCCTACGCGGCCTTCCGGCGCCGTGCCAGGCAGGAGGCCACCGCCCTCCACGGCTTCCAGCAGCTGTACGACTTCCCGCTGGACGACTTCCAGATCCAGGCCTGCGAGGCACTGGAGGCCGGCGAGGGCGTCCTGGTGGCCGCGCCCACCGGCTCCGGCAAGACGATCGTCGGCGAGTTCGCCGTGCACCTGGCCCTGCAGGCCGGCCGCAAGTGCTTCTACACCACGCCCATCAAGGCGCTCTCGAACCAGAAGTACGGCGACCTGGTCAAGCGCTACGGCGCCGCCAAGGTGGGCCTGCTGACCGGTGACAACACCGTCAACGGCGACGCGCCGGTGGTGGTGATGACCACCGAGGTGCTGCGCAACATGCTCTACGCGGGCTCGCAGACCCTCGACGGCCTCGGCTACGTGGTGATGGACGAGGTCCACTACCTCGCCGACCGCTTCCGCGGCGCCGTCTGGGAGGAGGTGATCATCCACCTGCCCGAGTCCGTCACCCTGGTCTCGCTCTCCGCGACGGTCTCCAACGCCGAGGAGTTCGGCGACTGGCTGGACACCGTCCGCGGCGGCACCAAGGTGATCGTCTCCGAGCACCGTCCGGTGCCGCTCTGGCAGCACGTGATGGCCGGCAACCGGATGTACGACCTGTTCGCCAACCCGGACCGCGACGGCCGCCCCAAGGACGCGCCGCGCAACCCGGCCAAGCTGGTCAACCCCGAGCTGGTCCGCCTCGCCCGCTCCGAGCTGGCCGTCAGCCCGCGCGGCGACCGCTTCGCCAAGGGCCGCGGCCGCTCCATGCCCACCGGGCGGCCCGGCCGGGTCTGGACGCCGGGCCGGGTGGACGTCATCGACCGCCTCGACTCCGAGGGCCTGCTCCCGGCGATCACCTTCATCTTCAGCCGGGCGGGCTGCGAGGCCGCCGTCCAGCAGTGCCTCAGCTCCGGGCTGCGCCTCAACAAGGACTCCGACCGGGCCCGGGTCCGGGCGATCGTGGAGGAGCGCTGCGCCGACATCCCGGACGAGGACCTGCACGTCCTCGGCTACTTCGAGTGGCTGGACGGGCTGGAGCGCGGCATCGCCGCCCACCACGCCGGCATGCTGCCGCGCTTCAAGGAGGTGGTCGAGGAGCTGTTCGTGAAGGGCCTGGTCAAGGCCGTCTTCGCGACCGAGACGCTGGCGCTCGGCATCAACATGCCGGCCCGCTCGGTGGTGATGGAGAAGCTGGTCAAGTGGAACGGCGAGACCCACGCCGACATCACGCCGGGCGAGTACACCCAGCTGACCGGCCGGGCCGGCCGGCGCGGCATCGACATCGAGGGCCACGCCGTCGTGCTCTGGCAGCGCGGCCTCGACCCGGAGGCCCTCGCGGGTCTGGCGGGCACCCGCACCTACCCGCTGAAGTCCTCGTTCCGGCCCTCCTACAACATGGCCGTCAACCTGGTCTCCCAGTTCGGTCGGCACCGCTCGCGCGAGCTGCTGGAGACGTCCTTCGCGCAGTTCCAGGCGGACCGCTCGGTGGTCGGCATCGCCAAGCAGGTCCAGCGCAACGAGGAGGGCCTGGACGGCTACCGCGAGTCGATGACCTGTCACCTCGGCGACTTCGACGAGTACATGGCCCTGCGCCGCTCCCTCAAGGACCGCGAGAACGACCTCGCCCGCGAGGGCAGCGGCCAGCGCCGGGCCGCCGCGATCGAGTCCATCGAGCAGCTGAAGCCGGGTGACGTGATCCACGTCCCCACTGGCAAGTTCGCCGGCCTCGCCCTCGTCCTGGACCCGGGCCTGCCGCCGGTCAGCCGCTCGCCGCGGACCCACCGCCACCCCGACTACCAGGACGGGCCGCGTCCGGTGGTGCTCACCTCCGAGCGGCAGGTCAAGCGGCTCGCGATGATCGACTTCCCGCACCCGGTGACGGCCGTCGACCGGATGAAGATCCCGAAGTCCTTCAACCCGCGCAGCCCGCAGTCCCGCCGGGACCTCGCCTCCGCCCTGCGGACCAAGGCCGGCCACGTGGAGCCGGAGCGGTTCCGCCGGGGCCGGGCGGCCGCCGCCGACGACCCCGAGATCACCCGGCTGCGCACCGAGCTGCGTCAGCACCCCTGCCACGGCTGCGACGAGCGCGAGGACCACGCCCGCTGGGCCGAGCGTTACCACCGCCTGCACCGCGACACGGACCTGCTGGAGCGCAAGATGCGCTCGCGCACCCACACCATCGCCCGCACCTTCGACCGGGTCTGCGGCCTGCTCACCGACCTCGGCTACCTCCAGGGGGACACCGTCACCCCGGACGGCAAGCGCCTCGGCCGGCTCTACGGCGAGCTCGACCTGCTCGCCTCCGAGTGCATCCGCGAGGGCGTCTGGAAGGATCTCGGCGCCGCCGAGCTCGCCGCCTGCGCGTCCGCCCTGGTGTACGAGGCCCGGCAGGCCGACGACGCGGCGGCCCCCCGGGTGCCGGAGGGCAACGCCAAGGAGGCGCTCGGCCACATGATCCGGATCTGGGGTCACCTCGACGCCTTGGAGGAGCAGCACCGGATCAACACCGCCGAGGGCGTCGGCCAGCGCGAGCCCGACCTCGGCTTCGCCTGGGTCGCCTACCGCTGGTCGCTCGGCCACAACCTGGACTCGGTCCTGCGGGACGCCGAGATGCCGGCCGGCGACTTCGTCCGCTGGACGAAGCAGCTGATCGACGTGCTCGGCCAGATCCAGGACGCGGCCGGCGAGGACGTCAAGCTGCGCAGCACCGCCCGCAAGTCCGTGGACAGCCTGCGCCGCGGCATCATCGCCTACTCCTCGGTGAGCTGACGGCGCCGCAGGCGAGGGGGCCCGGCCGTCAGCGGCCGGACCCCTCGCCCCGCGCGTGCGCTCAGCCCGCCAGGACGGCGAGCACCCGCTCCAGCGAACTGCCCAGGCCCCAGCGGGCCGACAGCTCCTCCAGGGTCATCGGGTCCAGCGGCTCGGCCGGCAGCGCCGGGTCGAAGTCGGGCAGGGGCGCGTCGGTGGCGACCCGCACGACGGTGGGTGCGACGTCCAGGTAGGCCGCGCCCTCGATGATGTTCTTCCGCCGGGCCGGGGTGAGCCGGGAGCGGGTGTCGAGCGCGGCGGCGCGGATCGCGGCGAGGTCGCCGTACTCGTTGATCAGCTGGGCGGCGGTCTTCTCCCCGATGCCCTTGACGCCGGGCAGGCCGTCGCTCGGGTCCCCGCGCAGGGCGGCCATGTCGGCGTACCGGTCGCCGCGCACCCCGTACTTCTCCAGCAGCAGGTCGTCGTCGGTGACCTGTAGGTTCCCCATGCCCTTGACCGGGTAGAGGACCTGGACCGGCCGGCTGTCGTCCACCAGCTGGAACAGGTCGCGGTCGCCGGTGACGATCTGCACCGGGCCCCGCGCCCGGGCGGTCAGGGTGCCGATCACGTCGTCCGCCTCGTAGCCGGGCGAGCCGACCCGGGCGATGCCGAGCGCGTCCAGCACCTGCTCGATCACCGGCACCTGGGGGGCCAGCGTGTCCGGGATCTCCTCCTCGCCGTCGGCGCCGGCCTCGGCCAGGCGGTGCGTCTTGTAGGAGGGCACCAGGTCGACCCGCCACTGCGGGCGCCAGTCGGCGTCCATGCAGGCGACCAGCTGGTCGGGGCGGTGGTCCTGGACGAGCCGGGCGATGAAGTCCAGCAGCCCCCGGACGGCGTTCACCGGCTCACCGGCGGGGGACTTCAGGGAGTCCGGTACGCCGTAGTAGGCCCGGAAGTAGAGGCTGGCGGAGTCGAGCAGCATCAGTCGCGGTGCGGTCACACCTCCGATCATGCCGTACCGGGCCGACAGTACGGGGGCGGACGGGCCGAGCCCGCGCGGCTCGGGCGGTCCGGCGCCGGCGCCGCCCCGCCCGGGCCCGCCGGTGGATCAGTGCTCGTGCGGCCCGCTGCGGTGGACCGGTCCGTGGGAGTCGCCGCAGTGCTCGTCCAGCACGGTCCCGCCCGCCGGGGTGATCTGCAGCAGCTGCTGGTCGTCGTCCTCGCCGACGTGGTCGACCTGCAGCGTCGCGTGGGTGATCCGGTACCGCTCGCGCAGCTGCCGTTGCAGTCCCCGCCGGACGGCGTGGCAGTCGCCGCCCGGGGCGACCAGGATGTGGGCGGAGAGCGCGGGCTGTCCGGAGGTGATCTCCCAGATGTGCAGGTCGTGGATCTCCACCACCTGGTCGGCGGCGACCAGCCGGTCCGCCACCTCGTCCGGGTCGACGCCGGCCGGCGCCGCCTCCAGGAAGATCCGTCCGGAGTCGCGGACCAGCCCGATGCCGGCCCGCAGCATCAGGGCCACCACCACCAGCGAGGCGATCGCGTCCGCCTGGACGAATCCGGTGGTCAGCATGACCACGCCGGCCACTGCGGTGGCGACGAAGGCGTAGAGGTCGGTCAGCACGTGCTGGAACGCGCCCTCGACGTTCAGCGAGGTGCGGTTGGCCCTGGACATGCACCAGGCCGCGCCGATGTTGACGACGATGCCGACCAGCGCCGTGACCAGCACCAGCGAACCGGCCACCTCCGGCGGGTCGATCAGCCGGCGCACCGCCTCGTAGCCGAGCCAGGCGGAGAGCACCAGCAGGGTCACCCCGTTGGCCTGGGCGGAGAGGATCTCCGCCCGCTTGAGTCCGTAGGTGTAGCCGCCCCGGGCCGGGCGGGCGGCCAGCCGCATCGCGACCAGCGCGAGCACGATCGAGGCCGCGTCGGTGAGCATGTGCGCGGCGTCCGAGATCAGGGCCAGCGACCGGGCGGCGAAGCCGACCACCACCTCGCCGGCCATGAACACCACGATCAGGGTCAGCGCGGCCAGCAGCCACCGGCGGTCGGCGTCGGCGGACACCCCGTGCGAGTGGCCCCCGGGCCCGTGTCCGTGTCCGCCGTGGTCCCCGTGCGGCTCGGAGCCGTGGCCGCCGTCCCCGTGGACGCGAGCGTCATGGCTGTGCTCGTGGACGGCCATCGAGATCCTCTCCTGGACGCGCGGGGGCAGGGTGTGGCAGCCCCGCACCCGAAGTGAACCGCAGATCGGACGAAGATCCAAAGGCTGCACTGGTGACCGTTGTCGTTCCCGTCGAGACTCTCCCACCGGCCTGGCCCGCCCTCCTGTGCACCCTGCTGTTCGCCTTGCTGCGGTAGGGTCTCGCCGCCCTGATGAGAGGGCCGGTCGATCCTGGTGAGGTAGTGGTGGACAACGGCGAGCCGGTCCGGCTGCGGACGATCGCGCTGGAGTGGGGGCGGATCGGGCTGGTCGGCTTCGGGGGCCCGCCCGCGCACATCCTGCTGCTGCGCCGGCTCTGTGTGGAGCGGCGCCGCTGGCTGGGCGCCGAGGAGTTCGAGGACGGCATCGCGACCACCAACCTGCTGCCCGGCCCGGCCTCCACCCAGCTGGCGATCCTCACCGCCTGGCGGCTGCGCGGCGCCGCCGGCGCGCTGGTCGGCGGAGTCTGCTTCATCGCGCCGGGCCTGGTCCTGATCCTGGCCCTCTCGGCGCTCTTCCTGGCCGGCCGCCCGCCGCTCTGGGTGCTCGGCGCCGCGGCCGGCGCGGGCGCGGCCGTGCCGGCGGTCGCGGTGCAGGCCGCCACCGCGCTGGTGCCCGGCAGCCTCGGGCGCGCGGGCACGCCGGCGGCCGGGGCGGCGGGCGCGGGTGCGGCCCGCCGGGGTCGGGCGCGCTGGGCCGGGTACGCCCTCGCGGGCGCGGTGGCGGCCGTCGTCACCGGGCCCTGGCTGGTGCTGGTCCTGCTGGCGGCGGGCCTGGCCGAGGTCGCGGTGCGCTCCCGCGCGCGGGCGGCGGCCTTGCCGCAGGGCGGCCGGGGCGAACCGGACGGTTGGGACGGGCAGGGGGGCCATGACGAGCAGGGTGGCCGGGACGGCGGGCGTGGGCGGAGCGGTCCCGACGGTGGCGGGATCGGGCCGCAGCCGGGCGCCGGCCGCCGGGCCGCGCTGCCGCTGGCGGCGGCGGTACCGGCGTTGGGCGGGCTCGGTGCGCTGTCGTGGGTGGCGTTCAAGGTCGGCGCGCTCTCGTACGGGGGCGGCTTCGTGATCATCCCGCTGATGCAGAACGACGCGGTGCACCGCTACCACTGGATGACGGACGGTCAGTTCCTCAACGCGGTCGCCCTCGGTCAGGTCACTCCCGGTCCGGTCGTCCACACCGTCGCGGCCGTCGGGTTCGCGGCGGCCGGCGTCGGCGGCGGTCTGCTGGCGGCGGCCGTGGCCTTCGGCCCCTCGTTCCTGTTCGTCCTGTTCGGCGCGCGCCACTTCGACCGGCTGCGGGCCGACCGGCGGGTGCAGGACTTCCTGACCGGAGCCGGGCCGGCCGTGGTCGGGGCGATCGCCGGCTCGGCCCTGCCGCTCGCCGCGTCCCTGCGGTACGGCTGGCAGTGGGGTGTGCTGGCGGCGGCGCTGCTCTGGCTGCCGGTGGCCCGGCGGGGTGCGGTCACCGCCCTGGTGACCGCCGGCGGGCTGGGCGTGCTGGCCGCGCTGGCGGGTCTGCCCGTGACCTGAGCCGACGGGGCCTCACGGCCCGGGCCGCGCCCGCACCGGGCCGGCGCGGAGGTCCGGCCCGGTCGTCGCGCCCGTGCTCAGCCGCCCACCCGGGCCGGGGTCACCGAGCCCGCCGAGCCGATCGGGCCGTCCAGCAGCTCCGCGGGATCCAGCGGCATCGTGGGCACCGCGGTCGCGGCGCGGACCAGCGCCTGCATCACCCGCAGGTCCTCGCCCTGTTCGGGGTGCCACTGAACGCCCAGCGTGAAGCCGGGGCCCTCGATCCCCTCGACGGTGCCGTCCGGCGCCAGCGCACCGACCCGCAGCCCGTCACCCAGCCGGTCGACCGCCTGGTGGTGGAAGGTCGGCACCGTCAGCTCGGTCTCCGGGAAGAGGTCACCGAGCAGCGTGCCGGGCACCGGCCGCACCAGGTGCGCGCCGTAGGCGCCGGGCGAGCCCGCGTGCACGTCCGGGTGGACGACGTCCGGCAGGTGCTGGAGCAGCGTGCCGCCGCACACCACGTTGAGCAGCTGCATGCCCCGGCAGATGCCGAGCAGCGGCATGCCGGAGGCCAGCGCGGCCCGGAGCAGGGCGATCTCCCACTGGTCCCGCTCGGGGGAGTCCGCCTCGGTCAGCGGGTGCGGCGGCTGCCCGTAGTAGGCCGGGTCCAGGTCGGGGCCGCCCGAGACGACCAGTGCGTCCAGCCGGGCGAGCACCTCGGGTGCGCGCTCCGGAGCGTCCGGCGGCAGCAGCACCGCAACGCCGCCCGCGTCCCTGACGAACGCCGTGTAGCGCTCGGGCACCAGGGCCACCCGGCGGCCCCGCCAGTCACTCCAGCTCACGTCGACCAGGTAGGTGCTGATGCCGATGAAAGGCCTGCGATCCATGGCGGGAATTCTGCACCCGTCACCCGTGGTATCCCCTCAACCACGCCGCGCGGCGCGCCACGGCCCTCACCCTCCCCGGGCGGGCCCCCGCCAGGCCGTAGCGTTCGCTGAGATCCGTGCCGCACCGAGGAGCAGGAGCCCCGATGTCCGACACCCCGGTCTGCCGCCGCCTGGTCGGACGGACGGCTGTCGTCACCGGTGCCGGCGGCGCGGTCGGTCTCGCCGCCGCCCGCCGGCTCGCCTCCGAGGGCGCCCGGGTGGTCTGCGCGGACGTCGACGAGGCGACCGGCGCCGCCGCGGCCCGGGAGGTCGGCGGGCTGTTCGTGCACACCGACGCCACCGACCCGGCGATGGTCGAGGCGCTCTTCGACGAGGCCTACGAGACCTTCGGCAGCGTCGACGTGGCGTTCAACAACGCCGGGATCTCGCCGCCCGAGGACGGCTCCGTCCTCACCACCGACCTGGACGCCTGGCACCGGGTGCAGGCGGCCGACCTCACCTCGGTCTTCCTCTGCTGCCGGGCGGCGCTGCCCTACATGCGCCGGCACGGGCGCGGTTCGATCATCAACACCGCGAGTTTCGCGGCGCGGATGGGCGCGGCCACCTCGCGGATCTCCTTCACCGCGGCCAAGGGCGGCGTGCTGGCGATGTCGCGCGAGCTGGGCGTGCAGTTCGCCCGCGAGGGGATCCGGGTGAACGCGCTCTGCCCGGGCCCGGTGGACACCCCGCGGATGCGGGGGCTGTTCGCCGAGGACCCGGAGCGGGCGGCCCGGCAGTTGGTGCACATCCCGCTCGGCCGGTTCGCCGCTCCCGAGGAGATCGCGGCCGCCGTCGCCTTCCTCGCCAGTGACGACTCCTCGTTCGTCACCGCGAGCGAATTCCTGGTGGACGGCGGCATCACCGGGGCCTACGTCACCCCGCGGCGGGCCCCGGACGCCGGCTGACGGGCCGCCGCGGGCGGCGCCGCGCGGGCCCCCGATCGGGTTCTCACCGTAATCTCATCCAGAACCGCCGAATGGGCGGTTCTGCTGATATCGCGTTTATCCGCCGCCGTTTAGATTCGTCGATGTGAGCGAGCAGATTCCCGCCGGGTGGTACCCGGATCCGCAGGACACCACCAGTGACCCCCGGCCCCAGCGCTGGTGGGACGGCAAGGGCTGGACGGCCGGCACCCGTCCGGCGCCCTCGGACGCCCCCACGGGCCTCGCGGCCGAGGCGCAGGCGCCGCCGGCCGCCGCTGCCGGCTCCGATGCCTCCGACGCGCAGGACGCCCCCGACGCACCGGGCCCCGCCGACCCGCAGGGCCTTCCCGAGGGCCCGGACGCGGCGGGCACCCGCAGCCCGGGAGCCGAGGGCGGCCCGGAGGAGGACACCCGGGTGCTGGAGGGGCAGGTGCTGCAGAGCGGCCCGGCCGTCCGCTACCCGGAGCTGCCGCCGCCGATCGGCGCGACCGCGGCCGGTGCGGCGTCCGGCAGCAGGAAGGCGTTCCGCCGGCCGTCCCGGGCGGTGGTCGTCGCGGCCTCGGTGGCGGCCCTGCTCGGCCTGGCGGTCGGCTCCGGGGTCACCTACCTCGCGGTGGACGGTGACGCGCCGGCCCGTGCGAGCCACCGCGACGGCAGGAACTTCCTGTTCAACGGCGAGAACGGCCCCCGCGGCGGGATGCCGGGCCAGAACGGCCAGGGCGGCCAGAACGGGCAGGGCAACCAGAACGGCCAGGGTCAGAACGGCCAGGGTAACCAGAACGCGCCGGGCCAGAACGGTCAGAACGGTCAGGGCGGGACCGGCGGCAAGGGCGGTGGCAACGGTTCCAACGACGGCGCCTCCGCCGGCGTGGCGGCCGACCTGGTCAACCGGGTCACGCTGCCCGTCCCCTCCGGCTGGGAGGGCGGCACCACCACCGGGGGCTACGCGGCGCTGACCATCGGCTCCTACCCCTGCGTCGGCGCCGAGGGCGACACCTGCTCGCTCGGCGGCGCGGTCACCAGCCGGATCGAGGGCACGGACGCGCAGGCCGCCGCCAAGGCGGACATCGCCCAGGCCGCCAAGGAGTCCTACGGCGACAGCCCGTCCCACGAGGAGCTGAAGTCGGAGGCGGTGAAGGTCGCCGGCCGCGACGGCTACCTCGTCCGCTGGAAGGTCAAGGCGGCCAAGGGGAACGACGGGTACGTCGAGACCGTGGTCTTCCCGACCGCGGACGGCAAGGCGCTGACCGCGCTCCACCTCGGCTTCGACGTCGACCCGAAGGCGCCGGACCTCGCGCTGATGGACACCATCGTCAAGGGGGTCGCCCAGTACACCGGCAAGGACCTGCCGGGCGGCACCGGCAACGGCACCACCACCTGACCGTCCGCCCGCCGGAGCGGGTCACCGGCCGGGCCCGCGCCCGGCCAGGCGGCCGGCCCGCCCCCGGACACCCGGGGGC